>NZ_JAMYLI010000077.1:0-507 GCF_040317955.1 Mesorhizobium sp. M1342 | reverse complement strand
GGACCCTTGTCGCGACCGGAGACCCCTATTGGAGGATCTGGCTGCACCGCCGCCGGCACAGAACGAGCATGGTCACGCAACTCGGACGGTGCGGGGGGATTCAGATCAACCACTGACGAATCCGGCGCATGATGATGGCGCGCCGTTGAGTGACCCGGCTGCAGCACCGAAGCACCCAGCATCGACCCACTGCCTCCGGCGTACGGCGCCGCGGCGTGTTCTTGTCCGCTCCCTTGCATCATGGGCTGCGCTTCCCATGGCAATGCACCCACTTGATGGGTGGGGGCCTGCATCAGCACGCGAGCGCCTGAATTGCCGATCTCGCTCAGCTGCGGCTCAGTGGCAACGTCCTGCAGACGACTGTTCGGGGTCCTTTGCCTCTTCGCTGGTCTCAACTCCGCTGTATCATGCTCACGGTTGATGAGGACCTCCTCGCTTGGTAGCTGGTTGCTCCTGTCCTGTGCTGCGATCCGCTCGTCCGGCGCGCGCTGGTCGCCGTCGCGCCAG
>NZ_JAMYLI010000076.1:0-582 GCF_040317955.1 Mesorhizobium sp. M1342 | reverse complement strand
TGGGGTGACGAGGCTGATCAAGCCTTCCAACAGTACCAGCCTGATCAATTACGGCGAGAGCTACCGGTCCGGAGATCGCATCAGCCCCTCTCTGCATATGCACGCGGCCGCCTGAATTGCCGATTTCGCTCAGCTGCTGCTGAATGGCGACGGCTTGCGGCGTATTCAGGGCCCTCTGCGTCTGCGCTGGCCACAACAGCGCTGGTGAATGTTCATTGTTGGGACGACTCACTCGGGTGGCAGGTGGTTGCCCTGGTCAAGCTCATCCGGCGAAGGGCGGATCTGCTGTTGGCTGGCAGCCAAGACTGGGGGCGGCGGCCCGAACTCCGGCGTCCCAGAGCTTGCGAAAGCCTCCGACACGCTTCCCTTGAGGTCATCCCGTCCAGCGGGCATCCCTGGGTTGCTGAAAAAAGACGAGGCGGCTTGATGATCCTGCCCTCGCTGAAGCACCTCGCGAAACCCCCTGTTCCAGTCGCAGAAGCTCCTCTGGTTTGGTTGGCGGCTCGTCAGCTCGACCATCGAACAGCGGCCGGAGCGCCTCGGACACGTGCTGCTCAAAGCCCACTCGCCGGGCCTGGACCG
>NZ_JAMYLI010000075.1:0-701 GCF_040317955.1 Mesorhizobium sp. M1342 | reverse complement strand
TCGATCTGGCTCGCGACGCAGGTTTCAAGCCTCGGCTGGTTGATGCAGACTGTCGCCATCAGCTGGCTGATGGCAACGATCTCGACTTCCGATCTGATGGTTGCGTTGGTTCAGGCTTCATCGAACCTGCCCGCCTTCGTCTTGTCTGTCTTCGCCGGGGCTCTCGCTGACAATTTCAGCCGGCGCCGGGTCATGTTCGCCGGTCGGTGCCTTATGGTGACTGCCTCCGCGATGCTGACCGCATCGCTGGCGCTGGGCTTTGTCAGTCCGTGGATGATCCTCGGCTTCAGCTTCTTGATCGCAAGCGGCGGTGCTCTCAATGATCCGGCCTGGCAAGCGTCGGTTGGCGATATTGTGGATCGACGAGATGTTCCCGCTGCCGTCACCCTGCTTTCTGTTGGATTCAATACCGTCCGGACTGTGGGCCCGGCGCTCGGCGGCATTGTAGTTGCCTCGTTTGGCCTTATGGCGGCATTCGCGGTGACCACGCTCACCTATTTCGTACCCTTGGCCACTATTTGGCGCTGCAAGTGGAAGGTTCGTTCTTCCCCTCTTCCACGCGAGTCGATGAGGACGGCGATCTATGACGGGCTGCGCTTCACGGCGATGTCATCGGAAATCAAGGCCGCGATCGCGCGCGGAACCCTCTTTGGCCTGGCGAGCATCGCCATACTCGCGCTGCTGCCGGTGGTTGTCCGCGA
>NZ_JAMYLI010000074.1:0-841 GCF_040317955.1 Mesorhizobium sp. M1342 | reverse complement strand
GCTGATGCGATCTCCGGACCGGTAGCTCTCGCCGTAATTGATCAGGCTGGTACTGTTGGAAGGCTTGATCAGCCTCGTCACCCCAATCTCCAGCATAGCTCACTGTCACGCGGCCAACGTGCCTCCGTAGCTAACATCTACGTCAGCGTTGAAGAAGTACCCTGCGCCACGGGATGTTTTGACCAGGCGAGGGTTGGCCGCATCAGCCTCCAGCTTTCGGCGCAAGCGCATGATTAGGACATCGATACTTCGATCGTACACCTCTTCTCCACGCACACGGCTCGCGAGCAAAAGCCGTTCTCTGGATAGCACGTTGCGGGGGTTCTCCAGAAATGCGATCAAGAGATTGAACTCACATGCGGTAAGCTTGACCTCGCCACGCTCCGCACAGATCAGTCGCCGCTGCTTCACGCTGAGCTTCCAGGCCCCAAAGCGAAATGAGCGCTGCTCTCTGGTTCGCGGACTAGAAATGCGCTGGCGTAGCGCTACTCGAATGCGGGCCAAGAATTCGCGCATCCCGAAAGGCTTGGGAATGAAATCGGTTGCGCCGAGCTCCAGTGCAACCACTTTTTCCGCCTCATCAAGCCGGTCGCCGCTGATCACTATGATAGGAACATCCGATTTTGTCGCCAGATTGCGGACGATCGCAAGTCCATCCTCCCGGCCTAGGTTAAGGTCAACAACCACGAGATCGACTGGCTCACGTGAAAGAACATAGTCAAACTGCTTGCTATCGTGGACTGCGGTTACCTTCAGGGCATGCATCGTGAGATACTCGGCGATGAGGCGCCGCATTGCGGCATCATCGTCAATGACAAGAACATGTTTCAACGGCACACCT
>NZ_JAMYLI010000073.1:0-1050 GCF_040317955.1 Mesorhizobium sp. M1342 | reverse complement strand
TAGAGCGATTCCTATTTTGAGAGAATCGTAGGATTCCCAAAGCCGGATGTTTGTGATTCAAGATGCTGGCTGGATTGGAGGCCAGCATCTGATGACGCGAGCGCTTTCAAATGATCTTCGTGAGCGTGCAGTAGCGGCGGTTGGCGACGGGGAGACCTGCCGTGCGGTTGCCTCGCGCTTTGGCGTTGCGGTTTCCTCTGTAGTGAAGTGGTCGCAGCGTTACCGTGCCACTGGCTCGGTGGCGCCGGGCAAGATGGGCGGACATCGCAAGCGCGTCCTTGAGCCGCATCGGGCCTTCATTATGGAGCGGCTTAATCAGACCTCTGAACTGACGCTGCGTCGGCTGAAGGACGAGCTGGATGCTCGCGGGGTCAAGGTCTCGCACAATACGGTGTGGCTGTTCCTGCGCCGCGAAGGCCTGAGCTTCAAAAAAAACTCTGTTCGCCCTTGAGCAGGCGCGTGCCGATATTGCCCGCAGGCGCCAGCGATGGCGCTCTTGGCAAAGCGGTCTCGATCCACAGTGCCTGGTCTTCATCGATGAGACCTGGATCAAGACCAACATGGCTCCACTGCGAGGTTGGGGGCCGAAAGGCAAACGGCTGCGCGGCTTGGCTCCACACGGCCACTGGCGCACGCTGACCTTCCTCGGTGCACTACGCTGGGACCGGCTCGCAGCACCTTGCGTCTTCGACGGACCGATCAACGGCCAATGCTTCCGTGCTTATGTCGAGCAGCAGCTCATCACCGTGCTGAAGCCCGGCGACATCGTGGTCATGGATAACCTGGGAAGCCATAAGTCGGCGGCCATCAGGCAGACGATCAAAGCTGCCGGCGCCAGGCTTTGGTATCTGCCGCCCTACTCGCCGGACCTCAATCCGATCGAGCAGGCCTTCGCCAAGATCAAACACTGGATGCGACAAGCTCAGAAACGCACCGTCGAGGACACGTGGCGCCACATCGGCCACCTCGTCGAAACCATCGAGGCAGCCGAATGCAAGAACTACTTCGAAAACGCAGGCTACGCTTCCGTCAAAATATGAAACGCTCTAG
>NZ_JAMYLI010000072.1:0-1154 GCF_040317955.1 Mesorhizobium sp. M1342 | reverse complement strand
CCTTGTATCTACACGAGAGAGATTTCGTGGGATTAGAGCGATTGAGCCAAGGTCCGGGCGGCCGCCCGGACCTTGGCTTGGCGAAGTCGCCCGTACCACCTGAGGTTACAACCGCGGGAGAGCTTGGGATCTTCGCCTTCGTCACGCACGACCGAACAGTCGCTTGGTTCCAACCGTACGCACAAGGCAGGTTACCGTGAACAGGATTATTTGTGGAGTTGATGTTTCGAAAGATTGGCTGGACGCGCATGTCCGGCCTGGCGGAGCGGCAGCGCGCTTCGCCAACGATGCGGCGGGGATTGCAGCTCTTTGGCTGTTCTGCCGCAGCCATGGCGCAGCCCTTGCGGTGATGGAGGCATCGGGCGGCTATGAACGGCTGGGGTTCATGCTCTTGTGGGCGCACGGCATGCCGTGCGGCGTGGTCAATGCCAAGAGCGTGCGCCGTTTCGCCGAGGCGATGGGCTATCTGGAGAAGACCGACAGGATCGACGCCGCTGTCATCGCCCATTACGGCGCAGTCAAGAACACGGTGCCGACGCCACCGCCAAGCGCTGCCCAACAGCGGCTTACCGCGTTGGTTGGCCGGCTTTGCCAGATTGTCGGCGATGCGACCATCAACAAGCAGCGTAGAAGTGCCGCATGCGACGCCGAGGTATGCGCCAGCATCGAGGCGACGCTGGCCTTCCTCAAGCGCGAGCAACGGCGCCTGGAAGGCGAGATTGCCTCGATGATCGATGACGATCCGCTGTGGGCCAGGCTGGAGCGAGCCTTTCGTTCGCTCAAGGGCGTAGCCGGGCGCACTGTCGCCCGTCTGATGGCCGAACTGCCCGAGATCGGCCTCATCTCCAACAAGGCCATCGCCAAGCTGGCAGGCCTGGCTCCTTTCGCCAACGATAGCGGCAAGCGCACCGGCAACAGGCATGTGCGAGGCGGACGCGCCGGGCCGCGTGGCATCCTCTTCATCGTCGCAGCTATCGTGGCCAAATTCGATCCTCATCTCAAAGCTTTCGCTCAACGGTTGCAACAGGCGGGAAAGCCAAAAATGCTCATCCGCATCGCACTCGCCAGAAAACTCCTGGTCATCCTCAATGCAAAAGCACGCGATGCGCGCAACGAGTTCGTAATTGCAACTTGACACCCCAGATAGTCGCTCT
>NZ_JAMYLI010000071.1:0-1171 GCF_040317955.1 Mesorhizobium sp. M1342 | reverse complement strand
GGGCCCGTTGCGTTATTAAGTTATAGGGGCAAGGAGGGAGGGTCAGGCCAATGTGGGGTGCCTTGCGGCTCGGGTTTGAGGCCGGATTGGCTGGGGTTTGACGGGTTCGGCGGATTTCGGGCGCAATGCGACCCTGTATTAGGTCGCCAGCGTCACCCAGCGGCGCATGTTGAAGGCGATGGCGGCGATGAGGATCTGTCCTGCCGCCTTGGCCAAGCCGCGGTAGCGGATGGCGCAAAGCCGCATGCGGTTCTTCAAGGTGGCAAAGGTCGTCTCGACGGCGAAGCGTTGCCGCGCAATGAGCCGGTTGAAATGCTTCAGGCGCGCTGGCAGATGCGGATGATGCTTGTTGGCGCGCCGCATCAGTCTTGGCTTGATCCCGCGCTCCCTCAGCAATACCTGGCGCGCCTTGGTGTGATAGGCCGCATCCGCCAGCACTGCGCCTTCGTCGCCACAGATCAGATGATCTGCCTCGACCGTGTCGTTGACGTTGGCCGCTGTCGTTCTCACCCGGCGGATCAGGCCAGAGCCCTGGTCGACACCGACATGGGCCTTGTAGCCATAGGAGGAGCCAGGCTTGCCCTGCCGGCGTGTAAAGCCGGCATCGGGATCGCCAGCCTCGCCGGCCTCGTGCGCCGTTCCACTGGGTGGCCGTGCCGCCGCCGTCTCGATCACCGTGGCATCGAGCATCGTACCGCGCCGCAGGATCAGCCCGGCCTTGTCCAACTGACGGTCCAGTTCGCCAAACAGCTTCTCCAGAAGCCCCGCCTCGACGAGACGATTGCGAAAGCGGTTGAGCGTGGTGTGGTCGGGCACCGTCTCTTCGAGCGTCAGCCCAACGAAGCGGCGGAACGACAGCCGATCGGCGAGCGCCTCCTCCAGTTCGCTGTCCGACAGTCCATACAAGGACTGCAGCAGAAGCGCCTTGAACATCACCAACGAATTGTAGGCAGGCCGGCCTGGTCCGGCCGGCGAGCGCAGCCGTGCCAGGATCTTCTCGAAGCGATACCACTTCACCAGCAACGACAACCGGTCCAGGCGACCGCTCCGACCAAGACCCTGCGGCAGCAGAGCCTCCACAAAACTGAACTGACCGCTCGGCTTCGTCGTCATCGCAAGATCCCTGGTTCAAAAACAGGGAATCACATCCACACAATTTTGCAACAGGCCC
>NZ_JAMYLI010000070.1:0-1211 GCF_040317955.1 Mesorhizobium sp. M1342 | reverse complement strand
TGGGGTGACGAGGCTGATCAAGCCTTCCAACAGTACCAGCCTGATCAATTACGGCGAGAGCTACCGGTCCGGAGATCGCATCAGCGCCTCTGTCGTCAAGAGAGCTGTTCTGCTTGACCCCAGCCATGGAGCTCAACGCCCCGCGTCGGAGCGCTCCCTGCTTCTGAAGGAAGCCACTAGGTCCGCTCGGGCTTGATCGGAGGCTTGGCTGATGGACGTCGTGGTTGCTTCGCTCAGTTGCCGCCCCATGGCGCGGCTTTGCGGATTATCAGTCCTCTGCCTCTTCGCCGGTCTCAACAGCGCTGTGGAATGTTCATTGTTTATGATGACGCCCCCGCTGTTCACGAGGTTGCTCCTGTCAAGTGTACTCGTCAGTCCGACCTGGGCCTCGCGCTTCTTGCCCAAGTGCCGTTCAAACGGCGCTGGCGCGACTTGTTGAGCTCGAGAGATGGGTCCCTGCTCTCCTGCGTGGCCATGAGCTTGTGCCGCGGTCTGCGCAGCGGCGTCCCCAATGGCACGAGCCTCCATGCCGACTGCGTCTTCCGGACGAGCAGCAAGGGCAATTTCGCGCCCGAGTGCGAACTTCCGGACATGAGTTAGTGCACTGATTTCAGCGGTTTTCATATAGCGCTTGGCATCTTCATCCAGCGACCGCTCGTGAAGCCGATCCGCAATCCCCGGCTTTTTGTTTTCAACCAGGCATTGACTGAAACGTCTAAGAGCAGACCCATAGACCTCAACGGTACGGGGTTTCGGCCCGGTCGGCGCTGCCTCGTACGCTTTGATGAGAGCCGCTGTGTACTCTCTGATGAGCACGGCGTCGGCAGGGTGGGGATTCAGGGCCGGGCGGCCCACCACTGGCGCTCCGCCCGCCCACGTCTTGAGACGACCCAGTGACCCAGCCACGGCCGAGGGGCCGCCACCCCAGATCTCGTACTCCTTGCGATCCCGATCCAGCGACTCCTCGTGAAGCCGATCCGCAATCCCCGGCTTGTTATTTTCAACGAGCCAATGACCAAAGCCGAAAAGAATATCTACATGGCGCTTGACCGTGATCTCCCCGACCTTACCGGCATAGAGTGCTGACCTCAGCCCTTCGACAAGGGTCGCATCGTTGGAATAAAGAGGACCCTTGTCGCGACCGGAGACCCCTATTGGAGGATCTGGCTGCACCGCCGCCGGCACAGAACGAGCATGGTCACGCAACTCGG
>NZ_JAMYLI010000069.1:0-1403 GCF_040317955.1 Mesorhizobium sp. M1342 | reverse complement strand
TAATGCAGTTCACTTAAGTTGGGCTGGATGAGGATCTGGTAAGACCTATCGAACAGGATGGAGATTCGTTTCCATCCTGTTCGTGTTTTGAGATGCCAGGTCGCATAGGACATACAGCCGATTTATCGGCACTTTCGGGTGCAATTGATCCGGAATGGATCGCCTTGGCGCTTGCCAGCAGCGGCAAGGCGAGCATCCGCAAGCGCAAGCTCCCCGCCGAGCAAGTTGTCTGGCTGGTGATTGCGCTTTCCTTGTATCGTCATCAGTCCATGCCTGAGGTGGTGGCCCATCTGGATCTGGTGTTGCCCGATGAGGTGAACCCGGACATTGCCAAGAGCGCCTTGACGCAGGCCCGCCAGCGCTTAGGCCAGGCGCCGCTGGCGCAGTTGTTTGCGATGAGCGCGACGTGCTGGGACGAGCGACACCAAGTCGGGCGAGGCTGGCGGGGTCTTGCGCGCTATGCCGTGGATGGCAGCACATTGCGTGTCGCCGACAGCGTGGAGAACCGCGCGCATTTTGGAGCGCAAGCCTATGCATCCGGCGCTGTTGCAAGTTATCCGCAGCTACGGCTCTTGACCCTGACGGCGCTCGCCACGCACCTGGTGCGTGATGCGGTGTTTGGGATCTACGGCAAGAATGAGATGCTCTATGCCAAGAGCTTGCTCGACCAAGTGCCGGACCAATCCCTGACGGTCTTCGACAAGGGCTTTTTCAGCGCCAGCCTGCTGCTGCAGCTTCAATCGAAGGGCAAGCAACGTCATTGGCTCCTGCCGGCCAAAGGCAACAGTGCATGGCAGCGCCTGGACCAGAACGCCACCGACTATCGGGTGCGCATGAAAGTCTCGCCGCAAGCACGCGAGGCCGAGCCCGACTTGCCGACATTCTGGGAAGCTCGGGCGATCGAGACGGTCAACCGGCATGGGCAAAAGCGAATATTGCTCACCTCATTGACGGACAAGAAGGCCTATCCTGCCCAGGAGATCGTGCAGCAATACGAAGACCGCTGGCGGATCGAAACCAGCTATCGAGAGCTGAAGCAGGAGCTTCTTGGCAGCGAATTGACGCTGCGCAGCGGCACACCGCAGACCGTTTATCAGGAAGTTTGGGGAGCCTTGCTGGCTTACAATCTGGTGCGGTTGGAAATGGCCGAGGTTGCCTCTGAAGCCGAGGTCAAGCCAACCGAATTGAGCTTCACCACAGCCCTGCACTACATTCGTCACGAATGGGGGTGGATGGCGATCGAAGCGCCAGCAAAACTACCCGCACACCTCATCCGATTAAGACAACGGCTGGGAGACCTCATCCTCCCAAAAACACGGGGGCGATCATGCCCCCGTGTCGTCAAAAAGCTACCAGCCAAATATCCTGTCAGAACACTGAAGGTGCCTAAGTGAACTGCATTA
>NZ_JAMYLI010000068.1:0-1418 GCF_040317955.1 Mesorhizobium sp. M1342 | reverse complement strand
CCCCCGAAAGTTGGACACAACCTTCGGGGGTTTTGCATGTCCAAATACAGCGAGAGTTTCAAGCGCTCGGTTGTCGATAGCTATTTAGGCGGGGATGAGAGCTGCGCGAGTGCGGCGTCGATGCATGGCGTTGATGCGGCCACTGTTCGCAAGTGGGTTGCGTTGTACCAGGCGCATGGCGATGCCGGGCTATCTGGTAAGTACGGTCGTTACGACGCGGCGTTCAGGCTGTCGGTGCTTGAGCGAATGTGGGAGGAAGGTCTGTCGTATCGGCAGACGGCTGCATTGTTCAATATCCGCAATGCCAGTTGCCTGACGGGCTGGGAGAAGCGCTATCATGCGGGCGGGATAGAGGCGCTCGGCCCACGTCCCAGAGGACGACCCATGTCAAAGCCGCCGTCCCCCGCAGTGCCTGTTGCAGCCAGTGACGAGGCCAAAAGCCGCGAAGAACTGCTGGCTGAGCTGAAGCATCTGCGGATGGAGAACGACTACCTAAAAAAACTAGAGGCCTTAACGCAGGGACATGCGCTCAAAAAGCGCAAGCCGTCCAGGCGTTAAGGCCGTTGCATTCGCTTGAGGGGCTGCTCGAGCTGGCGAAGCTTGCGCGCAGCACGTTCTATTACAGACAGAAAGCAGCGAAGCGCTCGGACCGCCATGCGGCGCTGAAGGCGGCGATCAAGGCCATCTTCGACAGCCACAAGGGTCGCTACGGCTATCGCCGGGTGACTGCGCAACTGCACCGGTTGGGCCGGCGCGTCAACCACAAGACCGTCCAGAGCCTGATGGCCGGGATGGGATTGAAGTCGCTGGTCAGGCCGAAGAAGTATCGCTCCTACAGGGGCGAGGCTGGGCGGACCGCTCCCGATCTGTTGCAGCGCAAGTTCGGCGCCGACCGCGCCAACCGCAAATGGGTGACCGACGTGACGGAGTTCAGCCTGGCCGGCGACAAGCTCTATCTGTCCCCGGTCATGGATCTCTACAATGGCGAGATCGTCGCGTTCGAGACGGCGCGGCGGCCACGCTTCAAAATGGTGGACAATATGCTGACCAAAGCCCTCGCCCGGCTTGGTGAGAACGAAAGGCCGATCCTGCATTCCGATCAGGGATGGCAGTATCAGATGTCGGCATTCCAACGCAGGCTGGAAGCCAGAGGCCTCCAACAGAGCATGTCACGCAAAGGCAATTGCCTCGACAACGCCCCAATGGAGAGCTTCTTTGCCATCCTCAAATCCGAGCTCTTCCATCCCGGAACCTTCGACACCGTTCAAAGCCTGGACGACGCCATCACGGACTACATCGACTATTACAACCACCGCCGCATCAAACTGAAACTGAAAGGGCTGGCCCCTGTGCAATACAGGAACCAGCCCTTAAACCTACCAACTCAATGAACCGTCCAACTTTATGGGGTCAGTTCA
>NZ_JAMYLI010000067.1:0-1780 GCF_040317955.1 Mesorhizobium sp. M1342 | reverse complement strand
CATTATGTCGGCATGGAGCTACTTTCCATTCGACCGCCTGAAGCCGATCTAAAATGGCCCTAGTAGAAAGTCACACCATGAGGCGAACATGACCGCGGGGAAGAGTGCCGATCCGTCTTTCCCAAGGGAACAGGGAGACCTTTCGCGGCAACTGGACAACGCACTTGGTCAAGCATGTGTGGGGGTAGGTGATCCAGGTGTTCAGGCGGTCCTGATGAAGGAGGGCCGCCTGGTATGGTCGTCGCGCCGGGGAATGGCTATCAGCCAGTCGGCCACTCCCGTCACCGATCACTCGCTGTTCTACTACGGCAGCATCGGAAAACTGGTGATTGCAACGTTCGTCCTACACCAGGCCGAAGCCGGCGTGCTCGATCTTGACAAGGCAATCAGCCACTTCGTGGGCGAGGAAGTGGCGGGCTCGGACCTCGTCACGGTCCGTATGCTGCTGACGCACACATCTGGGTATCCCGATGCCTACGCGGACCCCGCTGTGCCGGCTGTGGCGCCTCGGCTGCCGCCGTCCTACGGTGACAGCAGATCGTACGACCCCAACAGGGTCTGGACCTTCGCCATGGTTAACAACGGCATCCGCGACCCGGTCGAGCCCGGCGCGCATTTCGCGTACCTCAACTGCGGCTACTTCCTGCTCGGTCGGGTGTTGAGCAAGACGGTCGGCGGTGACGAGGCGCTCAAGCGAGCCATTCGGCGCTTCGTCCGGCGCGCAGACGCCGTGGAGCCGATGACGGAGAAGCTGTTCACTATGGAGCGATCGCGGCGTGCGCTGCGTCGGTTCGCTCATGGCTACGAACTGCTAGCAGACGGTTCGCTGCTTGACTATTTCACAGCCTACGGTGCTCAAGGTATTCCGACCGAAATGTATGGCCTGCCCTTCACCGATAGCGCTTTCGCTGGAACCGCACTGGCCGGCGCGCAATTCCTCGACGCACTATTTGCCCGTCAGCGGCTCCTGCAGCGCGAAACCGTCGAGGCCATGATCTCGCCGACGCCTCAAGCCACGTGCGACGGCAGCCGCTCGGATCCGTTGGCGAGCACCTGCACTTTTGGTATGGGCACCCGGCGCATCATGGCGGGCGGACGGACATGGCAGGGGCATACCGGAAGCTGGATCGGCTTCAGTGCGATCGGCGCGACTGATATGGAGCGCGGCGTGACGCTCTTCGTCATGACGAACAGGAACACATCGGAATACCGTCCCGCAAGCGTCATCTGGGAGCAACTTGCTGAGACGTGCGCCGCATCCGCCACTTAAGAGGTTTGGAGCTGGAAGGCTGCAAAATACCGTAGACGTGGTTATCTCGGGATTGTCGAAGCTGGAGTGACTGAAGCCCGACTCAGCTTGACGGGAATGGAGACTGAGAACGCCGTGAAAAGGCAAACACCCGGGTCAGCCAATCGAGCGAGCAGCGTTTGCGTCGAGGTCGCCTCCGCAAAGATGTAGCTGAGGCGCCCAGCACCACGTCGAAGATCTCAAGCTCGCCGGTCTTCCGATCGACGTCCGGAGCTTCTTGCCGGAATTCCACGAAGCCCTTGTCGCCCGCGGCATGCTCTTGACCCTTGTCGGAGATAGTCGGCTGCTGGATCCTCGTAGGGATTCACAGAAAAGACTGTAGCCACAACAGTCGGGATGCGCGCCTCGATCTCCCTCCAAAGTATGAGCAAGGTGACGCCGGGCTTCGGTGGAGGGGCGGACAGTTATGACCGCTACCAAGTCAGCCTTTCAACTGCAGATTAACTTCGACGCCTTCGAAGGCGGGGAGCG
>NZ_JAMYLI010000066.1:0-1820 GCF_040317955.1 Mesorhizobium sp. M1342 | reverse complement strand
CCGAGTTGCGTGACCATGCTCGTTCTGTGCCGGCGGCGGTGCAGCCAGATCCTCCAATAGGGGTCTCCGGTCGCGACAAGGGTCCCCTCTATTCCAACGATGCGACCGTTGTCGAAGGGCTGAGGTCAGCTTACGCGGGTAAGGTCAAGGAGAGCACGGTCAAGCGCCATGTAAATTCTCTTCTCGGCTTTGGTCGTTGGCTCTTTGACAATAACAGGCCGGGATTTGCTGCTCGGCTTGACGAATCGTCGCTGGATCAGGATCGCAAGGAGTACGAGAGCAGGGGTGGCCCCTCGGAGTACGAGAGCAGGGGTGGCCCCTCGATCGTGGCTAGAGCACTGGGTCGTCTCAAGACGTTGGCGGGCGGAGCGCCAGTGGTCGACCGCCCTGTCCGGAATCCCTACCCTGCCGACGCCGCGCTCATCAGAGATTACACAGCGGCTCTCATCAAAGAGTACAAAGAAGCGCCTGCGACCGGGCCGAATCGCGGTACCATTCAGGTCTATGGATCTACTCTTATACGTTTCAGTGAATACCTGCATGAAAACAAAAAGCCGGGGATTGCGGATCGGCTTCACGAGGGGTCGCTGGATGAAGATGCCAAGCGCTATGTGAACTCCGGTGGTAACCGGAGGATCAGTGCACTAGCTCATCTCCGGAAGTTCGCACCCGGGCGCGAAATTGCCCTTGCTGCTCGTCCGGAAGACGCAGTCGGCATGGAGGCTCGTGCCATTGGGGACGCCGCTGCGCAGCGCAGCGGGCCGCAGGAGGCATTGGGTCGGCCAGAGAGGCCCCCTGGGAAAGCTAAAGACGGGCGGGTGCTCGGCGCATTGGAATGGCTAGGCGACGAACATATCCAGAGGGATTACCAACTCCTGGAGCAGGAGTTGCAGGGGAACAATCCAGATCTCGCCGCCCGGACGCGGTTCGTGGATCCCCTCGTAGCCAATTATCATCTGCGCTTGGGCTCCAAGAGCGTCATGCTAAGCGCATTCCAGCGCATCGTCCATAAGAACGGCAACGACACAGCCGACTTCCTGTTCGTGCCAGTGAGCGATGGCGGTAAGACTCTTGCGGAGCGCGGCAAACATTGGTCGCTGCTGTTCGTTGATCGCAGCGACCGGGAACGGCCGGTTGCCTATCATTATGACTCCTACAACGGATGGCATGACCCGCTTGCAAAAGAGCTCGCAGAAAATCTGGGCGCCAGCCTGGAGACCCGCGTGGGCGTATCCCGCATCGCCCAGCAGAGCAACGTGGTGGATTGCGGAGTCTACGTGGTGGACGGCACGCGGGCGCTGGTTGGGCGATTGCAATCGCAGCCAGATGACCTGAACCTCAACAACCTCGTCGTCAATCGGCAGGCACTACAAACCCGCCTCAGGGGTGACGATACATTCGGAACGGCAAATAATCTCACGAACTTTGAACTCATGGACCGACAGGCCCGAGACGCGGTTAAGGAAAGCCCCGTTGGGACGTTTCACCAGCAGATCAAGCGGCTCGGCCAGTCAGCGCCAGACGTTGCTCCCGGGGACCCATTTAAATTTCAAAGTCTTGAGAGCAAGGGGGACGCCGCTGCGCAGCACAGCGGGCCGCAGGAGGAATACAGTTGGCCAGAGTATCTCCCCCCTGGGAAAGCTAATGAAGACGACGCTGTACTGGCATCGTCTTTCGTGCCAACTGGGCCCCATCACCAAGCCTCGGATCCCGCAGGGTCCTTTCGTCCCCTGAGCTGGCGCGACGGCGACCAGCGCGCGCCGGACGAGCGGATCGCAGCACAGGACAGGAGCAACCAGCTACCAAGCGAGGAGGTCCTC
>NZ_JAMYLI010000065.1:0-2027 GCF_040317955.1 Mesorhizobium sp. M1342 | reverse complement strand
CGGTGGAGGGGCGGACAGTTATGACCGCTACCAAGTCAGCCTTTCAACTGCAGATTAACTTCGACGCCTTCGAAGGCGGGGAGCGCATCTTCTGCAATTCCTGGTCGAAGGCGATCCCCCGCGACCTCGTCTGAGCCGGAGAGAAGAGTAGGCCGATAAGAAAGTGTTCAACGATCTAGTAACAATAAATCATATTTTTTAAGTACGTAGTGTAGAGATAGTGCGGCACCGGGCCTTTCGCAGGTCCGGTTCCGTTCTCTGCGGAGGTAGTGTCGCTGACTGCCTCCCTTCATGCCTCTGCGCCGCACAGGTAAAGCAGCCCTTTAACTTTGACCAGGGCGGTATAATCCGAGTCCATGTAGGCAAAACGCGCGCGATGTCGGCGCAGATCCTATGACTGTCCAAGAAAAAAATGGCACTTCACGGGCTCGCTGTCCTGAGCAATCTACGCGTCTTGATCGGTTTGCCTCAATTGGATTGAATTATGCCGGTCTCGTTTCATAATTCATGTGATTCAGATACAAAACTCACGCACGCCAAATTACCCTGAATTCCTAACGCACGCCTGCAAAAGATGCGCCAATCAGGGAGGAAAAAATGAACAAGTGGTCAACTAGTCGTCGTTCAGTCATGAAGGCGATGCTGATCGGATCGGCGGCGCCTTGGGTCTTGCACTCACAGGCGTTTGCGGGGTCGTGCGATGATCACATCGTGCGCATCGGCGGAACCGCTTCGCCCGATAGCTTGAACCCCTTTGCCACGTGGAGCTCATTTTGGCCGCAGACCTTCACCTATGATTATCTGGTCGGCGTAGACGCCCAGCGCCACTCCGATCGGAAGGGATTTGCCAAGGAGTGGTCGGTTGGCGATGACGGTCTCACATGGACTTTCAAAATTTGGCCAGGCTTGAAGTGGTCGGATGGCCAGCCCGCCACGGCCAGAGACGCCGCATTTACCTACAACTACCTGCGTGACTCCATAGGAAAGCCCGACGAATTGAACGTCGGCTGGAACAGCACTGACGGCTTACAGAACGTCGAGTCCATAACGGCGCTCGATGACGAGACTTTGCAAATCGTGACCAAGGCTCCCACCCGCTGGCCAGCTGACAACTATCTGATGATTGTTCCCGAGCACATCTGGAAGGGCGTCAGCTATGCGGATGCGCGCGGCAACTTCCGGAATCCCGCGCCCCTGGTAGGTACAGGGCCCATGATCGTTTCGGAGTTTCAGCAGGGCCAGTTTGCCCGCCTCACGCCCAACAAGTACTTCCGTACGGGGCAGCCGGCGACGGCCGGCATGATCCTTACGTTCTTCAAAGTGTCCGATTCCATCGCGCAAGGTCTGAAGAGCGGTGACCTAGATTATGGATTTTGGCTGACAGCTGCTCAGTGGAACGCTCTCTCCAAGGATCCCAACATCGTTGTTGGACGATCGCGCACCGAGCAGCGCGACTATCTGGCCTTCAACACTGCTTCCGGGAAAGGGTCGGGCAGCACCAAGGCCTTGCAGGATCCGGCGTTTCGCGATGCAATTGGCTACGCGATCGATCAGAAAGCCATCGTCGACCGCGCCCTCCACGGGCTCGCCGACCCTGGCGTAGGACTGGTTATGCCGGTAGCGGCCGATTACTACTCGGATCTGAGCGACATCAGGCGTCACTTCGATCTCGCAGAGGCAGGCCGCCGGCTCGATGCTGCCGGCTATCGGGATACCAACGGTGACGGCGTTCGGGAGGACAAAGAAGGAAAAAACTTCCAGCTTGAGCTGATTACCGGATCAGCTGGAGGGAGCGGTAACGTGGGGATGCCGATCGCCGGCGTGCAGCTAATTGCTGGCTGGCTCGGACAAATTGGCATTCCCGTATCGGTCACCCAACTTGACAATGGTGCGATATCGGCCCGCACCGCAGCTCCGGCAAATGGCGGCGGAGGCTGGGATCTGAACATTGGCAATAGCTGGCTATCCCCTTCGCCTCACGACTTGCTCAGCAAGGGCAGCACCAAGGGCATCGGCAACCACAACAC
>NZ_JAMYLI010000064.1:0-2452 GCF_040317955.1 Mesorhizobium sp. M1342 | reverse complement strand
ATCGTCGGCAGCGTCCTCGGCGTGCGCCGCAGTTGTTCGCGTGCTTGCTCGAAATGGTTCGAGTAGAGATGCGCATCACCGAGCGTGTGGACGAAATCGCCAGGTTTTAGCCCGGTGACCTGCGCCACCATCAGGGTCAGCAGGGCATAGGACGCGATGTTGAACGGCACGCCGAGAAAGATATCGGCCGACCTTTGGTAAAGCTGACAGGAGAGCCGCCCTTCCGAAACGTAGAACTGGAACAGACAGTGGCAGGGCGGCAGCGCCATCGCTTCCACCTCGGCTGGGTTCCATGCCGAAACGATCAGCCGCCGCGATTGAGGATTTTTTCGTATCTCCTTGAGAAGATTCGCGATCTGGTCGATCGAGCCGCCATGGCCGTCCGGCCAGGAACGCCACTGCTTGCCGTAGACCGGGCCGAGATCGCCATTCTCGTCGGCCCATTCGTCCCAGATCGAAACGCCATGGTCGGTGAGGTATTTGATGTTGGTGTCGCCGGCCAGGAACCACAGCAGTTCATGGATGATCGACTTGAGATGCAGCTTCTTGGTCGTGGTGACGGGAAAGCCGCGCGCCAGGTCGAAACGCATCTGGTAGCCGAAGACGGAGCGCGTTCCGGTGCCGGTGCGGTCGCCGCGATCGGCGCCGTTGTCCAGCACGTGCTGCAGGAGGTCGAGATACTGGCGCATCGGTTCCGGCTCGATTCGGTTGTCCAGCCATCATAGCTTACGGACAGGCGATCGAACACCACAAAGCAGCGCAAGCCCTGCCCGAAGCCAGCCAGTCCCCAACAACGTCAGGGCTGGCGCATGGACCGCGCCAGCCCTACGAATTGAAGCGCGGTCGTCAGAGGGAGCCGAGCTTGCCCAGGTCCTTCGCGACGAGGTAGTAGAAAGTCACCCGGCTCTTGGTGTTGTCGGCAGCCATTGCCTTGCAAGTCTTTTCGATGGATGCATCGGCCTTTGCTGCATCGCTGATGCCGAGCTTCTTGGCGACCCAGCTGTCCCTGACACGCCCGAGTTCCTTCGGGTCGGTGCAGGATACCAGCGAGGAATCGCGGTTCCTGAGCGCGATGCCCAGGTGCTTGACGATCTTTTCAACCGCATCAGCACTGGCGCCGGCATCGTATTTCTTCACGTCTGCAAGATAGTCGGCCATCAAAATTCCCCTCGTCGGCGCCACGGATCCGATCGATGAGGGCTGTGGCGCGCTGCTGCAACATGTGCGCTAGGTCGGTAACTCCTCACCGGGGCAAAGCTTCGGTTGAGACCGCGCCCAAGTCAACCCTTTGGACTTGCGGTTTTGTCAGGGGGACAAAGTGCCATTGCGGCCTTCCATTTCTTACGATGGCCCCCTATATTCGGTTTGTCGGCTTGACCGACTATGGCGATAAATGGGCGATGAAATAAGCCGTTCGGACCCGGGGGCGGTACCCGGCGCCTCCACCAAAAGCCGCTGCTGATGACAGAGCGGTTCTTGCTGGGGGCGAAATAGGATCGACGAAGGTGTAAAGATCGTACTTTTGCCCGGCATGGTACCACCGTCATCGGGCTAAACCTGTAGTTGCAAATGACAACTATGCGGAAGCACGTCTCGCCGCGTAAGCGGTGCGATAGCTTCAAATCAAGCCCTAGAGGTTCGCACTTCTAGGCGGGGTTCGGAGGTACCTGGCAACAGAAACCTCCACTTCTCCCCTCCTCAACATGCGCTACGCACAACGGCAGCTCCGCTGGCCGGTCCGTCCAACGGCTATGGGCCGCGAAGGCGCACCGTCGCGTGCCCGTCTCTATGGACAAAAGAGCAAAACGATTCCGATCGATTCTTCGTGCTGACCGGTGGTCCCGGATCCGGCAAGACCACCCTGATCGAAGCCCTGCGCCACGCAGGCTTTTGCCACCTCGGTGGAAGCCGGGCGCGGCATTATCCGCGACCAGTCCGCCATTGGCGGATCCGCTTTGCCCTGGCGTGATCGCGCCCTGTTCGCCGAGTTGATGCTGGCATGGGAGATGCGCTCGTATCAAATTGCGCGAAAACAGACCGGGCATCCTGTTTTTTTCGATCGCGGCGTTCCGGACGCGCTTACCTCAGGCTGAGCGGCCTGCCGCTACCCGAACACGCCCACGCCGCAGCCAAGCGCTTCCGCTACAACCCCCGCATCTTTGTCGCCCCGCTTTGGCCGGAGATCTTCGCGCAGGATGAGGAGAGAAAGCAGACGCTTGAGGAGGCCGAGCGTACCCACCATGCGCTGGTCGGCGTTTACAGGGAGTTGGGCTATGAACTCGTCCCGCTGCCTTTGGCGACGGTCGAGGAGCGGATGCGCTTCGTGCTGATCGAGGCAGGATTGGGATGAAAAAGGCCGGGATGAACTGAACTGACCCCATAAAGTTGGACGGTTCATTGAGTTGGTAGGTTTAAGGGCTGGTTCCTGTATTGCACAGGGGCCAGCCCTTTC
>NZ_JAMYLI010000063.1:0-4205 GCF_040317955.1 Mesorhizobium sp. M1342 | reverse complement strand
GGCATGCATCGTGAGATACTCGGCGATGAGGCGCCGCATTGCGGCATCATCGTCAATGACAAGAACATGTTTCAACGGCACACCTCGTTTTGGGGGTTGGGCCCCGATCAGGGTTGCATTACCTGAATCTGCAATCAAAAGGCATGTATTAGTGATGACATTACTTGAAATTGAACAACTGGTTCTCAAAACCCTCAACGCTCTAGTTGCCGAAAAAGTAGAGGTCTCGATGACAACCAGAATGCGGGATCTCGGCCTCGACAGCCTCGACTATAACGAGCTTGCTACGGCGATCGAGAGCCGACTTGGCTGGTTTGTCGACGATTACAAGCTCTGGCAATACGAGTCCGTAAGGCATGTCGCCGACGCCGTCGCCAGTCAGGAGTTGCGCACCGCGGAACCACCAGCAGTGCGGCAAGTGCTGGAGTAGTGCTGTAGGCACAGGTTACGGTGAGGGCAGCTTGGGCGGCGGTAGCTATGGCCATTGCTCCGCTGTGGTTTGTATCCGTGACTGGTGTGTTTGAGAACTGTTGGGTCAGCCCGGTCCATGTCGCAGTGCCGATGCCCCCTTGGTGGCGTTGCCCGCAATTGCGATCGCTGCGCCCAGGGCACCAATGCTGACGGTCGTTGTCAGGCCACCCGTTGAATTGTTGTCAGAGGCAACAGTGCCCACCACACCATCCCAATCGGTGGTCGTATAGACCGACATGTAGTCACGGAACACGCTCTCACTATACGTGGTCACGATCGTTGCCGTCGTACCGGTTGGCACGAGGGCTGACCACACTGACAGATAGACCACACCAGAATTGAAGATGCTTTCCACCTGAGCGAGAAGGGTGGCAGCCACACCCCCAATCGTCATACTGTTGACGGTCACTGCACTTTCGGTGTCAGTGGTCTCAGTTGTCACGATGACACGACGATTAGCGTGTGGCGCGACAAGAAGCGGAATGCTGGTGTGGGTGTAAACGGTCGTGGCAGTCGAGTCTTCGTGAGTGCCATTGAAGACCAGATCTATCGGGAACATTTTCTCCCAGACGCCCGAGCTGCGCACATAGACCTGTCGAGCCTTGGTCCAGAGGCTTGAGATTTTCACCCAGACGGCGCTGGCCGCCCCCCAGACCCCGGAGGCTTTGACGTAAAGGGCCATTACGGCTGCACCCAGAAATCACCGTCCACGCCGCCAGAAGGGGCAGCGGCCGAGATCGTGACGCTGCGATTTGCCATCGTGCCGACGCCGAGAAGCGCCTTGGTCTGAGCAATGGACTGCGGTCGACGATAATTGTCCCCGGTGCCGTCACTCGACACGCGACCGACGAAGCTCGTCACAGCGTCGGCACCTGTGGCGTAGGTCGAGCGGTACAAACGCGTCGTGATATCACCAGCGCCATCGCGCTGAGGCGATGAACATGTATGGCGAGAGCAGAACGTTTGGGGCGGGGCGGGACGAAGAGGTTGCGGAGGGCTGACAAGGTCGAGACGAAGCGTTGCAGGCCTCTCGGCGATCGGACCCCTGCATCATCCGCTCCCGTTTTCGCGGCGGCACATGGGAATTCTCCGCTCCGTTGTTCAACCCCTTGTGCGACCGGTGCTTGACGTCCGGCATCACCTGTCGCTTTGCCGCTCCATACGAGCGCAGCTAGTCGGTGATCATGCGCTTCGGCGCGAGCCCCTGCTTCTTCAACAGCCGCGTCAGCAAGCGCTTGGCGGCCTTGGTGTTGCGGCGGTTTTGCACGATTTCGTCCAGCACATATCCATCCTGGTCGACGGTGCGCCACAACCAAAGCTTTTTGCCGGGCGATGGTGACGACCACTTCGTTCAGGTACCAGACGTCATTCCGGCACGGCGGCTTGCGGCGCAAGCAGCGAGCGCAGTCCAGCCCGAACTTGATGCCCCACCGGCGACTTGTCTCATACGAAACCACGATGCCGCGTTCCAGCAGCATTTCCTCAACCAGGCGCAGGCTCAGCGGAAACCGGAAATAAAGCCAGACCGCGTGGGCGATAATAGGCGGCGGAAATCGGGGGGCGTGTAGCTGACGGCGGGCGTATTCATGCCCCCCGGCGTCCATGTCGCAAATCTTGACGATTGCTTTGTGTGTCAAGCCCGCCGCAGGTCTCAACGCGTTCAATGCAGACATTGTGAAAATCGCCCTATTCCGCCTTTTTTTACCGCCCCTTAAGTCCCCCGCTCGCATGCTTGTCGATGCCATTGAACTCATAGCCATCGGCCAAGGATTTTGGAAAATATGTTTCCGCTCGCAGCAGAAAACGTGAGAGTCGCTGTAGGCCTAACGTTAAGGGGAGAGAGCGGTTTGATTGGACGAAATGGGTACCGGAGTACCGAGTCATGAAGCCACGAGGTAATCTGGTCCGACTGAAGCAATTTCAGGTGAATGAGAAGCGGCGACAGTTGCACCAGCTAGACATCATGATTGCCGATTTCGAACGCATGGCGCGAGAACTGGACTTCCAGTTAAACGCCGAGGAAACGAAGGCCGGCATATCCGATGTCAATCATTTCGCTTATCCGACGTTCGCCAAGGCCGCTCGCCTACGTCGTGACAACGTCAAGAATTCGCAATCGGACCTTCTGCGGCAGAGAACCGCAGCCGAGCCATGCCTCGCCGAGGCTGAAGCAGAGCTCTCCAAGGCGCAAATGCTAGAATCGCGCAGCGGCAGAGGCCACGACCTCGAACCCGGCAACCGAAGCGCCATGATCGGCTGAGCCGGATGGCTTCAGCGCGCCTCATTCGCGACACCCGACTGGCCGTTGGCGCGCGAGAGGCGTGCGGGCACTGTAAAGATATCAGCGTATTGATGCAGCGATAGCTGGTCGGGACGGCTGTCATGCTGCGGCGACATACGCGATTTTGTTCCAGATTTGCATGGCGGCGTTACGCAGGTATTGGGGGAAAGTGGAACTGGTTGGCACTCGGATCATCGGTGGAAACGAACCGCTGCCGGCGGATCGGCGCCTGGCGGCAACGCCTGGCGCTTTCGGCGGCGGCGGTAACGGCAAAGCAGGCTGGCCGGTCGAGGATGAAGCGGCACCTGCGCGATGCCGTTCTGCTCACGGCCGGGAGACGGGGTCGGCCCCGCCGGCCGGATGCTGCTCGCTTGGCGCGGCATCGTAAAGTCAACCGACAGCTTATGAAGATGTGCGTACATTGGGCCATGTCAGAAGTTGCTCGTGATCCGCTCTATGGTCGCCACCGCTTTCCCGCCGAGATCATTGCGCACGCGGTATGGCTCTACTTTCGCTTTCCGCTCAGCCTGCGCATGGTTGAGGACATGCTGGCGGCCCGCGGCATCATCGTCACGCATCAGACCGTTCGAAGCTGCGCGGAGAAATTCGGACGGCATTCCGCCCAGGAGATCAATATCAGCCGGCTGCCTGGGCGATAAATGGCATCTCGACGAATGTGTCGTGGCTATCAGTGGCAAGAAGCAGTGGCTCCGGCGTGCCGTCGATCAGGACGGCTTCGTCCTCGAAGTGCTGGTACAAAGCCGCCGAAATGCCAAGGCGGCAAAGCGTCTGATGCGCAAGTTGCTGAAAGCTCAAGGGCGGACACCACGGATCATGATCACCGACAAGCTCCGATCCTATGATGCCGCCATGCGCGACCTCATGCCCGGCGTCGAACACCGGTCGCACACAGGCCTGAATAATCGAGCGGAAAATTCGCACCAGCCGACCCGACGACGCGAAAGGATCATGAAACGCTTCAAGTCGGCACGCCAGCTTCAGCGGTTCGTTTCCATCCATGATCCGATTGCCGACCTGCTCACTTTCCCTGCAATGCGCTGTCATCGGCTCAACATCGAGACCTGCGTAACGCCCCATGCAAATCTGGAACAAAATCGCGTGTGTCGCCACAGCGTGACAGCCGTCCCGGCCAGCTATCGCTGCATCAAGCCGCTGAAACTTACAGTGCCGGGCGCGCTGCTACCTGAATTTCCTTACCGCTCAATCAATGTGACAGCACCGATTCTTCTCAACCGCGGCATGCCCTAAATCGTCACTTGCGTTCCGATCTCGACGACGCGTCCGGTCGGGATCTGGAAGTACTCCGTCGCGTCGGCCGCCGTACGCGCCAGGCCGATGAACAACCGGTCCTGCCACACCGGCATGCCGGAATTGGGCGAGGCCTTGAGCGAACGCCGTGACAGGAAGAACGAGGTCGTCATGATGTCGAACT
>NZ_JAMYLI010000062.1:0-4751 GCF_040317955.1 Mesorhizobium sp. M1342 | reverse complement strand
AAAAAAACGGCATTTCGTATTACCTGGTGCGTCTATCGGTTCCGCATGCGGAACTGACGAAGCTCAAGGACCTGACGCTCGTGCCCGGCATGCCGGCCGAAGCGATGGTCCAGACGGGCGAGCGTACGGCGCTTTGCTATTTTGTGAAGCCGCTGTCGGACCAAATCAGTCGAGCATTCCACGAGTAATGAAAGTAATTCTGTTAGCTTGGCGTAGGCCGCGTCGCGTAGAGCCCGTGCGGCCGACGTGCGGAAGCTGTCGTTCCGAGATCCTTGAACTCTCGGCTCGCGCGAACGCGCTCCCTAATGTTCCATTGCTCGCAATGGGCAGTGCTGGCGAGATACTCGGCAACACAGCCCTATGCCTGTTCTTCCGAGGCCGGCTTGACGGTGAGCGAATGCGTAACGCAGCTGTGAGGACCCGTCAGTTGTCGTTTCAGCTCGGCTTCGGTCAACTTCGACAGCCTGTCGGCGAAAGGCGCTATCACGAGACCATTGGCGGCAAATTGCCCTCCCCTTGTTGCGCGGTAGCAGCATGCGTGTCGGGGAAGGAACCGTCTCCGGCCCCCATTCATCGCTGAGCCGCGCCGTACCCGCCGCCACCGGAACTTGTCCACGTCCAGCGCTTACGGTGCGGGTATGCCGGCGTCGAGCAAACAGAGAGAGGTTTGGGCCCAACCAGGGCGGCCGGTTACCAAGTTTTCCTCGTCCGCTTGAGTGTGAATGTTCGGGTCGATCGTCTGGGCGCGTCCCCGCCGCCTGCGAGCCCGCTACTGCTCAGCGGAAGGGCGAAGTGAACGTGAATGCATCCATTTCGTAAATGTGTGTCTATCCAAGCAATCGATTTCTCTAATTACCCGATGGGCAATATGAACGCGTCAGGCAGGGTGCATCATTAGGAGTATTTTTCGATGGCAAACATTATCGAGGGTAGCCCGGATGCCGAAACACTCCTCGGCACCAAGGGTGAAGATTGGATGGAGGGTTTCCAGGGCGGTGACTGGATTGACGGTCGTGGCGGCAACGACGAGATCTCGGCTGGCCCGGGCAGTGACCGAGCCCTTGGCGGCGAGGGTAACGACCGCATCTTCGGCGGAGATGGCTGGGACGATCTCTCCGGCGACAACGGCCGCTTCAACGCGCGCGTCTCCGGTGAGGACAATGACAGGCTCAGCGGCGGTCCCGGCCAGGATGTCCTCTACGTGGGTGACGGCCAGGATACGTTGACCGGGGGCACCGACAATGACACGTTCGTGTTCCAGTTCCACAATCCGGTGCCTGGGGTCGATCCGAGTGTCGGGTCGAAGCCGGACATTACCACTATCACCGATTTCAACCCGGCGGAGGACAAGTTCGCCTTCGATGCGGTGGGCCTCTACAACGACGGTTTTGGCGCGAACTTCGTCAACAACGCCAGCATACAGTCCGGCTACCCGGTGAGCAGCTTCTACAGTGGCGCGGCCTCGGGTGCGAACGGCGAACATGTCGTGGTAATCACTGGCGAATCTTTCAACTCTGCTAATGAGGCAGCGAGTGCGATCTCCGGCGAGCACGCCGGCGACATCATTGTCTACCAAAGCAGCTACACCGACAGAGTCGCAACTCTGGCCTATGTCACCGCCGACGGCAGCGCGCACGAGTTCGCCCACCTGGGCGGTGTGGTCACCGTGGCCGACCTAGGCCTGACCGCGTCGGACTTCACCTTCGTTTGATCCAGAAAACCGATACGGAACCGCGCCCCGCCCCCCTGGGCGGGCGCTTTCCCGTTTCCGCTACTTGCCATGGGCCGGGGCGGCCGAGGGGCGCCCGGGAGCAGTTGCAGCGTGGATAGCTTGACGAAGCCCTGCGCGTCGCGCTGGTCGTGCACCGAAATCTCCTGAAAGTGTGGAGGCGGAAGCCTGTCCGGGCCCTTGCGGCCGGCCACGATGACGTTGCCCTTCCAAACCTTCAGCCGGACGGTTTGTTGACCCGCTCCATTAAATGCCGGGACCAAACATATTCGGCGGGAGCACTGATCCTGAACCAGCGAGCGGATGCAGTCCGTCGCCGGTCGGGGAGCAATATGGGGCTGAGTCGCCAGCCTCCGGAACTTACGTGAGAAGCCATTCCTTGAAGGATTCAGCTTTGAGACCTTTCCCTCTGAGTTCCGCTATTTGGGGCGTTGTGTTGATCAGCGGCGCGGTCAACGTGCTTGCGCTGATCTCGCCGCTGTTCATGCTTCAGGTCTATGACCGCGTTCTGGCAAGTGGCAGCGTATCGACGCTGGTGGGGCTCGTCGTGCTTGCTGCGGGGCTTTATGCGTTCCAATGCCTGCTCGACATTTTGCGCGCCCGCGTGCTGCTGCGGATTGGCGAGCGTTTCGATGGAGAGTTTTCCGGACGCGTTCACGATGCGATCGTTCGCCTTCCGCTTTCAACGCGCATGCCGGGCGACGGCTTGCAGCCGCTTCGCGATCTCGACAATGTTCGCGGCTTCTTGGGTGGAAACGGTCCGACAGCGTTCTTCGATCTGCCATGGATGCTGTTTTATCTTGGCATTTGCTTCCTCCTTCATTTCTGGATCGGCATGACGGCACTTATCGGGGCGGTCGGCCTCACATCTCTGACACTCCTTGCCAACACTCTCTCGCAACGGCCAATAAGCGATACCGTTGCCCACAACATGGCACGCAATGGTCTGCTGCAAGCAGCGCGTTGCAATGCCGAGGTCGTGCAAGCTCTCGGCCTTGGAAAGCGGATCGCTGCCCGATGGCAAAAGGCCAATGCCAAGTATCTGGCCGCCAACCGGAAAGCTGGGGACGTGGCAGGTGGGCTGGGTGCCATTTCAAAATCGCTGCGCGTGCTGCTGCAATCGGCCATTCTTGCCGTCGGCGCGTACCTTGTCATCAGACAGGAGGCTACGGCCGGGGTTATGATTGCCAGTTCGATCATGATGGGGCGTGCGCTGGCTCCGGTCGATCTGGCCATTTCAAGCTGGAAACCTTTCCTCATGGCGCGCCAGGGTTGGGCGCGGCTGGAGGACCTCTTGGAAAAGGTTCCTGAATCCGCTCCTGTTATGCCAATGCCTGCACCTGAACGCGAACTGCGCCTCGAAGGCGTGACAATCGTTCCGCCCGGCGAAAGGAAGCCGACCGTGACCGGCCTTGCGTTTGCCATTCAGGCGGGAAGCGCACTCGGGATCATCGGTGCATCGGGCTCGGGCAAGTCGACACTCTCGCGCGCCATCGTCGGCGCATGGGCGCCGGTCGCCGGAAAGGTTCGCATCGACAGCGCAAGCCTCGATCAATGGGACCGGGAAGCACTAGGCCGTCATATCGGCTATCTGCCGCAAGGTGTTGAACTGTTCGACGGCACCATTGCCGAAAACATTGCTCGTTTTGAAGATAATCCTGACCCTGAGGCTATTGTCGCCGCGGCGAAAGCAGCGGGCACGCACGAACTGATCCTCCGATTTGAGCACGGCTACGAAACTCCGATCGGTGAGGCCGGATCGGCACTTTCCGCCGGGCAGCGCCAGCGTATCGGTCTTGCCCGTGCTCTTTATCGAGACCCTTTCCTTGTTGTGCTGGATGAACCCAATGCCAATCTCGATGCGGAAGGCGAGGCTGCGGTCGTTAAGGCGATCGCCTCCGTGCGCGAGCGCAAGGGCATTGCGGTTGTCGTCGCCCATCGGCCGAGCGCCATCCGCGCCGTGGATTTGGTGTTGGTGATGGAAGGTGGACGGCAGCGAACATTCGGTGCGCGTGATGAAGCACTTTCCAAAGTCCTGAAGGGGACAGCGATGGCACGAGGCGCTGGCGTCAAGGCCATCGAATCTACACAGGATCATGTGGGAGAGCGCGCTGACATGGAGGATCCCGGTGTCCGGCATTCATCAGAACAATGACGTTTCCAGCTCCATTCGCCGCCACCTGGTGGCGGGCCTTCTGGCGAGCGTAATCTTTGTGGGAGGAGCCGGAGCCTGGGCGGCCTTCACGAATCTCTCCGGTGCGGTTGTCGCGTCCGGACACTTTGTCGTCGATTCCTATGTCAAGAAGGTGCAGCACCCGACCGGCGGGGTGGTGGGAGAAATCCTGGTGCGCGAAGGCGATAAAGTGAAAGCCGGCGACATCCTCATGCGGCTCGATGCCACCCAGACGCGCGCCAATCTCGCCATAGTCACCAAGCGGCTCGATGAGCTCGCCGCCTACCAGGCAAGACTCGATGCTGAACGTGACGATCTCGCGGAGATCGCCTTCCCGGACTGGCTGCTCGTCCGAAGAGATGTTCCGGACGTAGCTTCGGCAATACATAGCGAGACGCTGCTGTTCGAATTCCGCAGACAATCCCGCGACGGAAAGCAGGCGCAACTGGCGGAACACATTACTCAATATCACCACGAGATCGAAGGATTCGAGGCGCAGGAAATTGCCTGTGAAAAAAGGATCGAGGTTCTCCTTAAGGAAATTGCTGTTCTGAGTGGGCTGCGCGACCAAGGCATTGTCTCGGACCAACGGTTGAACAGCCTGAAGATCCAGGTTGCCACTTTCGGTGGCGAACGCGGTGAGAAGATCGCACATCAGGCACAGACAGCAGCCCGCATAGCCGAAACGCGCCTGCAGATCCCGCAGATCGATCAGGATTTCAAGACCGAAGTCGGCCAGGAGCTCAGAGAGGTTCAGGCGCAGATCGGGGAGTATGGTGAGCGCAAGGTGGCGGCTGAACAGGAACTGCGACGGATCGATATCGTCGCGCCGCAGTCAGGCACCATTCA
>NZ_JAMYLI010000061.1:0-5033 GCF_040317955.1 Mesorhizobium sp. M1342 | reverse complement strand
GATTGCCGGCGAGGAAATCGAGCGGGATTTCGTTGCGGCGGGTCTTGTCGAACAGATAGCGGCTGCCGCGCACCCAGGTCCACATAGCCAGCACAATGGTGAAGGCCACCGCCAGCGAAGCCCAGCCACCCTCGAACACTTTGACGATGTTGGAGGCAAAAAAGCCGACATCGATGAAGCCGAACAGCGCCGTCATGGCGACCGCCACCCACAGCCGCCATTTCCAGATCCGGGTCATGACGACGAACAGCAGCACCGTCGTCACCAGCATGTTGCCGGTCACCGAGATGCCATAGGCGGAGGCGAGCTTGCTCGATTCGCCGAAACCGACGACCAGCAGCATCACCGCCAGCGCCAGCAACAGATTGACGCGCGGCATGTAGATCTGGCCCGACTGCTTCTCCGAGGTGTGCAGGATTTCCAGGCGCGGCAGCATATTGAGCTGCACCGCCTGCCGGGTCAGCGAGAAGGCGCCGGAGATGACCGCCTGGCTGGCGATGACAGTCGCGGCCGTCGCCAGCACGACCATCGGGATCAGCGTCCAGCCTTCGTTCATCTCGAAGAATGGATGGCCGACGACGCCATTCTTGGCCAGCACGAAGGCGCCTTGCCCGGCATAATTGAGCAGCAGGCAGGGAAACACGATCGCCAGCCAGGCCAGCACGATCGGCTTGCGGCCGAAATGGCCGAGATCGGCATAGAGTGCTTCGGCGCCGGTGACGGCGAGGAAGATGGCGCCGATGGTCACGAAAGCGACGTCGGGCGAATTGATCAGAAACGCGACGATGTAGTGCGGGCTCACCGCCCACAGGATTTCCGGATCGGCGATGATGTGGTTGAGCCCGGAAAGGCCAATTGCCAGGAACCACACCGCCGTCACCGGGCCGAACACCAATCCTACCCCGCCCGTGCCGAAGCGCTGCACCGCAAACACCATGGCAAGAATGACCAGTGTCAGCGGCACGACATAGGGCTGGAAGGTCGGCGTGACGACATTCATGCCCTCAACCGCCGACAGCACCGATATCGCCGGTGTGATGACGGCATCACCGAAGAAAAGCGATGCCCCGACGATGCCGATGCCGAGCATCAGCGCCGAGCGCTTGGGGAAACTGCCGCGCGCCAGCGCCATCAGCGACAGCACGCCGCCCTCGCCGCCGTTATCGGCGCGCAGCACGAACATGATGTACTTGATGGTGACGATGATCGTCAGCGACCAGATGATCAATGACAAAACGCCGAGGATATCGCCGCGCTCGGCGACATTGCCGCCCGACGACGCCACCAGCGCCTCACGGAACGCGTAGATCGGGCTGGTGCCAATATCGCCATAGACAACGCCGAGCGCGCCTAGCATCAGCACCTCGGGGCTTTGCTGTTCGATTGCCGGATGGCTCGACTGTTCGACGGGTTCTGCCTCGCTACCAGTATTGGTAAGGACCATGGACGACACTCCGATAAGGGGCGGCCCTCTACCTTTGCTGCACTGCAATATCAAGTGCCGCGACGTAATGGCTCCGTATGCGGACCGCATTTGTTGCCGCACCGGCGGATTGTCTCATACGAAACCACGATCCCGCTCCCGGGCCATTTCCTCGACGAGACACAGGCCAAGGGGACCTGAAGGAGGGCCAGACCGGATGGGCGATGATCTGCGGCAGGAAACGATGGCGCTGCTTGTAGCTGACGGCATGTCTTTCTCCTTTGTGTGTCTGCCAGACGAGCGGGCGGGCACGGAAGTGGTCGCGCTCTGGCTGCCAGACATACTCGTCCAACCTGATGAAAACCTGACTTGTACACCCAGCCCAAACAGGTGCGAGGGGTCGGTCTATTACCAAAGGCTCTGAGGGCTGATTCTCTAGGGTTCGGCATTCAATACACCGAGCGCTTGCGGAGGCCGGCGTCGAACCCGCAGTGGGCAGTGTCGGCGACTCTTTCGATAATGCTCTCGCGGAAACGATCAACGGTCTTTACAAGGCCGAGGTGATCCATCGACGCGGACCCTGGCGCTCATTCGAGGCCGTCGAGTTCGCCACGCTCGAATGGGTCGACTGCTTCAACAATCGCTGGCTGCTGGAGCCCATCGGCAACATCCCGCCGGCCGAAGCCGAGGAACGCTACTACGGCATGTTGGATGAACCAGCCATAGCCGCGTGACTCAAACGAAACGGCCACCGGAATGCCCGGGGCAGTTCACATCGCATTTGATGCCAGCTTCATCGTATTTTCTTCGGCTTGGACGGGCACTTGGCAGACCCACAGAGCTGGGAACCCTTTGCCATACTACAACTGTAACATCATATCGGTTTAGCAGGTCAAGCTTTGGTGGTAACCTCATTGGGTAGAATAACTACTTTGGAGGCGAGCAATGGATCGCGATAACAAACGGGCACGTGCAGCTGCAAGATCATCTCAAGGCGTGGGGAGCAGTAGCCTCCGTGACGTTCCAGAGGGGCCATTGAGCGATGTTGCAGAACGGCTGGTAACCGCTAACCCGCGCGATACAGCGCGAAATCTTGGGGGCTTCAAAGGCCTCGGGACGCACGAGCGAACAGCCGTTCGGGGCACTCAACCCGGGCCAGAAACTGACCTCGCGAGATTTGAAAGGCGGACCAATCGTCTTGGACGATCAGCCATCGATCTGGCCGCGACATTAACAGCCGAATTGGGGTACAGCACGGATGACATAGCATTGCAGAAAGTCGGAGCGGCCAGTAATCTAGGCGATTACCTAACGCCAGGGCTGCAAGATGCTATTGTTAATCGCATTGGCAACATGGATCCGCCGTCGCAAGCTCTCGGAGCTTATTACGTTGCGCCACACTTCAGTAAGTTTACTGACGAAAACAAATCTCGCATTCTTGATCAGGCCATTGGATTGGCTTCTTCTGATCCGGATGGCAATGTCAGGATGATGGCATCCAATGCTATTCTCAACATGTATCAACAGTTAGACGCAAACCAACAGGCCCAAGCTCACTCAGTTTTTCCCGGCATGCAAGACATCTTGCCGCACATGCCGCCGCCGCAGCATGCAGCAGAGGAACGGAGTGCGAATCTGGACGGCCACATAGCAGGTATTGAGGCTGCAGTCCGTGATACAGTAGGCCCGCAAACCTCGTATGAACAGCTGCAGCGGGGTGCTCAAATCGGGCGGTCCATAAACCACGCCTTCAATCACGCCCGAGAGGACCTAATGGAGGCCACCAGAAGCAGAGATCGCTCCGGCCGTTGAGGTCTCGGCCATGGTACAGTGACGCTTTCTCTCCCGAATTCCGTTTACGGCCTTGCCGTTTCCAATTCGCTGGCCGTTGACGTACCTGCTTAGTGTAACTTTCAAAAACCACGTCTGCCGGGTGATGCGCTGCAAGCATCGCACCACCCGCTGCGGCATCGATCTGTCGAGCGGCGACATCGCGCGACGCCGGTTCGGTCTCTGAAGCACGCGCAGCATTAGCTACGGCTAATCCGGCAATGGAACAATGCTTTCAACAAAAACGACGCCCCCCAACATAGCCATTAGCATCGCGTGCTCACTCGCCGTGGGCTTCTGTGCGGCAAGTCTTTACGCAACCTTCCGCCACGGCGGCAGCGGCGAGGCTCTGATGGCGTTTGATGTCCGTGCCTTTTGGTTTGAGACGCCCTTCTATTTGGGTTTCGCAACCCCCGTTTTCTATCGGGGCGCGGCTATCGTGCTCTCGACGTCCGCGGTCGTCTTGCTGATTCAGCAGATCGTATTGCGCCGCAAGCTCGAACACCACGGGACGGCTCGTTGGGCTCGAGTGGATGAAATGCGACGCACGGGATATCTGCGACGATACCGTGGCGTGACAGGGCCGGTGTTTGGGAAGACAAGTGGCCCTTTCTGGCCTGGCTACTACCTGACCAATGGCGAGCAGCCTCACAGCCTCATCGTTGCACCGACCCGCGCTGGCAAGGGCGTCGGCATAGTCATTCCAACGCTACTTACATTCAAAGGCTCGGTGATAGCTCTGGACGTCAAGGGGGAGCTCTTTGAGCTCACCTCGAGGGCGCGCAAAGCCGCAGGTGACGACGTGTTTAAATTCGCGCCGCTGGATTCGGAGCGGCGCACAAACTGCTACAATCCGCTGTTGGATCTTATAGCGTTGCCTCCACAGCAGCAATTCACCGAAGCCCGCCGCTTGGCCGCAAACCTGATTACGGCCAAGGGGGAGGGCGCGGAAGGTTTCGTCAGCGGCGCGCGAGATATCTTTGTCGCGGGAATCCTTGCCTGCATCGAGCGGGGCACGCCAACAATCGGCGCCGTCTATGACCTCTTCGCCCAGCCGGGGGAGAAGTTTAAGCTCTTCGCGCGACTCGCCATGGAGACCCAGAACAAAGAGGCACAACGCATCTTCGACGACATGGCGGGGAACGATACGAAAATCCTAACCTCCTACACTTCCGTGCTCGGCGATGGCGGGCTCAACCTGTGGGCGGATCCCGCTGTAAAGGCGGCCACAAGTCGCTCGGACTTTTCGGTCTATGATCTTCGCCGTCGCAGAACGTGCATCTATCTTTGCGTTGGTCCGAACGACCTTGAGGTGATCGCGCCTCTGATACGCTTGTTTTTTCAGCAAATCGTTTCAATTCTGCAGCGGTCGCTGGCCCGCCGGGATGAAAAGCACGAGGTTCTCTTCCTGCTCGACGAGTTCAAGCACTTGGGTAAGCTGGAAGCGATCGAGACCGCAATCACGACTATCGCGGGCTACAAGGGGCGTTTCATGCTCATCATCCAAAGCCTTTCGGCACTGACGGGGGCTTATGGAGAGGCTGGCAAGCAGAATTTTCTCAGCAATACCGGACTGCAAGTGTTCATGGCCACGGCTGATGACGAGACTCCGAACTACATTTCCAAGGCCATCGGTGAATACACGTTTGAAGCCAAATCGATTTCCCACAGCCAGGCGCGAACGTTCGACTGGACCATTCAGAATTCACATCAAGGTGCACCGCTATTGCGTCCCGAACAGGTTCGGCTGCTCGATGACGACTACGAGATTGTTCTCATC
>NZ_JAMYLI010000060.1:0-5320 GCF_040317955.1 Mesorhizobium sp. M1342 | reverse complement strand
TGGACGGACTACCTTCGCCTCAATCATCGTCTGACGGAAGTGGACAAGGAACTGGACGAGCGTGTCTTTCAGCTGCACGCGGCCGGGACCCCACCTCAAATGACACTTTCCATCGAGCGGCCGACAACACGCCCCGCTCGCAAAACTGATCAATCACCCCCTTTTTTCTTCCTCCGTTGACCGATTTTCACCCTCGCGTCATTCGTGTCTGCGATTGCTCGTAATATGTTGCGATCTGGCTTGGCAGCGATATCGATGCCGAATCGCACCATCGAGCCGACTTCGTCGCCATCTACAACTTCGCCCGCAAGCTCAAGACCCTCAAGGGGCTTTACGCCGCCACGAGTTCATCTGCAAAGCATGGGCTGACCAGCCCCAACAGTTCATCGTAGATCCGCTCCAGCTAATGCCGGGACTAAACACCTACACCCTCAGCTGTGGCATCACTGCGCATGTCCTAGCGCCTTGCAGATCTGGTCTCCTTTCGTGATCCCGTGCGCATGGTAACATTTCAACCCTAGTGACTTTCTGTGCTTCGTATTTCAGCTGACGACGCAGTTTGGTGGAAATCCCTCTCCGCGATGCCGCATCATGTGAATGCCTAAAATTCAATCCTCGATTTGAAGTTTGACCAAGAATACGGCTCGCCATTTACCTGTTCCTCGGCACTGCACTCCCCAACATTCAAGCCGATATCGTGAAGGCGTGCGTCCATAGGTTCAACACTTACCGTTAATGAAGTTTTTTAGGTATGATGGAGAGAAGTCATGAAGGGGAGAGAAGTCATGAAGGTAGGATTTATCGGCCTGGGTATGATGGGTCGCAATGCGGCACTGAATATCGCTCGAAAAGGCTTCCAGTTGGTAGTCTATGACATTCGGCCGGAAGCCGTCACCCCGTTGGTAGAGAAGGGCGCGACCCCCGCTACGAGCCCGGCCGACGTCCTTGATCAGGTCGATGTCGTCGTAACGATGGTGTTCGGTCCAAAGGAGATCGAGGCGGTAGTGCGCGGCGACAAAGGCTTTTTGTCGACGAGTTGCGCAGGGAAGTATTGGATCGATCTTACGACGAGCAGTCCCCAGCTCATGCGCACGCTTGGAACTGAGTTTCGCAGCAAAGGAGGCGCCCCGGTAGATGCGCCGGTGACGGGCTCCGTCGATGCCGCTATCCGCGGCGACATGCCTATGTTCGTCGGCGGCGAGGATGTCCACATCGAGCACGTTCGCCCCGTCATCGAAGCGATGGGTGAGTTGCGGAAAGTCGGCGAGTACGGCAATGGCTATGTCGCGAAGCTTGTCAATAACCAGCTCTGGAAAATACACGCAGCTGCAATTGGCGAGGCCATGGTCACTGCCAAGCTTGCTGGCCTTCAGCCCGATGTTTGGTGGTCGGTCATGAAAGGCGGCGCGGCTGACAGCTTTGTCATGCAGCACGATGTCCCTTCAATCTTCGCCGGACACTACGATCCCTCGTTCCCCTTGGCGCTTTGCCTGAAAGACCTAAGCCTGATCGAAGACCTGATGAACGAAACGGGCACGCGAGGCGAGCTGACTCGCGCCACGCACGACCGTTTCAAGGAAGCGGCTTCGCGCTATGGCAATGACGCCGGAGAGATGACCGTGTGTAAGCTTATCGAAGACGACGCGAAGGTCGAATTGCGGGTCGCCGGCGACTGGGTCGCGCCTTGGGAAGTTAAGGCGCCGACGGCATAGGTCGAGAGGCCCGGGGAGCTGAACAATGAAGATCACCGCATTGAAAGCGACACCGATCAACATTCCGCTGGAGCGGCCTTTGTGGTGGTCGGCCGGGCAATTTCCCGGAACCTCCAAGATCATCATTGAGCTCGAGACGGATCAAGGTCTCGTCGGCCTGGGAGAATCTCCGTCAACCGATGTGCTGCACCACATATCGGCGATGGGCGAGCGTCTCGTCGGCCACGACCCGCTTGATATTGCCTCATGCGAGTCGGTCTGCCTGCCGCCGTGGCAGGTGGTCCAAAACACAGACGATTCTTCGGCCGTGAAAGCATTCGGCGCCATCGAGATAGCGATGTGGGATCTTCGCGGAAAGGCCTCAGGTGAGCCGCTGTATAGGCTATTGGGCGGCGCTGTCCGCAAGCACATCCCGTTCACTGAGTATTTCGGATTCAGAGCAGGGGGCGAGACAAGCCCGCGAGAAATCACGGACTATTGCTTGGCAATGCGTGACGCGCACGGTTCGACAATGTTTGAGGGCAAACTGATCCTGGGCGACCCGATTCTTGAGATCGAAACTGTGAAAGCGTTGCGCGAGGCGCTCGGGCCAAAGGCGATGATCCGCCTCGATTCCAACATGCAATGGTCGGTTGCAACCGCTATCCAAGTCCTTCGCGAGATCGAGCCATACAATATTCGCAACTACGAGGACCCGGTCGCCACTTTCGAAGAGATGGCCGTCCTTCGCCGTCATTCTTCCATCCCGTTCTCGACGCACGTTCCAGACGTCCGCAAGGCAGTCCACCTTGGCGTACCTGATACCATCGTCACCAATTTCGCCGTGCTCGGCGGCATTACGCGAGCTGTACGCTTCATCGGTGCGTGCCAGGCAATGAACGTTGGGTACTGGTGCTATTCTGGCGACGCCGGTGTCGCGACCGCGGCCTACTTGCACGTGAAGGCAGCCACACCCTGGATCACGGAACCCTCGCAATCCCTTTTCCGCTGGCAGATTGGAGATGTAATCGAGGGGGGGCCGTTCAGGCAAACCAACAACGTTGTGGCTGTGCCTGAGGGACCGGGCTTGGGCGTGACACTAGACCGCAACGCCTTAAACAAATGGCATAGGCACTATGCCGACAACGGGCCATTAGACCATTTCTACGATCCCGCTCTGCCGGGGCGCTTCCGCAGGCTGCCACTTGCTTAATGCTCGGACGTAGCCGGCGACCGGTGCCTTCAACCCACGACACTGGGATCCAGGTTCTGCACTCATCGAGGTACGGAGATTTTGGGTACCAGACACGAGGCTTCAATCGTGCAGCCAAGAGTCTAATCGGCATTCCAACCATGACCCGGTTGTGCGTCGCAAGCCGCGTCGTGCCTGGCGTGAAATTCAAAACCCACCGATTCTTGCGGATGCCATTTCAAAAAGTGATTTTTTTTGGCGCAAACTTATCGCCCTCGCCCCCTATGTTTCTGGAGGTGGCAATCTCATGAAGAGTAGCAGGACTGAATTGAACCCCAGACACGTCTGCTATGAACTTTGCGAGCAGCGTAAGGGCCCCACTCTGATCGGGACATCGCTCAACCGAAAAAGGAATGAAAAATGCGGAATTTTCTCTATGTGGACGGTCAACGATGAAGAGTGCCCTCGGACCGCTACCCGTCACACTCATGGAGAATGTGTATATTCCGCTCGCCGACGGAACGCGTTTGGCTGCAAAAATCTGGCTGCCCAAGGACGCGGCATCCAATCCAGTTCCAGCCATCCTTGACTATATCCCTTACGACAAGCGCATTGGCACGGCGGTGGGGGACGAGCAAATCTTTCCCTATTTTGCCTCGCATGGCTACGCCAGCATCCGTTTGGATATACGGGGCACTGGCCACTCCGAGGGTCTATTCGACGATGAATACGTCAAGCAAGAGCAGGACGATGCTGTCGAGGCCATCGAATGGATAACGCGACAATCCTGGTGCAGCGGCAGCGTTGGAATGATCGGCATTTCTTGGGGTGGCTTCAGCGCCTTGCAAGTCGCCGCGCGCCGGCCCAAGGGCCTGAAGGCGATCGTCACGCACTGCTCGACTGACGATCGCTACGCCGACGATGCGCATTATATGGGAGGATGTCTTCTCAACGATACGTTGATGTGGGGTACGGGTTGTTTCACGCAGCTGTCGCAGTCACCCGATCCCGAAATCGTCGGCGATGACCACTGGCGCCCGATGTGGATGAAGCGGCTGGAAAATGTCCGTCCGACGTTGATCGACTGGGTCTCCCATCAGCGCCGAGACGATTTCTGGAAGCATGGCTCGGTCTGCGAAGATTACGATGCGATTGATTGCGCGGTCTTCGCCACCGGCGGGTGGACCGATGGTTATTCCAACGCCATTTTCCGGCTTCTCTCGAAACTCAAGGGGCCGCGAAAAGGGCTGGTTGGGCCCTGGGGGCACAGATACCCCAATTCAGGTGCGCCCGGACCCGCCATCGGCTACCTGCAGGAATGTGTTCGCTGGTGGGATCACTGGTTGAAGGGCAAGGATACCGGCATCATGCAGGAACCGATGCTGCGTAGCTGGATGATGGATTGGGTTGAGCCTGCGGCGTCTTACGATGAGTGGCCTGGCCACTGGGTTGCGGACCCCAGTTGGCCGTCACCGCATGTAACGGAACGGGTCTTCAGGTTGGGAGCGGGCCAGTTGTCCGAGCAGGCGCTGCCGGAAGCCACTCTTGGAATCTGTTCACCCGAGACGGTTGGAATCACGGGCGGTGAATGGTGCGCGTACCAGATGGGGGGAGGTGGTGCACTTGCTCCGGACCTGCCTCTTGATCAGCGGTGGGACGATGGCGGCTCCCTAGTTTTTGACAGCCAGTCCTTGACGGAAGTGACGCCGATTCTAGGCGCGCCTGTTCTTGAAGTTGAGATCAGCTGCGACAAGCCGACTGCGATCCTTGCGGTTCGGCTGTCCGATGTCAGCCCGTCAGGTGAAGTCACCCGGGTCACCTATGGACTGCTCAACCTGTCGCACCGCGACAGCCACGAAGAACCCCAGCCGATGGAAGCTGGAAAATCATATCGCATCCGCCTCGCAATGAACGAGGTCGGGTATACATTCCCGCCTGGGCACCGGATCCGGCTGTCTGTGTCCACCGCCTATTGGCCGATCGCCTTCCCCGCGCCGGAGCGCGCCACATTGACAGTGCAGGCAAGAGCAAGCGAACTGCATCTGCCGATCCGAATGCCTCAACCCGGTGACGACAAGCTGCCAGCCTTTGGCGAGCCGGAGGGTTCTCCGCCTATGCCGACCATGGTGCTGAAGCCCGGCAATCTCGAGCGGTTCGTTCGCATCGACCCTGTGACGAAGCAGGTGACGGTGACGATGAAGCGCGACAATGGCACCTGGCGTCTCGATCCGCTCGGTACGGTCGTTGGCTTTAAAAAGCACACGATCTGTTCGGTCGCCGAAAACGATCCGACAACGGCCCGCACGGAAATCTATTTGCGTTATGAGCGGGGCCGCGGAGCCTGGCAGACTGCGGTGGAGGGGCGGACAGTTATGACCGCTACCAAGTCAGCCTTTCAACTGCAGATTAACTTCGACGCCTTCGAAGGCGGGGAGCG
>NZ_JAMYLI010000059.1:0-5757 GCF_040317955.1 Mesorhizobium sp. M1342 | reverse complement strand
CCTCCAATCCAGCCAGCATCTTGAATCACAAACATCCGGCTTTGGGAATCCTACGATTCTCTCAAAATAGGAATCGCTCTAGCGCAGACATAAAAGGCGCCCGATTTCTCGGACGCCCTTTCGTGGATCTTATTCGGACTGCGCGAAAATCAGCCGTTGGCAACCTGCTTGTGCTGCACCGGGTGGCTCTTCTTCAACAGATCCGAGACCAGGAAGGCCAGTTCGATCGCCTGATCGGCATTGAGGCGCGGGTCGCAATGGGTGTGGTAGCGGTCCTGCAATTCCTCGGCGGTGATGGCGCGTGCGCCACCGGTGCATTCGGTGACGTTCTTGCCGGTCATTTCGACATGGATGCCGCCCGGATGCGTGCCTTCGGCGCGGTGCACCTCGAAGAAGGTCTGCACCTCCTTCAGAATGCGGTCGAACGGCCGCGTCTTGTAGCCGGCGGCCTCGATCGTGTTGCCGTGCATCGGATCCGACGACCACACCACGGAGCGGCCTTCCTTCTGCACCGCGCGAACCAGCTTCGGCAGATGGTCGGCGACCTTGTCGGAACCGAAGCGGGCGATCAGCGTCAGCCGGCCGGGCTCGTTCTCGGGATTGAGCAGGTCGATCAGCTCCAGCAAGCCGTCCGGCATCAGCGACGGACCGCATTTCAGGCCGAGCGGGTTCTTGATGCCACGGCAATATTCGACATGCGCATGGTCGGGCTGGCGGGTGCGGTCTCCGATCCAGATCATGTGACCCGAGGTGGCGTACCAGTCGCCGGAGGTCGAATCGACACGCGTCAGTGCCTCCTCATAGCCGAGCAGCAGCGCCTCGTGGCTGGTGTAGAAATCGGTCTCGCGCAGCGCGTAGTTGGTTTCCGAGGTGATGCCGACGGCCTTCATGAAGTCCATCGTCTCGGTGATGCGGTTGGCAAGAGACTCGTATTTCTCGCCCTGCGGACTGTCGGACACGAAGCCGAGCATCCAGCGGTGCACATTCTCCAGGCTGGCATAGCCGCCTTGCGCGAAGGCGCGCAAAAGGTTGAGCGTCGCCGCCGACTGGCGATACGCCATCTCCTGGCGAGCGGGGTCCGGAATGCGCGACTTGGGGTCGAATTCGATGCCGTTGATGATATCGCCGCGATAGCTGGGCAGCGTCACCTCACCCTTGGTCTCGTTGTCGGACGATCGCGGCTTGGCGAACTGGCCGGCAACGCGGCCGACCTTCACCACCGGCTGCGCGCCGGCGAAGGTGAGCACCACCGACATCTGCAGGAAGACGCGGAAGAAGTCGCGGATGTTGTCCGCGCCATGCTCGGCGAAGCTCTCGGCGCAATCGCCGCCCTGCAGGAGGAATGCGTCACCGGCGGCGACAGAAGCGAGCTGCTTCTTCAGCTTGCGCGCCTCACCGGCAAAAACCAGCGGCGGAAAGGTTGCGAGCTGGGCCTCCGTGTTCTTCAGCGCGGCAAGGTCCGGATAGGCAGGAACCTGCTTGATCGGCTTTGCTCTCCACGAATTCGGCGACCATTTCGTCATCGCTGCACCAACACTCTTTCCGGCGAGCACCCTCGCCCCCACTCCAGCCCCTATATGGGATGGCGGCTCCATACACGAAGCCGTTTTCGTATTCTAGACCGGAATTCAAGCGCTGGCGAATGGTCCGGGCGGGCTATGCCGCCTTCTCCACCAGCCGCGCCAACTGCGTCATGACCACCGCCGAGCCCGCCAATCGCTTCTCGGGGGTTGGCCAATCGCGTACGAAGACGACGCTGTGGTCCGGCCGGATCTTGGCCAGCGAGCCCTGCTCGCCGATGAACCGGACGAGCCCAACCGGGTTGGAGAATTCGCGCTTGCGGAAATGAATGACGACGCCCTTCGGCCCGGCGTCGAGCTTCTCGACATTGGCTTTGCGGCAGAGCGCCTTGATGAAGACGATCTTGAGCAGATGCTTGACCTCTTCCGGCAGCGGGCCGAAGCGGTCGATCAGCTCGGCGCCGAAAGCGTCGATTTCCTCGGTGTTCTCGAGATCGCCGAGACGGCGATAAAGCGCCAGCCGAAGCTGCAGGTCCGGAACATAGCTTTCCGGGATCATCACCGCCGTGCCGACGGCAATCTGCGGCGACCAGCCGCCATCCTGGACCTCGCCGGAATCCTTCACCTCGGCGACAGCCTCTTCCAGCATCTGCTGGTAGAGCTCGAAGCCGACCTCCTTGATGTGGCCGGACTGCTCTTCGCCGAGAAGATTGCCGGCGCCCCTGATATCGAGATCGTGGCTGGCGAGCTGGAAGCCGGCGCCCAGAGTATCGAGCGATTGCAGCACCTTCAGCCTCCGCTCCGCGGTGTCGGTCAGCTTGCGGTTGGCCGGCAGCGTGAACAGCGCATAGGCGCGCACCTTCGAGCGGCCGACGCGGCCGCGCAACTGGTAAAGCTGCGACAGGCCGAACATGTCGGCGCGATGGATGATCAGCGTGTTGGCGGTCGGGATGTCGAGGCCGGATTCGACGATGGTCGTGGACAACAGCACATCGTACTGGCCGTCGTAGAAGGCATTCATGATGTCGTCGAGTTCGCCCGGCGGCATCTGGCCATGGGCCACCGCCACCTTCAACTCCGGCACGGATTCCTTCAGGAAATCCTGGATTTCCGAGAGATCGCTGATGCGCGGCACCACATAGAAGGAATGGCCGCCACGATAGCGCTCGCGCAGCAGCGTCTCGCGGATGACCAGCGGATCGAAGGGCGAGATGAAGGTGCGCACCGCCATGCGGTCGACCGGCGGCGTGGCGATCAGCGACAGTTCGCGCACCCCGGTCAACGCCAGTTGCAGCGTGCGCGGGATCGGCGTCGCCGACAGCGTCAGCACGTGCACGTCGGTCTTCAAATCCTTCAGCCGCTCCTTGTGCTTGACGCCAAAATGCTGCTCTTCGTCGATGATCAGCAGGCCAAGGTTCTTGAACGAGATTGCGGAACCGAGCAGCGCATGCGTACCGATGACGATGTCGACCTGGCCCTCGGCGATACCTTTCTTGGTCTCGGCCAGTTCCTTGGCGCCGACTAGCCGCGACGCCTGGCCGACACGGATCGGCAGGCCGGAGAAACGCTGCGAAAAGGTCTTGAAATGCTGGCGCGACAACAATGTCGTCGGCACCACAACCGCCACCTGAAAGCCTTCCATCGCCGCGATGAAGGCAGCGCGCAGCGCCACTTCGGTCTTGCCGAAGCCGACATCGCCGCAAATCAGCCGGTCCATCGGCTTGCCGGCGGCCAGATCGTCGCGCACCGAGTCGATCGCCGTCTGCTGGTCGTCGGTCTCCTCATAGGGAAAGCGGGCCGCGAACTCGCCATAGAGGCCTTCTGCCGGCACCAGTGGCGGTGCGGAGCGCATTTGCCGCTCGGCGGCGATGCGGATCAGCTGCCCGGCCATGTCAAGCAGGCGTTTCTTCAGCCGCGCCTTGCGCGACTGCCAGGCGCCGCCGCCAAGCTTGTCCAGCGTCGCCTCGGCTGTGTCAGAACCATAGCGCGACAGGAGTTCGATGTTCTCGACCGGCAGGAACAGCCGGTCGTCGCCGGCATAGTGGATTTCCAGGCAGTCATGCGGTGCACCGACCGCTTCGATGGTGCGCAGCCCGATAAACCGGCCAATGCCGTGGTCGGCGTGGACGACAATGTCGCCGGCCGACAATGCCGAGGCCTCGGCAATGAAATCCGAGGGACGCTTCTTGCGTTTCGAGCGCCGGATCAACCGGTCGCCGAGAATGTCCTGTTCGGCAACGACGACCAGTTTTTCGGTTTCGAAGCCGGATTCGAGCGGCAGCACGGCCAAGGCCGCCTGACCCGGCTCGAGCTTTTCGGCTTCCGCCAGCGTTGCAACCTGCTTGAGGTTGCCGAGATGGTGTTCGGCAAGGATCTGGCCAAGCCGATCGAGCGAGCCCTCGGTCCAGCCGGCGATGACGACGCGGCGGCGCGCCGCGCGCTCATCGGCGATGTGTTTGACGACAACGTCGAACACATTGACGTTCGGGTCGGCGCGTTCCTCGACAAAGCTGCGGCCAGGGCGCGAACCGGCATGAAAAACCTTTTTCGCGCCGGCGTCAGGCGCGTCAAACGGCGTGAAGTCGATCGCTTCACGCGGCCCTAGCGAGGCAATCAGGTTTTCCGGGGAGAGATAGAGCAGGTCCGGTGCGACCGGCTTGTAGGGCACGGCGTCCTTCAAGGCACCGTCCGCCTGCTTCTTGCGCGCCTCGTAATGGTCGAGGATCAGCGTGTGGCGCTCGGCCAGCGCCTCATGCGCCAGATGGTCGAAGATGACAGGCGTGTGAGGCAGATAGTCGAACACCGTCTCCAGCCGCTCATAGAAAAACGGCAGCCAGTGTTCCATGCCGGCAAACCGCCTGCCTTCGCTGACTGCTGCATAGAGCCCGTCATCGCGCTGTGGAGCGCCAAAGGCTTCGATATAGGAGCGGCGGAAACGGCTGATGGTTTCCGGCGTCAGCGCCACTTCGCTCATCGCCTGCAACGCCATCGACTTGCGCTGGCCGGTGGTGCGCTGCGTGGCGGCGTCGAAGACACGGATCGATTCCAGCGTGTCGCCGAAGAAGTCGAGCCTGAGCGCTTCGGTCCAGCCGGGGGCGAAAAGGTCGAGAATGCCGCCGCGCACCGCGAATTCACCGATACCGCGCACGGTCGGCACGCGTTCGAAACCGGACGTTTCCAGTCGCGACACCAGTACGTTCATGTCGATCTGGTTGCCGGGCCTGGCGTGGAAGGTCTGTGCCTCGACGAGATCCGCCGGCGGAATGCGCTGCAGCAGCGCATTGGCGGTGGTGAGAATGACGGCGCGGTGCGGCTTCTTCGCCAGCGCGATCATGGCGGTCAGTGCATCGAGGCGCTTGGCGGCCGCATCCGAGCCGGGCGAGACGCGGTCGTAGGGCAAGCAATCCCAGGCCGGCAGTTCCAGCACCGGCAGGCCGGGGGCCGCGAAAGACAGCGCCTCGATGATCGCCGGCAGGCGCTGACCGTCGCGCGCGACGAACAGAACCGGCTTGTCGGGCGCGATCTCGAGTGCTGCCTGCACCAGCGCAAAGGCTTCGTAGCCATCGGCGACGCCGTCGACGATGAACTGACCGGCGCGGTCTTTCGGCAAACCGATGGTGGGAATGAGGCTCATCAAATCACGGTCTTGTTTTATCGCAATTCCCCACGGAAAACCGCTTCGTACTTTTCCTGGAATTGCTTGTGTTCAGAATGTCAGAGAACGGCGGAAAGCCAGGATCTTTTGCAGGACGGCACAATCGATGTCGGCCGGCACCGGGCGTTCGCCGGTGACCATGGGCAGGAATTCGGTATCGGGAATGTCGAGGAGCCTCTCATATTGGTCGATTTCGTCGCCGGTCAAGGCGCCGATCTCAGCGTCGGCGAAGGTGCCGAGGATAAGGTCCATCTCGCGCATGCCGCGATGCCAGGAGCGAAACAGAAGCTTGCGGCGGCGGACGTCGAGCCCCTCGCTTGATCTCGTCGTTCCGGTCATCGTGCCGCATCCTTGCTTGCTGCGGGCGCATATAGCGTGGATAGAAGGGGCTGTCAGCCTTGCAACGGCCCGGTTGGCGTCTAACATCTCGGTGTGACGAACATTCCTGACAGTATCGGCGCTAGCACCCCCCTCTGTCCTGCCGGACATCTCCCCCTCAAGGGGCCCGTTGCGTTATTAAGTTATAGGGGCAAGGAGGGAGGGTCAGGCCAATGTGGGGTGCCTTGCGGCTCGGGTTTGAGG
>NZ_JAMYLI010000058.1:0-5997 GCF_040317955.1 Mesorhizobium sp. M1342 | reverse complement strand
AGCCCGGCGACGTGCCCGATACCTTCGCCGACACCTCGGCGCTGGAGCAGGCGGTCGGCTACCGCCCGACGACGACAGTGACCGAAGGGGTGGGGCGGTTCGTCGAGTGGTACCAGGCATATTTTGGACGGGGATAGAAAAGTCTTTGCAAGATCACGGCTGGCAAACTCGCCTCAGGCCACCGTCCAGTGATGCTCGATGGCTGCGCAAGCTCCTGCCAGCACGACGCCCACGGGGATTGGCCGCCCCCGCAATTCGCACCACAGCAACATTGATCTTTGATGGGTAATGTTGCGGTTCCGCTCGCCCGCCATCCGCCATTCGCGTTCGTTCATTTCATTGGGCAAAAAACTACCGACAGCGGACAAACTGCCTCGCTATTCGAATGATGCGGTAGCGGCACATAACGCGCATGTTTCCTCCAGCCGGAGGCGCTTCATCCCCGCGCCGCCGGTTAGGCTCGACGGCCGCCCGCCCCCAAAAAGCCGTCGGGCCGCCAGAAATCCCGATATCCTACTCGCCTCGCCTCCTCGCCATCACTGCGTAAACGCCTTGGACATCTGATCCGCAAAGGGTTTCAACAGATAAGACCAGACATTGCGTTCATCGGTGCGGATATGAACCTCGGCGGGCATACCTGGCCTCAGCACCTTCGCTTCGGTCAGGCAATTCGATTTGCTTTCGACCTTGATCCGCGCCGAGAAATAGGAAAGCTGACGTTGCGGATCTTTAATCAGATCTGCCGAGATGTGTTTCACTGACCCTTGGCAGACCGGAGTGGTTCCCACGTCGAACGCCGGAAAACGGATCGATACCGGCTGCCCTGGCCGGACGTCGTCGACCCGCGACGGAGGGATCAGCGCGTCCACCACAAGATCGTCGGCATCAGGCACGATGGTCATGAGCATCTCGCCAGGCGCGATAACGCCGCCGACGGTATGGACAGCCGATTCCTGTATTGTTCCGGACTGCGGCGCGCGGATCGTTGTCTTGGTCAATTCATCCTGGGCCACAATCCTCCGTTCGTTGAGTTCGGTCTGCTTGGCTTCCGTCTCGCGGAGTTCGGTCGTCACGTCAGTGCGCCTTTGGTCATCCAGCTGCAGCATCTGCAACCCCGTTTCGCTAATGCGCGCCTGCGCTTCAGCTACTGCGGCAGCGAGGCGCCCCGATTCTCCCCTGGCCCGGGTGGCATCCAGCCTGATGTTGCTCACCCTCTCCTTGGAGACGAGTTTTTTGGCGTAGAGGGAATCAACGTCGGCGAAATCCTTATTCAGCAGAGCAACCGATTCATCCACCGCGCTCTGTTGCGCTTTGAGGCCGTCGATCTGACGTTCAAGTTGCTGGGATTGGCTTCTCAACTGTGCCTTCTGTCCAGCCAAAGCCGAAGCGCGCGTTTCAAAGAGCGCGCGCTCGCCATTGACGAGCGCAGCCAGCTCCGGCTGGTTCATTCGCGCCTTCAGGCCGACCGGCAGTTGCATTTCCGCTAGGCCCGTTCGCTCAGCCTCCAGCCGAGCGAGCCGGACGGTCGCGCGATCGAGATCCTCACTGATGATTTGCAGGTTCGCGCGAGTCAGCGTGTCATCCAGTCTGACCAGCACGTCGCCGGCTCGTACATGATCTCCGTCCTGCGCGAAGATCCCGCCCACTGTGCCTCCGGTTTGATGCTGGACCTTCTTGACGTTGGTTTCCACCACCACGGTGGCCGGTGCAACCACAGCGCCGGCGATGTTGGTCAACCCCAGCCACAGGCCGCCGCCAAGGACCAGCAGACCTGTAATCACCAAACCGAATATCAGGTTGGCCCGTATACCGTCCGACAGATCTGGCGCGCTCACGGCAGCCCGTTTGCTGCCACGAAGGGTCCGAGCATACGATGAGAAAGCGACGAATGTTTCGAGCAGAGCTTCATGCATGTCCGGCAACACCCGGTATCGGCGCCAAAGAAGATGGCCGAGGTGAAACAGGCGGTGAAGGTCGGAGCACGTTCGCCAAGACCTGCTCGCGCGAGCCAAAGGCATGAACCGTCCCATTCGACATAACCAGCACCTGATCGATATTCGCGAGTGCCGAAGGACGATGCGCAACGACAATGACGATGCCCCCGCGCTGACGCACTGTCCGTATGGCGCCGGCCAGGGCAGCGTCTCCGTCCACGTCGAGGTTCGAGTTCGGTTCGTCGAGCACGACAAGAAACGGCTCGCCATAAAGTGCTCGGGCGAGACCCACGAGTTGCCTCTGCCCTGCCGACAGGGCCGCTCCGCCCTCGCCTATGCGGGTCTGAAATCCCTGAGGGAATTGCATTATCATTTTCTCGACGCCGGCTGCTCTTGCCGCCGCAAGGACGCCTTTTGGATCCGTCTTGCCTCGGAACCTCGAAATGTTGTCTGCTACCGTGCCGTCAAACAACTCCACATCCTGCGGCATGTAGCCGATATGGGCGCCGAGCTGTTCCGAGTTCCATTGATCGAGAGAGGCGCCGTCCAATCTCACCGAGCCATGGAGCGGCTTCCACACTCCGACCAACGAACGCACCAAAGTTGTCTTGCCGGAACCGCTTGGGCCGATTACGGCCATCCCAGCGCCTCTCGACAGATGGAAGCTCACATTCACCACGGTTGGCTTTGGCAAGCCGGGCGGCGCAATGGTCAATTGCTCGACCGCAAACCGCGCCTGCGGCCGAGGCAACTCCATTGGCTCGTCCTGGCGGCCGAATGCCGCCATGACCGCTGCCAGCTCGGAATAGCTGCGCCGGGCCGACAGAAAGCCTCTCCAGTTTGCGATCGCAGCATCCACCGGGGCCAAGGCGCGGCCAAGCAAAATGGAAGATGCGATGATCACCCCAGGTGAAGCCTCGCCGCCGATCACCAGGTAAGCGCCGAGACCGAGAACACAGGACTGCAACGCCATCCGCAGGGCCTTCGACAGCGAACTGGCGCCACCAACGACGTCAGAGAGACGTTCCTGCTGGGCGAGATAGGCTCGGCTGACGTCGCTCCAGCGTCGAGCCAGTCGACCAGACAGCCCCATTGCGTGAACGACTTCGGCGTTGCGCCGGCCGGAATCGGCAAGCGCCCGCTGCGACAGCAGCTCCTCCGAGGCACGCGCGGCGGGGCCTCGGCTAAACACTTCCGCGATCGCTGTTAAGAGGACCACAGCGATCGCGCCGACCGTCGCCAGCAGGCCGAGCGAAGGATGGAGCAAATAAATGATCAGCAGATAAAAGGGGATCCACGGGGCGTCGAAGATGACCGTCGGTCCCGTTCCGGAGAGAAAGCCGCGCAGTCGGTCAAGATCGTGCAAAGGCTGCAGACGGTCCGCATCACGCCCTGCCTTGAGCGGCAGGGACAGGGAGATGGAGAACACCTTTTGCTGCAAATTCCTATAGAGACGGCTGCCGATGCGGACCAACACGCGAAGCCGCACGAAATCCAGAAGCCCATGGACCGCATACAGACCCAGCATGCCGATCGTGAACCCCACCAGGGTGGGAACGCTCTGCGACGGCAGAACGCGATCGTAAATCTGCAACATATAGACCGAACCGGTCAGAGCGAGAATGTTTATCACTGCCGAGAACAGCGCCACGCCAAGCAGCCCAGGCATGCAGGCGAGAATGGCGGAACGTAGCTCGGGAGAACCAGCCCCCGATGTTTTCATGACCAGCGGTCGTTCGCGCGACACTGCCGCGCCGTTACTTCCGTAAGTTGTGATGGCTCAAACCTTTCTTGATGCGCATAGCAGCCGCTATCCGTCGCCCCCCTTATTACGCTCTGCTTACATACGTCGACTTTGAGGAAAATGCAGCGGATTCGTGGCATGAACCGGCGAAACGCGGCCGCCGACGTCTCCCTGTCTGGGGATAACTTCACGAAAAATGACGATTTTCGCTAAAGGAACTGGTCAGAACGGAGCCGGCAAAAGAGGCGTATGTCCTTGCTCCCAAACACTTTCAAAGGTGCCACAGTCGACTGAGCAAAATACCTGCTACTGAGCAACAACTTAGATCAATCAAACATTCTATCTCGCTGTGTTTCGTATTTGATTTCATCCTAATGTAGCAATCACCTAAGCAGACGCGGGGCATAAATCGAATCAACCAAAGGATCATTGGATGACACTCCATTATGCGTCCGGTGGATCAGCCACCGAAGTCGCAACCGCCGGGTTCAACCTGGTCGATGTTCAATATCTTTCGCAGGTCAATGCTTTGCCGGACGGCATGAAAGGCCTCGTCTATCTCGGAGCGCACGACGGCGTCACCTCCTCCTTCATTGAAAAAGTTACACCATTTCTGAACAACCCGAAGGTGTTCGGATTTTTCCTGATGGACGAGCCAGATCCCACCGGCAGGTGGGGCACATATGCAACTGCCGAAAACCTGAAAGCGGAATCGGATTGGATCCATTCCCATTTTCCGGGCGCCAAGACCTTCGTCACCATGATGAATATGGGGTCTCCTACAAATCCGGATTTTTCCAACACCTATAATCCGGCCAATACAGGCATCGACTATTACGGGTTGGACCCGTACCCGGTGCGCGATGACGTGAGCACGGTCGACTACAACATGATCGACAGGGCCGTGGGCGCGGCAGTGAAGTCCGGCATCCCGATCGACAAGATCATTCCGGTCTACCAGACTTTTGGCGGTGGCAACTGGACGACCGACACGGGCGGGAAGCATCAGATGCCAACGACGGAACAGATGCAAACGATGATAGATCATTGGGCAGCACTGGTTCCGTCGCCTGCCTTCGATTATGCCTATGCCTGGGGCTCGCAGAACGGAGACACAGCTCTGGAGAATTCGCCGGCACTGCAGGCCTTCTTCCAGCAGCACAACCTCCAAAGCACCGGTGGCTCTGCCGCCCCTCCAGCAAGCGATCCGATCGATACCCCGACCACGCCGCCAAGCGACGCCGGCGCCCCTGCTCCCGCCGCGCCGGCCCCGTCGGACAGCGATCATATATTCCATGGCACGCGCGGCGCAGACGTTTTTCACGCGACCACGGGCAATGACAAATATCTCGTCAACAATGCCCATGACAAGGTGATGGAAGCGCCAAGCGGCGGGGTCGACAAGGTCGTGGCCTCGGTGAGTTACGCTCTTACGGCGGGCTCACATATCGAGCAGCTCTCCACCGCCAGTTCGGGTGGCAGGGCGTCCATCAACCTGACCGGCAACGAATTCGGTCAAGCCATCTATGGGAATGGCGGCGCCAACAAGATCAATGGTGGCGGTGGCGCGGACAAGATGACCGGCTATGGCGGCAATGACACCTATTACGTCGACAATGCCCACGACAAGGTGGTGGAGCAGAGAGGAAGCGGCGCCGATAAGGTTCTTGCCTCGGTGAGCTTCGCTCTTTCGGCTGGCTCGCATATCGAGCAACTCGCAACCACCAAGGCATCCAGCAAGGCCGCCATCAATCTGACCGGCAACGAATTCGGACAGACCATTCAAGGCAATGCCGGTAGCAACAAGATCGACGGTGGCGGCGGAGCCGATACGTTGAGCGGGCGTGGGGGCAGAGATGCCTTCGTGTTCAGTACCGCCCTTGGTGCTGGAAACGTGGACAAGATCACTGATTTCAACAAAGCCCAGGACAAAATCCACCTCGATCATTCCATCTTTGCCGGTCTCGATCAGGGGGGCCTCTCGTCGGACGCTTTCTTTGCCGGCAAAGCCGCGCATGACAGTTCCGATCACATTATCTACAACAGTTCGACGGGAGCTCTTTCTTTCGACAGCGACGGCGTCGGAGGCGCAAACCAGATCCATTTCGCGAGCCTCTCTCCGCATCTGTCGATTACCGCATCGTCTTTTCTGGTCACCTGAACCAGCCCAGCGAAGAAACGCTTTAAGAAGTCGGGGGGGGGCGCGGGGGGGGCGCCCCCCGGGTGGGGTGGGGTGGGGGCACACCCCGGCGGGGGGGGGGGGGGGGGGGGGCCCGGCGGCGGCGGGGCGCCGGGGGGGGGGCGGGTGGGGGTGTGGGG
>NZ_JAMYLI010000057.1:0-6341 GCF_040317955.1 Mesorhizobium sp. M1342 | reverse complement strand
ACGAGCTGTTCATGCGGGTGACGCTGACCTTCGGCTACATGGAGCAGCCGAACATCCCGCGCGCGCTGGCGATCTGCCGCAAGCAGGGCTGGAAGTTCGACATCATGACGACCTCGTTCTTCCTGTCACGGCGTTCGCTCAAGGCCTCGCCCAATTCCGGCATGCCGGTGTGGCAGGATCGGCTGTTCATCGGCCTGGCGCGCACGGCGGCCGATGCGACGGAGTATTTCCAAATCCCGACCGGGCGCGTGGTCGAGATCGGCACGCAGGTGGCGATCTAGGACATGTCCTGGCGGATCGGCGAATGGACTGTGCTTCACGGCACAGTCCATGTCACTCCGCTTCAACCGGCCAGCGCGGCCTTGTTTGCCTCGAGGAACTGCTTCAGCGTCTTCGACTTCCGGCCGGAAAGCGTCTCGACCGCGTCCGTCACCATGGCGATGCGGCCGGAACGCGTGTTGGCGTCGAACGACACGATGATGCGGGCAAAGTCCTCGGGAACGCCAGCCGCCTTCACGCCCTCGGTCAGGGCTTCATCCGGAACCTGCACGACATCTAGCGGCTTGCCGGTGACCTCGCTTACCAGGGCCGCAATCTCCGCGGTGGTGTAGGCCTGCGGGCCGGTCAAGGTGTAAGTCTTGCTTTCGTTCGAAACGGTAACGAGGCCGGCGGCAATCGCTGCCGCCATGTCGTCGCGCGCACCGTGCGCCATGCGGCCGTCGCCGGCGGACGTATACCAGTGTCCCGAGGCAATGGCCTGCGGCAGGGCCATGAACAGGTTCTCCTGGTACCAGCCGTTGCGGAAGATCGTGTAAGGGATGCCGCTCGCCTTGATCGCCTGCTCGGTGCCGTAGTGATCATTGGCAAACAGCACCGGCGAAACCGGTTCTGGATTAGGCATCGAGGTGTAGAGAAGGTGGGAAACGCCGGCCTTCTTCCCGGCGGCAACCGCGTTCTCGTGTTGCCTCAGGCGCTTGCCGTGAAGCAGGTCGATCTCGCCGGTCGAGATGATCAGCACCCTGTCGGCGCCCTTGAACGCAGACTCCAACGATAGTGTGTCGTCGAAGTCAGCCGCCCTTGTGATGACGCCTCGGGCCGCCAGGCCGGCGAGGTTTTCCGGATTGCGGGTGGTGGCGATGATCCGTGCCGCTGGAACCTTGAACGTGTCCAGCAGATGGTTGATGACGCCGCGGCCGAGCTGGCCGGAAGCGCCGGTGACGAGAAGGGTTTCGGTCATGGAAGATCCTGACATTGCGCCGCTAAGGCGGCTCGAGTGGCAGTCTCAAAAAGAGACCAGCACTAAAATAGGAATTGACCCTGGGCCGTAAAGAAGGCAGTTTTTCGGGAGGTAGGCAGGCGCAGGGAACCAGCGGTGGACAGCAAGATGGTCAATCTGAGATCGAAGATGGAGGTCTACAAGGCGATCTCCGGCGGCGGCAATTTTGCAAATTGTCCAGTCCGCGATGTCATCCAGGGGGTGAGCGGCAAATGGAGCTCGCTGCTGATGATGGCGCTGGCCGAAAAGCCCTATCGGTTTGGCGAATTGCGGCGGCTGGTGCCCGATATCTCACAGCGCATGCTGACGCAGACGCTCCATGATTTGCAGCGTGACGGCTATGTGCATCGCGAAGTGTTCCCGACCAAGCCGCCGAGCGTCGAATACAGCCTGACCGATCTCGGGCATTCGATGTTCGGCGCCTTGCATCAGCTGATCCTATGGGCCGAACTCAATCATGACGCGGTGCGCGACGCGCGTTCCGGCTTTGATGCCATGCAGGCTTGAACGGCAGTTAAAACCCGCGGCTTGATTTCGTCGGGCGGCTGAAGGATTGTCCCGGCCAGTTCGGCTTGGGGGCATTGGCATTTCCTACGACATAGCAATTGCCGGCGCCGGGCCGGCGGGATTGGCCATGGCGCTCTATCTCAAGCGTGCCGGGCATCGGGTCACGGTCTTCGAGCGCTTCGATGAGCCGAAGCCGGTCGGCTCCGGGCTGATTCTGCAGCCGACAGGGCTGACGGTCCTGGCCGATCTTGGCCTGCTTGACGACATACTCGCGCTGGGCAGCCGTATCGACCGCCTGCATGGCGCCGATGCTTCCACGGGCCGTACGGTGCTCGATGTCCGCTACGATGCGCAACGCGGTGGCCGCTTCGGGCTGGCGGTGCACCGGGCGGCCTTGTTCGGCGTGCTTTTCCGCGCCGCGCAGCGCGAGGCGATCGCCATCGAGACCGGCGTCGAGATCGAGGCTCTGGAGACCGGCGAACGGGCGACGCTGATATGCGGCAACCGACGAAGGGCAGGGCCGTTCGACCTCGTCATCGACGCCAGCGGTTCGCGCTCGAAACTGCGCCGCGCGAGCGCTCCAGGCGAGCCAAGAGCACTCACCTATGGCGCGTTCTGGGCCTCGCTTGGTTGGCGCGGCGACGGTTTCGATGAGCATGCGCTGCTGCAACGCTACGACAAAGCGAGCGTGATGATCGGCGTGCTGCCGGTCGGCCGGCCGCAGCCGGGCGCTGAAAAGATGGCGGCCTTCTTCTGGAGCCTGAAGCCGTCGGATGCCGATGAGGTGCGCGTCCGCGGCCTGAACGCCTGGAAGGAAAGGGTGGTCCGGCTGTGGCCACAGAGCGAGGCGTTCACCAGCCAGATCGACAGTTTCGACCAGCTCTCGCTGGCCCGCTACGGCCACCACACGATGAAGCTCCCGGCCGGTAGGCGATTGGCCGTCATCGGCGACGCGGCGCATTCCACCAGTCCGCAACTCGGGCAAGGGGCGAACATGGCGCTGCTCGACGCGGCGGCGCTCAGCCATGCGCTGGTGCGGACAACGAGTGTCGACGCAGCACTGGAGGCCTATGCGAAGGCGCGGCGCTGGCATGTCCGCATCTTCCAGGCGCTGTCGCTGGCATTCACGCCGTTCTACCAGTCGGATTCGGTGGCGCTGCCCTTCATCCGCGACAGGCTGGTGGCGACGGTGGCAAAAATCCCGCCGGCGCCGCAGTTTCTCGCCTCGATGGTGGCCGGTACGATGATCGATCCGTTCAAGCGGATTGGGCTGACCGAGGCGCGGTGGCTGGATCGTTTTGCCGGATGAGGCCTGAAAGGTGCGATCCCTTCGCTTGCAGGAAAGCATGCAGGCGCTGCGGATAGTCCGGCGCCACGGCTTGCCTGATCGACGGGCGTTCACTCAACGCCTTGCGCCAGGCTCGGACGAGCGGTTTGCCGTCCAGAATGCCGAAATCACCGATGTGGTCGAAGACATCGAGATAGCGGAAGACCGGACCGTAAACGGCGTCGACCAGCGAAAAGTGGTTGCTGGCGAACCAGGGTCCGCCGGGCTCGTCCGCCAGCTCGGCTTCGAGGCGATCGAACATGGCGGACAGCGCGCTGGATTCGGCAAGGAAGCCAGCCTCGATCGAGGCTGAATAGAACCGGCCGATGGCGTTGAGGGTTGCCGAACCGAACTCGATCCAGGCGCGATGACGGGCGCGGGCATAGGGATCGACAGGGTGGAGGGGATTGGCCTGCGTCTCTTCGAGGAATTCCAGGATGACCGCTGACTCGAAGACCACCGTTTCCTCGCCATTTCGCTGCACGCGCAGCAGCGGCACCTTGCCGAGCGGCGAGATCGCCTTGAACCAGTCCGGCTTGTTGGCGAGGTCGATATCGATGCGCTCGAACGGCACGCCCTTTTCGGCCAGCGAAATCGCGGCGCGCTGCACATAGGGGCAGAGGTGATGGCTGACGAGAATGAGCTTGTCGGCGCGTGTGCAGGTTTCGTGTTTCATCGGATGGGCTTTCCAGGGTTAATGCAATTGCATCTATGTAGATGCACATGCGTCGACCGTCAAGCTTGATGCAATTGCATCTATCGTCTAGGGATACGCCATGACCGAGAAAGCCACGCCTTCGCCAGCCGCCATCAAGGCCTGGGCCCGCCTGATGCGGGTTTCGCGCCAACTGATGGAAAGCGCCGAAGAGGCGTTGAAGGCAGTCGGACTGCCGCCGCTTGCCTGGTACGATGTGCTGCATGAGCTCGCCGAGGCGGGTGAGGGTGGGCTGCGGCCGTTTCAGTTGATCGAGCGCACGCTGTTTGCGCAATACAACATTTCGCGCCTGCTGGCCCGGCTCGAGGCAGACGGGCTCATCGAGAAACTGCCGGTGGCCGATGACGGCCGTGGCCAGACCATCCGCATCACCGCCAGCGGGCGAGAGACACGCCGCCAGATGTGGGCTGTCTACGGACGCTCGATTGCGGAACTGGTAGGCGCCAAATTGTCGGCGGATGAGCTGACCATGGTCTCGGCATTGCTTGGACGGCTGCGTCAACCGCCGGCCGGCGACTAGGCGAGGCTTGTCGCGCGCGGCAACGCTCATCCACTTGCAGATATTTTGCTCTCGTCCTCTTGCGTGCGGCCTTGGAATGCGCAATATGCCGAACCGTAACGTACGGTACGGATTGCCGAGTGATCGGTGGCCTGCCTTTCGAGAGAAGAGCGTGTTGCACATCTTGCCCGATATGGACACCAGCGAAGCGCTGACAGAACGGCAGAAGGCCGTCCTCGACGCGGCGTTGCGGCTGCTGGTCGAGGAGGGCGATCATCTGACCATGACCGCCGTGGCGCGCCGCGCTAGCTGCTCCAAGGAAACGCTCTACAAATGGTTCGGCGACCGTGACGGGCTGCTGACGGCGACGGTGCAGTGGCAGGCCTCGAAAGTGCGGGTGGCGCCGGTTGACGGCAAGGGGCTCGATCTTGCCTCGCTGACCGCAAGCCTCGAACGCTTTGCCTCGGACTGGCTTAAGGTGATCTCCAGCGACACCTCGATCGCCCTCAACCGGGTGGCGGTCAGCCATGCGGGCTCGGGTAAGGACAATCTCGGCGCCGTCGTGCTTGAGAACGGCCGCTTCGCATTGGCCAAACGGTTGAAGCCGGTGCTTGAGGCCGGCCGACGGACCGGGCTTTTGGATTTCACGGATGCCGAGACGGCGTTCCGCACCTTTTTCGGGCTGGTCGCCCGCGACGTGCAGATCCGTCTGCTGCTTGGCGACCGGCTGGAATTGACTGAGGCGGCGATCGGCGGCGATGCCGCGCGCGCGACGCAGCAGTTTCTCGCTCTTCATGGAGCAACAACCGGCCGCAAGGCCCTCTGATTTGTAAAAACGGGAAGGAAGACAAAATGCGCGTCTATTACGATCGTGATGCCGATCTCAATCTGATCAAGGGCAAGAAGGTCGCCATCATCGGCTATGGCAGCCAAGGCAGGGCGCATGCGCTCAACCTCAAGGATTCCGGCGCCAAGGAGATCGCCATCGGCCTCAAGGCCGGCTCGGCGACCGCCAAGAAGGTCGAGGCCGACGGGCTCAAGGTGATGAGCGTGGCGGACGCCGCCAAATGGGCCGACCTGATGATGATGGCAACGCCGGACGAACTGCAGGCCGACATCTACAAAAACGAGATCGCGCCGAACATCTGCGACGGTGCCGCAATCGCCTTCGCACACGGCCTCAACGTGCATTTCGGCCTGATCGAGCCGAAGTCGACGGTCGACGTCGTCATGATCGCGCCGAAGGGCCCCGGCCACACGGTGCGCGGCGAATACCAGAAGGGCGGCGGCGTGCCGTGCCTGGTCGCCGTCAACCAGGATGCCTCGGGCAATGCGCTCGACCTGGCGCTGTCCTACGCCTGCGGCGTCGGCGGCGGCCGTTCGGGCATCATCGAGACCAATTTCCGCGAGGAATGCGAGACCGACCTGTTCGGCGAGCAGGTCGTGCTGTGCGGCGGTCTGGTCGAGTTGATCCGGGCCGGTTTCGAGACGCTGGTGGAAGCCGGCTACGCGCCTGAGATGGCCTATTTCGAGTGCCTGCACGAGGTCAAGCTGATCGTCGACCTGATCTATGAAGGCGGCATCGCCAACATGAACTACTCGATCTCGAACACCGCCGAATGGGGCGAATATGTCTCGGGTCCGCGCATCATCACCGCCGAGACCAAGGCCGAGATGAAGCGCGTGCTGAAGGACATCCAGACGGGAAAATTCACCTCGGAGTGGATGCAGGAATATCGCGCCGGCATGTCCCGCTTCAAAGGCATCCGCCGCAACAATGACAGCCACCAGATCGAGGAAGTCGGCGCCAAGCTGCGCGCGATGATGCCCTGGATTTCCAAGAACAAGCTGGTCGACAAGGCCAAGAACTGAGCGAAATCCACAAGCGCTCGAAAACAGCGGCTTCCATGAACAAAAAACGGCGCCAAGTGGCTAATGCAGTTCACTTAGGCACCTTCAGTGTTCTGACAGGATATTTGGCTGGTAGCTTTTTGACGACACGGGGGCATGATCGCCC
>NZ_JAMYLI010000056.1:0-7402 GCF_040317955.1 Mesorhizobium sp. M1342 | reverse complement strand
GAGGACCTCCTCGCTTGGTAGCTGGTTGCTCCTGTCCTGTGCTGCGATCCGCTCGTCCGGCGCGCGCTGGTCGCCGTCGCGCCAGATCAGGGGACGAAAGGACCCTGCGGGATCCGAGGCTTGGTGATGGGGCCCAGTTGGCACGAAAGGCAATGGCAGAACAGCGTCGTCTTCATTAGCTTTCCCAGGGAGCTCGCGCCCGAGTTCGGACTTCCGGAGATGAGCTAGTGCACTGATCCCACCGGAGTTGTTATAGCGCTTGGCATCTTCATCCAGCGACCCCTCGTGAAGCCGAGCCGCAATCCCCGGCTTTTTGTTTTCAACCAGGTATTCACTGAAACGTCTAGGAGCAGATCCATAGGTCTGAATGGTAGCGGGATTCGGCCCGGTCGGCGCTGCCTTGTACTCTTTGATGGGAGCCGCTGTGTAATCTCTGATGAGCGCGGCGTCGGCAGGGTCGGGATTATTCAGGACAGCGGCGCGGTCCAGCACTGGCGCTCCGCCCGCCCACGTCTTGAGATGACCCACTGCTCTAGCCACGTCCGAGGAGCCACTCTTGCTCTCGTACTCCTTGAGATCCGGATCCAGCGACTCCTCGTGAAGCCGAGCAGCAAATCCCGGCCTGTTATTATCAAAGAGCCAACGACCAAAGCCGAGAAGAGAATTTACATGGCGCTTGACCGTGCTCTCCAATGCTGACCTCAGCCCTTCGACAATGGTCGCATCGTTGGAATAGAGAGGACCCTTGTCGCGACCGGAGACCCCTATTGGAGGATCTGGCTGCACCGCCGGCGGCACAGAACGAGCAGGGTCACGCAACTCGGACGGTGCGGGGGGATTCAGATCAACCACTGACGAATCCGGCGCATCATGATGGCGCGCCGTTGAGTGACCCGGCTGCAGCACCGAGGCACCTAGCCTCGACCCACTGTCTCCGGCGTAGGGCGCCGCGGCGTGTTCTTGTCCGCTCCCTTGCACCATGAGTTGCGCCTCCCATGGCGATGTATCCACTTGAGGGCCGGGATCATGCACTGGTTCGTCCATTTGCTTTTGCAACCGAGCCCACCTTTCGGCCACCGCGGCCTCGCCAACCGCGGAGGGCGTCTCCTCAGCCCTGGCGAACGCTGGCCCGGCAGGCGCCGCCGGCACAGAACGAGCATGGTCACGCAACTCGAACGGTGCGGGGGGATTCAGATCAACCACTGACGAATCGCGCGCCGTTGAGTGACCCGGCTGCAGCACCGAGGCACCCAGCATCGACCCACTGCCTCCGGCGTAGGGCGCCGCGGCGTGTTCTTGTCCGCTCCCTTGCGTCATGAGTTGCGCCTCCCATGGCGATCGTAGAAGGTCCGCGTGCGGAATCGAGTCGAAATATCCCGACAAATCAGCGTCGACCTTCTGCTTTTGCAACCGAGCCCACCTTTCGGCCACCGCGGCCTCGCCAACCGCGGAGGACGTCTCCTCAGCCCTGGCGAACGCTGGCCCGGCAGGCGCCGGCGGCACAGAACGAGCAGGGTCACGCAACTCGGACGGTGAGGGGGGATTCAGATCAACCACTGACGAATCCGGCGCATGATGATGGCGCGCCGTTGAGTGATCCGGCTGCAGCACCGAGGCCCCCAGCATCGACCCACTGCCTCCGGCGTAGGGCGCCGCGGCGTGTTCTTGTCCGCTCCCTTGCACCATGAGTTGCGCCTCCCATGGCGATGTATCCACTTGAGGGCCGGGATCATGCACTGGTTCGTCCATTTGCTTTTGCAACCGAGCCCACCTTGCGGCCTCCGCGGCCTCGCCAACCGCGGAGGGCGTCTCCTCAGCCCTGGCGAACGCTGGCCCGGCAGGCGCCGCCGGCACAGAACGAGCATGGTCACGCAACTCGAACGGTGCGGGGGGATTCAGATCAACCACTGACGAATCGCGCGCCGTTGAGTGACCCGGCTGCAGCACCGAGGCACCCAGCATCGACCCACTGCCTCCGGTATGCGGTGCCAGGTGCTCGTCCCCCAGCATCATGGGCTGCGCCTCCCATGCCAATGCACCCACTTGATGGGTGGGGGCCTGCATCAGCACGCGAGCGCCTGAATTGCCGATCTCGCTCAGCTGCTTAGCTTTCCCAGGGGGCTTCTCTGGCCGACCCAATGCCTTCTGCGGCCCGCTGTGCTGCGCAGCGGCGTCCCCAATGGCACGAGCCTCCATGCCGACTGCGTCTTCCGGACGAGCAGCAAGGGCAATTTCGCGCCCGAGTGCGGCGTACGGCGGGAACTTCCGGAGATGAGCTAGTGCACTGATCCACCGGTTACCACTGGAGTCCAAATAACGCCTGGCATCTTCATCCAGCGACCCCTCGTAAAGCCGAGCCGCAATCCCCGGCCTGTTGTTTTCATGCAGGTATTGACTGAAACGTCTAAGAGTAGCCGCATAGTCCTGAGTGGTTTTGGGATTCGGCCCGGTCGCAGGCGCTCCCTTGTACTCTTTGATGAGAGCCGCTTTGTACTCTTTGATGAGCACGGCGTCGGCAGGGTCGGGATTCAGGGCAGCGCGGCCCACCATTGGCGCTCCGCCCGCCGACTCTTTGAGACGACCCAGTGCTCTAGCCACGTTCGAGGAGCCACTCTCGCGCTGGTACTCCTTGAGATCCTGATCCAGCAACGGATCGTCAAGCCGAGTAGCAAATCCCGGCTTGTTATTATCAAAGAGCCAACGACCAAAGCCGAGAAGAGAATTTACATGGTCCGTGACCGTGCGCTCCCCGACCTTACCGGCATAGAGTGCTGACCGCAGCCCTTCGACAACGGTCGCATCGTTGGAATAAAGAGGACGCTTGTCGCGACCGGAGACCACTACTGGAGGATCTGGCTGCACCGCCGCCGGCATAGAACGAGCATGGTCACGCAACTCGAACGGTGCGGGGGGATTCAGATCAACCACTGACGAATCCGGCGCATGATGATGGCGTGTTTCCCCGGGAACAACGTCCCGTACGAACACCGAGTCTGGGTTGCCTTGGTCCGGCGCGACTGGAGCCAGGGCTCTGTCGTGCAACGCTCGCGCTGACTGGCCGAGCCGCTTGATCCGCTGGTGAAACGTCCCAACGGGGCTTTCCTTAACCGCGTCTCGCGCCTGTCGGTCCATGAGTTCAAAGTTCGTGAGATAATTTGCCGTTCCAGATGTATCGTCACCCATGAGTCGGGTTTGTAGTGCCTGCCGATTGACGACGAGGTTGTTGAGGTTCAGGTCTGGCAGGTCTGGCTGCCATCTTTGCAATCGCCCAACCAGCGCCCGCGTGCCGTCCACCACGTAGACTCCGCAATCCCACTCGTTGCTCTGCTGGGCGATGCGGGGTAAGTCCACGCGGGTCTCCAGGCTGGCGCCCAGCCTTTCTGCGAGGTGTTTTGCAAGCTTGTCATGCCATCCGCTGACGGAGTCATAATGATAGGCAACCGGCCGTTCCCGGTCGCTGCGATCAACGAACAGCAGCGACCAATGTTTGCCGCGCTCCGCAAGAGTCTTACCGCCATCGCTCACTGGCACGAACAGGAAGTCGGCTGTGTCGTTACCGTTCTGATTATGGACGATGCGCTGGAATGCGCTTAGCTTGTCGCTCTCGGAGCCCAAGCGCAGATGATAATTGGCTACGAGGGGATCCACGAACCGCGTCCGGGCGGCGAGTTCTGGATTGTTCCCCTGCAACTCCTGCTCCAGGAGCTGGTAATCCCTGTGGATATGTTCGTCGCCTAGCAATTGCAATGCGCCGAGCACCCGCCCGCTGGGGTCGCCGAAAACACCAAAAAACCCTTCGACCGCGGGGGACATCCCCTCAGGAAAGAGCTCTGGCGAGGCGGAATTCCCCGCCCGCAAGCTGGGAGGAGCGAATTCCGGTGGCCTCAGTGGCACCTCCTCGCTTGGTAGCAGGTTGCTCCTGTCCTGTGCAGCGATCCGCTCGTCCGGCGCGCGCTGGTCGCCGTCGCGCCAGATCAGGGGACGAAAGGACTCTGCGGGATCCGAGGCTTGGTGATGGTGCCCAGTTGGTACGAAAGACGATGGCAGAACAGCGGCGTCTTCATTAGCTTCCCCAGGGAGCTTCTCTGGCCGACCCAATGCCTTCTGCGGCCCGCTGTGCTGCGCAGCGGCGTCCCCAATGGCACGAGCCTCCATGCCGAGTGCGTCTTCCGGACGAGCAGCAAGGGCAATTTCGCGCCCGAGTGCGGCGGACGGCAGGAACTTCCGGAGTTGAGCTAGTGCAATGATCCTCCGGTCACCACTGGAGGCCTTATAGCGCTTGGCATCTTCATCCAGCGACTCCTCGTGAAGCCGAGCCGCAATCCCCGGCTTGTTGTTTTCAACCAGGTATTCACTGAAACGTCTAAGAGTAGCTCCATAGTCGTGAATGGTTTGGCGATTCGGCCCGGTCGCAGGCGCTCCCTTGTACTCTTTGATGAGAGCCGCTTTGTACTCTTTGATGAGCACGGCGTCGGCAGGGTCGGGATTCAGGACAGCGCGGCCCACCATTGGCACTCCGCCCGCCGACTCTCTGAGACGACGCAGTGCCACAGCCACAGTCGAGGAGCCACCACTGCTCTCGTACTCCTTGAGATCTTCATCCAGCGACTCCTCGTGAAGCCGAGCAGCAAATCCCGGCTTGTTATTTTTAAAGAGCCAACGACCAAAGCCGTAAAGAGAATTTACATGGCGCTTGACCGTTTCCTCCTTGGCCTTACCCGCGTAGAGTGACCTCAGCCCTTCGACAACGGTCGCATCGTTGGAATAAAGAGGACGCTTGCAGCCGCGACCGTCGGAGACCACTACTGGAGGATCTGGCTGCACCGCCGCCGGCACGGGGGAACGAGCATGGTCACGCAACTCGAACGGTGCGGAAGGATTCAGATCACCCACTGACGAATCCGGCGCATGATGATGGCGCGCCGTTGAGTGACCCGGCTGCAGCACCGAGGCACCTAGCATCGACCCACTGCCTCCGGCGTACGGCGCCGCGGCGTGTTCTTGTCCGCTCCCTTGCATCATGGGCTGCGCTTCCCATGGGGCCGCGCCTTCGATGAGGCTCAGGTCTCCGTGAGACGGATGAGGATGGAACGGGTCTGGCAGAGCCGGAACGCCGGGGGCGGGAATTTGGGCAGCGGCTTGGCGCGCCTCGCCCGAGCGCTGCTCAAAGCCCTCTTGCCCGGCCTGTGCCGCTTGCTCTTGAGATGCCGGGGGCTGCACCTGCCGCCAACCTGTTACATTGGATAGGTCAAATTTGTGCCGGTTCACGTTAGCCTCACGTCCACAGATCAGCTGAGCAACCTACTCGGGCATACTTACGAGAAGCTGACGAGGTCCGCGGTCCCGGAGCGGGTAGGCCTAATTTTCTGCGCGCCGATTGCGCTGGCGCGACGTAGCCCGGCCTTTTGCCAGCTCGGCAGCTACGGCTCGCAAAGAGCGTCGTAAGGCTTGCGGAGCCGCCCCTCAGCTCCCGTCGAGGAGCAATCCACAATTCACATATTTGGAGATGGCTCGCTGGTTTACCGGTCTGCGAGCCCTGCAAGCCCATGCTTCAGATGCCGCCCGTGCAGAGGTATTTCATTTCGAGGTAGTCCTCGAGGCAATGGCGGGAACCCTCCTGCCCGATGCCGGACTGCTTCACTCGGCCGAAAGGCGCGGCTTCCGACGACATGCGTCCCGTGTTCATACCACTATGCCATATTCCAAGGCCTCGGCGACACGCCAAACACGCTTCCGTTTGAGGCACAAATGTGGGGGAAGGCCGTAGATCGTGTCGTTGGCCTCATGCACGACCTATCCGCATCGTCGAAGCAATCACAGGCGCCAGCCGCCCGAATGTCTCTTTCTTGCGCGATGGTCATCTCGCTGGAGACCGGACCGATAGTTCGACGTGCCATTCGCGCGATGCGTTTGCCCCCGCATCGATTCTGCGGCCTTTCGCGACGGCATGGGATTCGATTTTGGCCAGAGCCTGCCTGTCGATCAGCGCACCGATCGCCACTCCGGAGCAAAGCCCTCGCCAACGATAAGTGGCGGACTTTCTCCACGAACTCTCGACAAACACCTTCGTGAACGCCTGACTGGACGGGGGTAGCCATGCCGAACAGGTCGCATAACCACGCCATCGTTCGGCGACTGCAGCCGCGAAGCGTCTCGAACACATCGGCTCGATGCGGTTGCGTCCAGAATGCATCAGCGAGCGGCGGGAGTCTTCGCTATATTCGCCCCCGACATCCCGAAGTCCACCAGCTTGCCTGCCAAAAAGGGGTGTTGCATGAATAAACCCGCTTTCGTCGCCGTCAGCCGCGTGCCCAGGAAGGACGACAGTCTCCATAGCAAGAATGCGAGATGATCATCGTATTCAGCGGCAGCGTGCCGGCGAAATTGGGTGTTCGGCAAGCCAAATAGCGCGATGCAGAAGGATGGTGAGGATTTCGCGTCCGCCACTGCGATGCATAGAGCCACCCTTCGCAACCGACCAGCGCAACAAAGCTCGTTATGCGGCGCGTAGGTTCGTAGACGCTTATCCAGTATCGAGATAACAAGGCCGCTGCGCAGGAACGAACTCTGAGAGCGCACCCTGCGAGAGGTTGCGCTTGCTGACGCGGCTGTGGAAGAAGCAGGGGCTCGCGCCGAAGCGCATGATCACCGACTAGCTTCGCTCGTATGGAGCGGCAAAGCGACAGATGATGCCGGACGTCGAGCACCGGTCGCACAAGGGGTTGAACAACAGAGCGGAGAATTCCCATGTGCCGCCGCGAAAACGGGAGCGGATGATGCAGGGGTCCGATCGCCGGGAGGCCTGCAACGCTTCGTCTCGACCTTGTCAGCCCTCCGCAACCTCTTCGTCCCCCGCCCCAAACGTTCTGCTCTCGCCATACATGTTCATCGCTTGCAAGCCATCGCCGAATGGAAGGCCGTGACTGGAACGCCCGCAACAATGGATTGCTAACGGCGAACTCATGCTGGTCGGCAAGGCGATACTGGCTGGAGCATCAACTCGGCCGACGAGAGTGGCCACACCATCCTAGACAGGATCGGCCGATATGCCCGGCATCGCCGCTCTGCAAAAAGCACAGCGGGCATCCAGACGTTGCCGGGTTGACTATGGGTGTCCGAACCGCGAAAAGAGGCCGCTCTTTATGAGTGGCGTGCGCTGGCAGTCTAACCCCAAGCCCCCCGCCCGGGCTGCCGGCGCGCTTCTAGGAACATCGAGGTAGATGACGAGACTCCGAACTACATTTCCAAAGCTATCGGTGGATTCACATTTCAAGCCCAATCGATTTCCTACAGCCAGGCGCGAACGTTCGATTGGAACATTCAGAATTCACATCAAGGTGCACCGCTATTGCGTCCCGAACAGGTTCGGCTGCTCGATGACGACTACGAGATTGTTCTCATC
>NZ_JAMYLI010000055.1:0-15439 GCF_040317955.1 Mesorhizobium sp. M1342 | reverse complement strand
AGCAGACCGAGCAGGCGCCGGCCGAACAGGCCGCTCCAGCCGAGGAACAGCAGCCGCGCAGGAAGAAGCGCGACCAGCAGCAGCAAACCGAGCAGGCGCCGGCCGGCCAGGCGGAACCGGCCAACGACAATCAGCCCGGCGAGCAGGCCAAGCCGCGCAAGAAGAACAGGCAGGACCAGCAGGCCCAACCTGAAGTCGCCCCGGCACCGAAGGAGGCTCCCGCTGGAGAGGCGACGGCCCCTGCCGGCGAACAGCCCGCGGCCCAGGGCGAGCAGCCCCAGGACACGACGAAGAAGCGTGTCAGGAAACCTGTTGGCGAGCAGCCGGCCACAGCCGAGCAGCCAGCCACCGGCGAACAACCGGCCAATGGTCAGACGGCAGCACCGGTACAGGGCGAAAGCCCGGTGCAAGGCGAAGCACCGGCCGATCCAAACGCCGCTCCCATCCTGGACAGCCAGAAGGACGCCGAGCGCAGAGGCGGCCGCAAGCAGGGCGACAAGATCGTCCCCCAGGATGGCGAGCAGCAGAATGGCGGGCAAAATGCCCAGCAAGGTGGCGATCAGGGCCGCAAGCCGGTGGCTGCTCCCATCGACCAAGGCCCGCCCCCCACCGACGACAGGGCCGCACAGCAGGAGATCAAGCCCGAGAAGATCGCGCCGGTGACCGAGGAAAAGGGCACACGCGTAGAGCGTGCACCCGATGAGAACGTCCGCGACCGCCGGCGTCCGAAAGGCGTCGACGTCGTCAGGGAACTCGGCGACCGCGTCATCCTGCAGTTCAACAACCAGACGTTCGTCGAGAGCAATGACGCCCCGCGCATGACCCGCGGCGCCAGGAACGTCTATTATGAGGATCTCTCGGGCAATCGCACCCGGGAAATCGTCGAGCGTGACAACGGTGTCCAGATCGTCACCATCCGCAACCGCTATGGCGACGTCATCCAGCGTTCGCGCATTGCGCCGGATGGACGCGAATATGTGCTGAGCTATGTCGATGAGCGGCACTATGAGGACGACAGCGACTGGCGCGATCCCGGCGATGATCTGCCGCCGATGCGGCTGACAATCCCGCGCGAGGAGTACATTCTGGACTCCGAGGATGTCCAGGATCCGGACGACTACTACACCTTCCTCGAACAGCCACCGGTGGAGAAGGTCCAGCGCCTCTACTCGATCGACGAGGTCAAACGTTCGGCACGCGTGCGGGACATCGCACGGCGCGTCGATCTCGACACGCTCAACTTCGAATTCGGCTCGGCCTCGATCTCCGACACCGAGGTGCAGAAGCTCGAGGGCGTCGCCACCGCAATGGAGAAGTTGTTGAAGAAGAACCCGGCCGAGACCTTCCTGATCGAAGGTCACACCGACGCCGTCGGCACACCGGAGGCTAACCTGGCCCTTTCCGATCGCCGCGCGGAATCAGTGGCGGAAGCGCTCACCAACGCCTTCGGCATCCCGCCGGAGAACCTGACGACACAGGGTTATGGCGAGGAGTATCTGAAGGTCAATACGTCGGCGCCGAACCGCGAGAACCGGCGCGTTGGCATTCGCCGCATCACGTCGCTGGTGGCACCGGTCGCCAGCAACAATTAGGTCATGATTTCAAAACCATGACCTGGTTTGCGGAATCGGCACGAGAAGCATCCATCCCCGGCACTGCCGGGGGTGGATGGATGTGCCGGGTTCAACAAGAATTGTACAGCCATTAGACACGGCTCATTGAATCGCGAGCGCACCTACCCCAGATTCAAGCCTGGGCGTTCCCTGCCCCGTCCCGACTCCAGCGGGACGCATTGAGCCCCGCCGGACATTGTTCGGCGGGGCTTTTTGTCTTGCAAACGGTGGCGACCTGGCGGAATACGGCCATTGTCCGAGAGATAACCAGCCGGAATCATCCTATGAAGCGTCTCGAACTCGCCATCGAATCGATCATCCTCGCGTCGCGCTGGCTGCTCGTCGTTTTCTATATAGGCCTGGCCCTTGCATTGGCCGTCTATGCGCTGTCATTCGGCAAGAAGCTTTATGAGTTCATTACCCTGGCCTTCACGCTCGATGACACCGACACCATCCTGAAGATGCTCGGCCTCATCGATGCCGCGCTGGTCGCTTCGCTGGTGGTGATGGTCATCATCTCGGGCTACGAGAATTTCGTCAGCCGCTTCGATGACCAGGACGGCGGCGACGACGGCGTGCATTGGCTGGGCACGATCGATGTCGGTTCGCTGAAGGTCAAGGTCGCCTCGACTATCGTCGCCATCTCCTCCATCCACCTTTTGCAGGTGTTTTTGAACTCGTCGTCCTACACCACCGACCAGTTGATGTGGCTGACCATCATCCACCTCGCCTTCGTCGTCTCGGCCTTCATGCTCGCCTATATCGACCGGCTGATGGGCCTCAGCAAAGGCAAGAAGGATGAGGCGTAAGCAAGCGCCTGCCGGCCCTTGAATCATACCGGCAGGGTTGGCGCCCTATCGCTTTGTTTGCGCGAGGCTTTGCCGTGGCTCAGCCAAGGCGGATGGCTTAGCTCGACGCTCACAATAACGCGGATCTAGTAGATGCTCTTGATCTTGCTGTCCGTGCGGGCAAACACCTCATCAGGGACAAAGAAATCGCCGGCCAGAGGCCCGGTCGCACCTGGCGCATAGGCTGAAAAATCGCTGACGCCCTCGGCGCGCAGCACCTCCTCGTCGATGTAGAAATTACCTGTTGTCTCGCGCGCTGGCCGCATGAAGATGGCATGCGCGGCATCGGCCATGATGTCGGGCAAACGGCTCATCGCCGCCACCGTCGCGCCGCCCAGCAGATTGCGCACCGCCGCCGTGTCTATGGTCGAGATCGGCCACAGCGAATTGACCGAGATACCGTCCTTGGCGAACTCGGCGCTCATGCCCAGCGTGCACATCGACATGCCGAACTTGGCCATCGTGTAGGCGACGTGATTCCTGAACCACTTGGCCTTCATGTCGAGCGGCGGCGCCAGATTCAGGATGTGAGCATTTTGCGCCAACTTCAGGTGAGGAATGCACATTTTCGAGACCAGGAAGGTACCGCGCGTGTTGATCTGATGCATCAGATCGTAGCGCTTCATGTCGGTCTTGAGCGTGCCGGTGAGTTGGATGGCGCTGGCATTGTTGACGCAGATGTCGATACCGCCGAATTTCTCCACGGTCCTGGCGACCGCCTCGGCCACTTGTGCCTCCTCACGGATGTCGCACAGCACAGGCAGCGCATTGCCGCCGGCCTGTTCGATCTCTTCGGCCGCCGTATAGATCGTGCCCGGCAGCTTCGGATGCGGTTCGGCGGTCTTGGCGGCGATCGTCACATTGGCGCCGTCACGCGCGGCGCGCAGCGCGATCGCCAGCCCGATGCCGCGCGACCCGCCGGAGATGAACAGCGTCTTTCCCTTGAGCGACATTTCCTTGCGCCTCCCTTGCAACACAACAGGCGCAAACCTTTGCGCGGCGGGCGACCACAGCGCAAGACCCGACACGCTGGACACCGCGTTACGCAGCGTAGGGTTTATGACTAAACCAGCACCAGCCCCTGCCGCATCGCAATGGCAATCGCATCGGTGCGGTTGGCGGCACCGAGCTTGATCAGGATTGCGGCGACATGAAACTTCGCGGTGTGCACCGAAATGTTGAGCCGCCGCGCGATCACCTTGTTTGGAGCGCCCTCGGCCAGCAGCGCCAACACTTCCGCCTCACGCGGCGACAGCGAAGGCCGGGCGGCATGCTCGTCGGAGGCTTCCTCCTCGAACGGCTCGCCATCGCCGGCACGGAAATCCTCATGGCGTCCGCTTCCGCGCTCGCCCGAGACGCGATAGCCGGCCGCGGCCAGCCGCGCCGCCGCGGCGATCAACAAATCGTCCGCGCCAGCGGACATCACGGCCAGCACCTCACCGGCGGGCCACTCGCCGCCAGCGCGTCCGGTCAGCAGCACCCGTGGAATGAGGGCCGGCACGCCATCACCAATGCTGTCGTCAACGATGGCGACGTCGGCTCTTCCACCGCCAGCCACGACCGGCAGCAGGTCATCGCTCGCGGCCAGCGATGCCGCCAGGCGCTCGGCGCGTGACGCATCGCCAAGCGCAATCAGCACCACCAGCCGCCGCGAGACGGCACCGTCATGCATGATCCGGTCGCCGGTGAGCGTGTCCATGGATCCTCTCAGCTCAGCGGCTTTTCGCCGATTGTCAGCGCGACATCGCGCTGTTCGCCGCCGCGCACGACACCGAGCGTCACCGAAGCGCCGGCACTGTCGGGTCCGAGCCTGCGGATCAGGTCCCGCGGGCCGTGCACCGCCTCACCGTTCCACGCCACGATGATATCGCCAAGAGAGAGACCGGCGGCCTTCGCGGGACCATCGTCATCGAGACTCATCACCATCGCGCCGTGCGCGTCGCGGTCGCGTACCGGATGCAGGCCGGCGCCGAGATAGCCGCGCGCGACATGGCCCTTTTCGCGCAAGGTCGCGACCGCCCGCTCGATCGTCTCGTAAGGCATGACCAGCGCCCGGTGGCGCGGTCCGAACAACAGCATGCCGATCAGCGCACCCTTGGCGTCGAGAACCGGGCCGCCCTCGAAACGGCCGCCGGCGCCGACGGCAAGATTGATGCGCCGGTCGATGGTGCCGCCGCGCATCGAGCGCCAGGCCGGGCCGACTTCGCCCACCGAGCCTGAAACAGCCAAAGCGGAACCGTCACTGCTGCCGATGGCAATGGCGATGTTGCCCGGCCGCACCGCATCGGCCTTGGCCAACGGCGCGGCGCTGACGGCCTCCGCCGGCTTCAGCAGGGCAACACCGGTAGAAGGGTCGCGGCCAACCAGCTCGGCCTTCACCGTTTCCCCCGAAGCCAACACCAGTTCGATCTCCTCGCCGGCCTCGACAGCCTCTTCAGCGGTGACGAAATAGCCGTCGCGCCAGTGGAAGGCGCTTGCCGTGCGGTGATGATGCGTGGCGAAGCCAGCCGTTGCCGGCGCGGCCTTGGCGGCGAGATCGGCGACGGCTTGCGAAAACGCGCTCAGATTGAAATCGCTCATAATGGTCTCCTGGGTTCATCCATGCCCCAGATATCGCTCGACAGCGCGTCCGCGGGTACTCGCCTGACGGCTAGTTGCCGGTTTGACTGGCCATCTGGTCAGGTCGCTGCGGTTCCAGCCGCTCCGCACATATAGTCACGATCAAGCCTGAACACACGGAGCCCTCCCATGGCCCTCGCCGTCGCCAAATTCCAAACCGATGATACGCTGCTCGACGCCTATTCGACGACGGTTGCCGACGCCGTCGACCGCATCGGTCCGGCCGTCTGCCGCATCGAGCGCGTTGGCGGTCAGGGCGGCCATGGCTCCGGCTTCGTCATCGCGCCGGACGGGCTGGTCGTCACCAATTTCCACGTCGTCGGCGACGCCAGGACGGTGCGCGTGTCGATGCCGGACGGTGCTTCTCGCGAAGGTCGCGTGCTTGGCCGCGATCCCGACACCGACATCGCGCTGGTGCGCGCCGACGGCAGCTTTGCCGATATCGCACCGTTGGGCGATTCCAAGCGGCTGCGGCGCGGCCAGATCGCCATTGCAATCGGCAATCCTCTGGGCTTCGAATGGACCGTCACCTCGGGCGTCGTCTCTGCGCTCGGCCGCTCGATGCGCGCCTCCACCGGCCGACTGATCGACGACGTTATCCAGACCGACGCAGCGCTCAATCCCGGCAATTCCGGCGGACCGCTGGTGTCGTCGGCCGGCGAGGTCATCGGCGTCAACACCGCCATGATCCATGGCGCGCAAGGCATCGCCTTCGCGGTTGCCTCCAACACCGCCAATTTCGTCATTTCGGAGATCATCCGCTTCGGCCGCGTGCGCCGCGCCTTCATCGGCGTCTCGGCCGACACCGTCAATCTGCCGCGACGCGCTGCCCTGTTGTCGCAAGTCTCGACCAGCACGGCGGTTCGCCTGCGCAGCGTCGAGAAGGACGGCCCGGCGGCCAAGGCCGGCTTGAAGGAGGGCGACATCATCGCCGCAATAGACGGCCGCCCGGTCACCGGCGTCGACGATCTGGTGCGCGTGCTCGACGCCGAGCGCATCGGCCGCGAGACACAATGCACCGTGGTGCGCCGCACCGGCGTCAGCCAGGTGACGGTGACGCCGGTGGCAAGGGCGGGCTGAGGACCGTCACCGTTCCGCAGCCCCCTCCGCGTACTGCGCCAGAAACGCCTCGCTCGGCGGAATCGGCTTGATGACGTCGATCAGCACGCCATTGGGGTCTTTGGTGATGAAATGGCGCTGGCCGAAGGGCTCGTCGCGCAAGGATCGGAGGATCGGCAGGCCGGCGGCAAGGATCCGCTCATAGACCGCGTCCGGGTCGCGAACCTCGAAATTGATCAGCAGGCCCGATGTGCGGCCCCGCCCCTCCTTCGGGATGGTCTCGTGGTCGCCCTGGACGATGCCGAGATTGACGCGTTTGTTGTCCACCGATTGCAGATGCACATACCAATCGCTTTCAAACAGCGGCTGGAAGCCGAAATGCTCGACATAGAACGCCGTCGTGCCGGCGACGTCGCCGGTCATCAGCACCGGGTAATAGCTCGTCGTCTTCATCTTTCCTTCTCCCGTCAATTAACATACAGTCTGCATGTAAATTGAATTAACATACAGGCTGCATGTATGCAACGCGATTCCGCGCGTCGTTCCAACCGTGACCGTACCGAGGCGACGCGCGCCGACCTGATTGCCGCGGCGCGAAAGCTGTTTACGGAAAAATCCTATGCCGAGACCGGCACGCCGGAGATCGCCGCTGCCGCCGGCGTCACGCGCGGCGCGCTTTACCATCACTTCGCCGACAAGCAGGCGCTGTTTGCCGCCGTGGTCGACCAGGAGGCGGCAGCGGTCGCCGAGGAGATCGAGCGCGCCTCGGCGCCATCACTCAATGCCCGCGACGCACTGATTGCCGGTTCCGACGCCTATCTCACCGCCATGCGCACGCCAGGCCGCACGCGCCTGCTGCTGCTCGACGGCCCGGCCGTGCTTGGCCGCGCCGCCATGGACGCGATCGACAACCGCCATGGCAACCGCTCGCTGCGCGAAGGGCTGGTCGCGGCGATGCGGGCGCAAACGATGACGAGATTGCCGGCCGACGCGCTGACCGCACTGCTCGGCTCCGCCTTCGATCGTGCCGCCCTGGCCATCGAGGCCGGTGCGTCAGTTCAGGACTACCGCGCGGTGCTCATAGCACTGATCGATGGCCTGTCTCTTCCTCAGGCACCTCGCCCGGTTCGAACTCGTTGAAGCAGCCGAGCTGGCGCTTGAACTGGTCGATCAGCCAGGCGGCCGCTGGCTTCGGGCTGCGATCGTTGCGGTGCATGGCAAACAGCGGCGAACTCACCTCCCTGAAGGATTCGAGGTCGATTTCGACCAGCCGGCCACTCGCCAGGTCGTCTGCTATCAGCCAGCGCGGCAGCCCGCCCCAGCCCAGCCCCTCGCGCATCAGCATATGCTTGGTGCGCACATCCGTCAGCCGCCAGGTACGGTAGGCGAAGACGCCGAAGTCGCGCCCCTTGGTACGCTCCGACTGGTCGGTGACGACAAGCTGCGTGTGTTCGCGCGCATCCTCGATCGCCACCGGCTTCGGCAGCAGGGCCAGCGGATGGCTGGGCGCGGCGGCCAGCACGATCGACATGAAGCCGATGCGCGCGAGATGCACATCGACATCGCCCAGCAGGCCGCCAATGCCAAGGTCGGCCTGCCCGCTGACGACATGATCGGGGATCAGGCCGAGCGTGCCGATATGCAGGCGCAGCATCACGGTCGGAAACTGCACCTCGAATGCCTTCAACACCCGCACCAGCACCGGCGACGGCAGCGCCGCATCGACCGACAGCGCGACTTCGGCCTCGAGCCCCTGGTGGTGGCCGTCGACGCGCGAGCGGATGCGCTGCAGCACGCCGATCATGCGCCGCGCATCCTCCAGCATCGCCCGGCCGATCTCGGTCAATTGCGGCTCGCGCGTGCCCTCGCGCTCGAACAGTTTCAGCCCCAGCTGCGCCTCGAGATTGGCGATGCCGTAGCTGATCACGGACTGTGCCCGGTTGAGCTTGCGGCCGGCGGCCGAGAAGCTGCCGGCTTCGGCGACTGTCACAAAGATCTGAAGTTGATCGAGCGTCGGGTTGGGCTGCATCGCTATATCTAACTTATAGATGGATCGTATAGAAAATATACCAGTTTATTGAATGGATCGAAAGCCCCATATCTGGCGGGACAAATCATTCCAACCGCTGGAGAGCCCAAAATGTCCATTCTTCTTGTCACCTCAAGCCCGCGGGGCGCCGCCTCGCATTCGACCCGCATCGCTACCGAATTCGCTGAAAAGCTCGTCGCCGCCGATCCGTCGAACACGCTCGTCGTGCGCGACCTCGTCGCCAATCCGCTCCCCCATATCGACGCCGACTACGCCAGCGGCATCTACGTGCCGGCGGAAGCCCGCACTGCGCGCCAGGCTGAAGTCGTCGGCGTCTCCGATGTCGTGCTCGACGAGCTGTTTGCCGCCGACACGGTGATCCTGGCCACAGGCTTCATCAACTTTAACATCTCCTCGACACTGAAGTCCTGGGTCGATCACATCTCTCGTTCCGGCAAGAGCTTTGCCTATGGCGAGAACGGCCCCAAGGGTCTCGTCACCGGCAAGAAGGTCTATATCGTGCTGGCTTCGGGCGGCATCTACTCCGAAGGTGCGGCCGTGCAGTTCGATCACGCCATCCCCTACCTGCGCGGCGTGCTCGGCTTCCTCGGCATGACCGATGTCGATGTCATCCGCATCGAAGGCGTCGGCATGGGTCCTGACGCGGTGACCGCAGCTCTCGCCAAGGCGACCGCCAAGGTCGATGCCGTAGTGGCCGCCAGCCAGGGTGTTGCGGCTGCCGCGTAAAGAGCCAAAATTTGTCCGCTTCGAAAGGCAGGCGTGCGCGCCTGCCTTTTTCGTTCTAGCCGATGAGGTGCCTCAGCAGACCAGCGGCGCTGACTCCGATCAGCACGGTCGGCAGCATGGAAAGCCGCGTGGCGGCTACCAGAGTAACAGCCAGCGCCAGAATATCCGCCGGGGACTTCGACACGAAGGCCGGTGCGATGACAGAGATCAGCACGCAACCAGGCGCGGCTCCCATGACCGCCGTGGCACGCGCGCTGAGTGTGCGGTTGCGCAGCACGACATAGCCGCCGATGCGCGTCAGGTAAGTGACGCCGGCCATCAGCACGATGGTGAGAAAGGTCATTGCGTCGATCATGGATCACCCGCCATCAGCCAAGCCGCGACCAGCCCCGATACCGCGCCGGCGGCGACATACCAGGCGCCGGGAACGAAGAGATAGACCAGTGCTGCCACGACCAGGCTGACCAGCCAGGGTCGCGCCGCCGCCATACCCGTCCACATGCCGCGCATCAGCACCAGGAAGACAGCCGGGAACGCCATGTCGAAACCATAGGCCCCGACGTCGCCGAGCATCGGACCGAGCAAAGCGCCCAACGTGGTGAAGACCACCCAGGTGAGATACATCGCCAGCGCTGCGCCCATATAGTAGCGCGGGCTGAAGGCCGGCGTGATGCCGGCAGCGGTGCGCTGCCTGGCATCGGCCAGGCCCAGCGCCCAGCTTTCATCGCACATAAAGAAAAGCGCCGGAAACACCTTGCGTCGTGGCAGGTGGCGCAGGAACGGCGCCAGTGCCGCACCCATCAGCAGGTGACGGCTGTTGACCAGGAAGGTGATGGCGACGATGAGCACGACGTGCGGCGGCGACGTCCACAACTGGATCGCCGCGAATTCCGAGCCGCCGGCGAAGTTCAGCCCTGTCATGGCAGACAGTTCGACCGTGCTTAAGCCTTTCTGCGTGGCCTGGGCGCCAAGCACCAGCGCATAGGGGATGGTGCCGAACAGCACCGGCGCGCAGGACGCCACGCCACGGCGGAACTCGGATCCCGAACCATTGCCCGCCGCCTCGACTGCCTGTGAAATGCTCATGCGTCTCCCCTGGCGCGCCTCGCGGCCGCCGCTCCCGGGTTGCTTCTGGACTCTTGTGATGTCGGCCGCAAACATAGCGGCACCGGCTCACAATTTGGTTGCGAAGATTGTTGTGTTTCATCAGAATTTGGCATTTGGCGCTACAAAGCCATAAATAGATGGAATCCAGAGCCATGAAACTTGATGAGATCGACAAGCGGATCCTGCGGGCGCTGCAGCGCGACGGCCGCATGGCCAACAACGATCTGGCCAATGAGGTCGGGCTGTCGCCATCGCCTTGCCTGCGTCGCGTGAAGCTGCTGGAGGAGGCCGGTGTCATCGACCGCTACGTCGCCGTGCTCAACCCCGCCAGCATCGGCAAGGGCCTGACCTTCTTCACCCGCATCTGGTTGAAAACGCAGGACGAGGACACGATCGAGCATTTCGCCACCGAAGTCGCCAAGCTGCCGCAGGTGATGGAGTGCTACCTGATGCTCGGCGATTGCGACGCCATGGTGCGTGTGGTGGCGGCCGGCATCGACGATTACCGCCGCTTCCAGTCGGAGCATCTGAGCCGCATCAAGGGCGTGCAGAACGTCAAGACCGACGTCCCCAGCCAGACGATCAAATACACGTCGGAACTGCCGATCTGAGCTACTGAAAACGGCGTCACGTCAAACTGGATAAAAAATGCAACCGGATTGTAGGATCGAACCCGGTGCCGGCGTCCTTCGGGTGCAAGCAGCGCGCAGCGCTGCCCTTAGGCATGGGAGATTTGAATGAGCCTTTCCTATCGTTGGGTCATCGTCGCCGCTGGCGCGCTGATGTCCTGCGTCGCCATCGGGACGATGTTTTCGCTGGCGATCTTTCTCTAGCCGATGGCGATCGACACCAACTGGTCGCGCGCCGGCATTTCGAGCGCCATGACGCTCAACTTCCTGGTGATGGGCCTTGGTGGCTTCGCCTGGGGCGCGATATCGGACCGTTTTGGCGCCCGCATCGTCGTGATGATCGGCGCGGTGCTGCTCGGGCTGGCGCTGGTGCTGGCCAGCCGCGCCGGTTCGCTGCTGAGCTTCCAGGTCACCTATGGCGTGCTGGTCGGTCTCGCGGCAAGCGCCTTTTTCGCGCCGATGATCGCGCTGACCACAGGCTGGTTCGACACCAACCGCAGCCTTGCCGTCTCACTGGTCTCGGCCGGCATGGGCGTGGCGCCGATGACGATCTCGCCCTTCGCCCGCTGGTTGATCTCCGCCTATGACTGGCGCACCGCCATGTTCGACATCGGCATTACCGCCTGGGTGCTGCTGTTGCCGGCGGTGCTGCTGGTGCGCCAGCCGCCGAAGCCCGTCGTGGCCGATACCGGCTCCGCGCCGGTTGCCGAAGGCGCCGGCCTGACGGTCGGCCAGGCGCTGCGCTCGCCGCAATTCATCGTGCTCGGGCTGACCTTCTTTGCCTGCTGCGCGGCGCATTCCGGGCCGATCTTCCACATGGTCAGCTATGCCATGCTGTGTGGCGTCGCCCCCATGGCAGCGGTCTCGATCTACAGTGTCGAAGGCCTGGCAGGCCTCGGCGGCCGACTCTTCTACGGCGTGCTGGCCGACAGGCTGGGCGTCAAGCCGGTGCTGATCGCGGGCCTGGCGATCCAGGCGATCGTGATTGCCGCCTATCTGTCGATCAGCCAGCTTGAGCAGTTCTACATGCTGGCCGTTATCTTCGGTGCCACCTATGGCGGTGTCATGCCGCTCTATGCGGTGCTGGCGCGCGAATATTTCGGCCAGCGCATCCTCGGCACCGTGTTCGGCGCCGCCACCATGCTGTCCAGCCTCGGCATGGCGCTGGGACCGCTTGCCGGCGGCATGGTGTTCGACGCCTACGCCAACTATTCCTGGCTGTTCATCGGCTCGGCTCTTATCGGGCTCGGCGCGGTCGGCATCGCCATCGCGTTCCCGCCACTGCCGCGCAGGGAGTTGCAGCCGGCTTAGCCCGGGTCGATTTCCCAAACCTTGCTGGCCAGGCGCGCAATCAGCCTGGCCCGTTCGGTTCGCCACGGATCCTGTCCCCTATTTCATCCGTTCCCCCCCTTGCGCGGGGCAGTCCACGGACAACATTTGCACCGTGGGATCTCGACTGAGCTCGCGCATCCAGTCCACGCCAGAGAGGACACCCTGATGGCGGAACATCCGAGTGGAAGCGAAAGCAACAGAATTGCCGCAAGCGCTGTTGCCGACGACGATCCGCGTCTTGCATTCATTTATCAGGAAGCAGTGAGAGGTCTCACGCAACAGCAGACCCTTGTGGAGAACATGAGCACCCGCGCCGGCAGCCTTGTCTTTGCCACCGCATTCGCAAACTCGTTGCTCGGCGGTGCGGCCCTTTCCAATGGGCTTGGGCTCTGGGACTGGACCGCGGTGGCCCTGCTGTTCGGCATCGGCGGGTTGATCGTCTTCAAGCTTTGGCCCTACCACCAATATACATTCCGCTTCGATCCGGAAGAGCTGCTTGATCAATATGTCGACGGCGACAGGCCGACGACGATGTCGGCCATGCGCCGCGCGCTTGCCCTTCGCATCAAGGCGGACGTGGCCGGCAACTGGCGAATTATCCAGCGGCTGCGGGTGGCGCTGCAGATTGCGCTGCTGTTTCTGCTGCTCGACATCCTGGCCTGGCTTTTGGCGATCGCAGGCATTTGAGCCGAAGGCGCGTGGCTCCGCCACGGCCAGGCTTGAATGGCAGGCAACGGTCGATGGATCGAAAAGCTCTCTTGAGCATTTAAGCTTTGGCTAATAGTAACCCCAGGAGAGAACCAATGAAAAAGACGCTGCTCATTTTGAGCCTGCTCATTCCGCTCTCGGCGTGCTCCCGTACCGAACAAGGCGCCGCCGTCGGCGGCTTGGGTGGCGCGGCCGTAGGCGCCGCGGTGGCCGGAGACCCTGTGGAAGGGGCGGTTGTTGGCGGTGCGGTTGGTGCTATAGCAGGGGCCGTCATCGGCCACGCCAGCGAAGCCGGCCAGTGCAGATATCGCGATCGGTACGGCCGGGTTTACGTCGCGCGGTGCCCGAACGGCTACTGATCTCAAGGCGCGTGATCTCCTTCGATCACGCGTCTGCTGGGGGTTAATCGAATGGCCTATCGGATCAAAAAGCTGCTGGGTTTCTTGTGTGCCGTTATCGGCGTTGCCGCGGTGAATGCCGGGGCTTCGGCCGCGCCGGTTGAAGCGAAGACGATTGCCGATCACCTCTCATCGGTGAAATCCATGTCAGGGGATTTCGTGCAGTCGGGCCCGAAAGCGGAAAGAAAACACGGCAGGTTTTTTCTCCAACGCCCAGGCAAGATCCGGTTCAACTATGCAGGCCAATCTGGGGTCAGCGTGATCGCGGATGGCAAATCCCTGGTGGTTTATAACAGGAGACTGAAGACATCGCGGCTTTATGCTCTCTCGAAGACGCCGCTTAAGCTGCTGCTCGACAACAAGGTCGACTTCTCCGGCAGTCGCGTCAAAAGCATCAGAGAAGACGGCGCTCAAGTTACCGTCAAGCTGGCCGACAGATCGGCTTTCGGCAATTCGAACATCTCCATGGTGTTCGACAGAAAATCGCTCGATCTGCGCAGATGGAGCCTCACCGACGAGAAGGGACTTACCACGACGGTGACCATCTCAAATGTGAGGCAGGGCGTTCGCGCTCCCGAGGGCACCTTCGTTATCGATTATGCAGCAAACCGTGAATTCAACACCACAACGAAATAGCCGAAACCGCAGCCATAGTCTCAGCGCCGGAACCAATAGGATCAGCGGCGGTTTAGTCCATGAAGGGACCGGAACCGCAAAGGACGCGGCACAATGATTGAAATTCACAGCATCGAAGCGGCCAACGCCAGACTGCGCATAAGGAGAGCTGAGCGCTCTCTGAAGCGCGCGAATGACTTGCTGGACGAGGAAGGCGGCGTCGCTCTTAACTTGGCATTGTGCGGCCGGATAAGGGCCGCGAGAAGGCATCTGATCGAGGCCAGGACCCGCCTGATGACGATCGATCCCGCCAGGACGAGTTGATCCGCCGGCGGTCGTACGTCAACCCGGACCGAGAGGTCCATCGTGGCGCAAAGGCCCGCATGGTTAGGCAGTGACCTGCTAGCGGTGATCTACCCAAAAATCCGGTCGCCCTGCTCGTCGACCAGTTGGATGCCCTTCTTGATCGAGATGTCGACGGCGTCGTCGAGCCCGGCGAAACGGTCGGCACGGATGAATTTGTGTTCCTTCACCACACCGTCGATCTCCTTGGAGACGACGCCGCACGTCTGGTATTGGCCATCCGTCTTGTAGGGCATGGCGCTGATCAGGAAGCCCTTGTGCTCGACCTGCTTGGCCGGCGCTGCGCTCGTTGGCCCAGCCGTTTCGGCTCCGCTGGCGCCACCGCCGAAAAGACGCTTCAGAAAAGACATCGGGCTTCCTCCAACAGCATTCATCCCGCACCATGTAGAGTGACGCGGGATGAATTTCACTATCGGTCCTTGGCCCAGCGGGCAAGGGCTGCGTCCGGTCGGCTGGACGAGCTTACTTGTGCGACAGCGCTTCCAGGGCCTCGGCGGCGGCTTCGAGGATGGCGATCGCCTCGGCCTGCTTGTCGGCCGGGGCGTCGACGAAGTCGCCCAGAGCCGCGCGCAGCCGGTGGCGGACTGCGCGGAATTCGTCGCGCGCTTCCGAACGATCCCCGCGGCTACCCCGGCCGCCACGACGCCCGCCCTCATCGCTCTCGTCGTTCCAGCCGAACCAGTCGCGCGCCTTGGCCATTTTGCGGCCGAAGCGCTCGAGATGGTCGAGCACGCCATCGATCATCTCGCGGTTATCGGCGAGATGCGCCTGGCCAGCTTCGGTGATCGAAAACACCTTCTTGTTGCCGTCGGCGGCGGAGGCGGCATAGCCGGCCTCTTCCAGGAAGGTCAGCGTCGGGTAGACCACGCCCGGGCTCGGGCTGTAGATGCCGCTGGTGCGCTCTTCCAAGGCCTTGATGATGTCGTAGCCGTGGCGCGGGGCCTCGGCCAGCAGCGACAGCGTGATCAGCTTGAGGTCGCCGTCGGCCAGCATGCGCCCGGCGCGGAACATGTCGCCCGGGCCGCCGCGTCCACCGCCGCGACCGCCGTGCCCGAACGGGCCGAAACCGCCGCCCCCTCTGCCACCAAATTTGCCGCCGAATTTGCCGGCCATGTGCATGAACATGCGCTCGCCGAAATGATTGCTCCCAAAATGTTTGTGCATTGATTGCTCCTTGAGTTGTATCTTACGATATATCTTAATTATGCGAGCCAATCGAGAGAGTCAAGATATATCTTACGATGTATCTGAATGCGGCGCCAGAGGCTTGCTTTCACCGGAACGCACCGCTAGAGCGTTTCATATTTTGACGGAAGCGTAGCCTGCGTTTTCGAAGTAGTTCTTGCATTCGGCTGCCTCGATGGTTTCGACG
>NZ_JAMYLI010000054.1:0-19024 GCF_040317955.1 Mesorhizobium sp. M1342 | reverse complement strand
ACTCCCCTACTCCCCTACTCCCCTACTCCCCTACTCCCCTACTCCCCTACTCCCCTACTCCCCTAAACATTCAGCAGCAGATACTCCCGCTCCCACGGGCTGATCACTTCCATGAAGGTCTCGAACTCCGCCCGTTTGATCGCCGCATAGGTGGCGGCGAAGGACTTGCCCAGATGCGCGCAGAGTTCCTCGTCGCCCTCGAACAGGTCGACGGCTTCGAGCAGGCCGCGCGGCAGGTCGATCTCGTCGGCATTGGCCGTTGTGAGGACGGGGGGCTCGGCCTTAATCTTGTTGGTGATGCCGATCAGCCCACAGGCAAGCGATGCCGCAAGCGCTAGATAGGGGTTGGCATCGGAGGACGGGATGCGGTTTTCGACGCGCCGAGCCGCCGGATCCGAACGTGGCACGCGAAATGCCGTGGTGCGGTTGTCATAGCCCCATTTGTTGTTGACCGGCGCCGACGCCGCCTGTGTCAGCCGGCGGTAGGAATTGACGTAGGGCGCGAACATCACCAGCGCGTTCGGCACATGCTTCTGCATGCCGCCGATAAAGTGGAAAAAATCGTCGGTTTCCGAGCCGTCAGCGGCCGAAAAGATGTTCTGTCCGGTCTTCTTGTCGATGATCGACTGATGGATGTGCATGGCGGAGCCGGGTTGCCCCTGGATCGGCTTGGCCATGAAGGTGGCGTAGATCTCGTGCTTGAGTGCTGCCTCGCGAATGGTACGCTTGAACATGAACACCTGATCGGCCAGCTCGATCGGGTCGCCATGGCGCAGATTGATCTCCAATTGCCCGGCACCTTCCTCGTGGATCAGCGTATCGATCTCCAGGCCCTGGCTTTCGGAGAAATGGTAGATGTCGTCGATCAGTTCGTCGAATTCGTTGACACCGGCGATCGAATAGCCGGCGCCGCCGCCGATTGCGCGTCCCGACCGGCCGACAGGCGGGGTCAGCGGATAGTCCGGATCGGGATTCTTGCGCACCAGGTAGAATTCGATCTCGGGCGCCACCACTGGCTTAAGGCCGAGCTTGTCATAGGCAGCCACCACACGCTTCAACACGTTGCGCGGCGTGAACTCGACCGAGCGTCCGTCCTGGTGGACGAGATCGCAGATGACCGCGGCCGTCGGGTCTTCTTCCCAGGGCACCACCGTCAGCGTCGACAGGTCCGGCATCAGTTTGAGGTCGCCGTCGTCTTCCGGATAATGGAAGCCATTGCCATCCTCGGGGTAGCCGCCGGAGATCGTCGTCATGAAGACAGCCGAAGGCAGTGCCAGCGAGGTGTTGGAGGTGAATTTCTTCGATGGCATCATCTTGCCACGCGCAACGCCTGCCTGATCGGGCGTGATGCACTCGATATCCTCGATGCCGCGCCACTCCAGCCAGGCGCTGACTTCCTTCCAGTTCTTGACGCCCCGTTGGTTTTTCACGAAGGCAGGCGTGCGGGCGCGTCCTCCGCGGCTCGACGGACGGACTTCCTTTTTTGCAGGCGGCATCATTCACCAGATTGGGTTGCGGATTGTGGAGTATAGCCGTGCCCTCCTATGGAAGGGAAGGGGAGCCGCGTCGGGCATTGGCCGGTGCGGTTGAAAATCACGCCAATCGGCCTAGTTTCGGCCGGGGCAATTCCAATCGAGGCCCAAATCTTAATCGAGAAATTGAATGCGGCCCAACGGCAAACTGACGACGATCGGATTCGATGCCGACGACACGCTGTGGCAGAACGAGCAGTTCTTCCGGCTGACGGAAAAGCGCTTTGCCGCCATGCTCGTCGACCATGGCGAAGCCGAGCATATCTCGGCACGATTGCTGGAGGCCGAAAGGCGCAACCTCGCCGTCTATGGCTTCGGCATCAAGGGATTTACCCTGTCGATGATCGAGACGGCGATCGAGGTCACGCAAGGCCGCGTACCGGCCTCGGTCATAGCAGAGATTCTCGATGCTGGCCGCGAAATGCTGAGCCATCCGATCGAGGCCTTGCCGCACGCCCGCGAGACGGTCGAAAAGCTTGCCGGCGCATTCCGGCTCGTGCTGATCACCAAGGGCGACCTCTTCGATCAGGAGCGCAAGCTGGCTGGCTCTGGCCTTGGCGATCTGTTCGACGCGGTCGAGATCGTCAGCGACAAGAATGCAGCCACCTATAGCAGGCTTTTCAACCGCCACGGCGATGGTCCGGCGAAAAGCATGATGGTCGGCAACTCGCTGAAGTCGGATGTGGTGCCGGCCATCGAGGCCGGCGGCTGGGGTGTCCATGTGCCGCACGAACTGACCTGGGTGCTGGAGCATATCGAAGCGCCGGTAACCGAATCGAGGTTCCGCCAGATATCCGATCTCGGACAACTGCCCGGATTGATCGAAAGCATCATCGATCCGTGATTGCCGGGCCTTACCTAATTTGCTCAATTCCGGACGGAAAAACCGTTACACACTTTCCCGCAATTAGCTTAGCGGCCGATGAGGCGATCGATCACCGGTTGCAACCGTTCGGGCGTGATCGGCTTGGCGACCACCACGTCGATGATACCAGACAGGCCCAGACTTTCCGTCGCGCCATTCTTGGTTGACAGCAGGATTACCGGTGGCAGCGATTTGCCCGAGGCGCGGCGCAACGCGTCGATGCTGGACATCAGGTTGTCGCAGTCCTTGTTGTCGGCGCCGCCGTCAAGGACAACCACACCGGGAATGAGGGACCGCAAGATCCTTGCCGCCGTGTCGGGAGATTCCGAAATCGGCTTGAGCCCGGATCGCTCGACGATCTTTGAAATCACCACGCGATTGATTGGCGATTTCCCGACGACAAGCACCTGTGACGGATCACGGATCGCCTCGGCACTCGAGTCACGGGTCGCCAGATTCGGATGTCTTGGAGTCTCGCCTTCGCGGTTCACCGGGCACACAAGTCGGCCAAGAAGCTCGCCCCTATTTCAATGCAGAGTTGAATCCGGAGCGCAATTGGCGTGAGATCGGAGCCTATGTCAAGTTGAAATAAAAGTACCCTAAATCATCGCCGGGAGCAGTGAATTTCAAGCAACGCTACTGTACTCAACTGTCCACACGTGAGCTTGATGAAAAGAAAATTCACCTGCGCAGAGGCTGCGCAGGTGAAGGGTCGGTTGCATGGATTTCGGTCAGCCGTGGCTCTGCTGCGTGACGATCACCGGGATCAGCAGATCGCCCCAGTTGCCGTCGCCGCCGTGATGTCGTGCCGAGCGCACGAGCTCGACCGAGACGCCCGCCTCGACCGCCTTCATCACCGACTGGTTGAGGCGGTGCAGGTCGTTGGCCAGCATGCGGATCGTCGCTTGCTGGTCGACGCTCATCGTCGTCGACTGTTCCTCGGCGCGTTCCTTGACGCGGCTTATCGATGCCATTGGTCTTCTCCTTGTGTTCCAAGCCCTGTTGGGCGTTTCCTCTGTATTTCTGTGATCCGCTATTCCGCGGCTGGTTTGAACTGCGCATGCTCGGTCGATTCATGCATGGCGGTGGTCGACGACTTGCCGCCGGTGATCGCCATAGACACGGCGTCGAAATAGCCGGTGCCGACCTCGCGCTGGTGCTTGGTCGCGGTGTAGCCATTGGCTTCGGCCGCGAACTCCGCTTCCTGCAACTCGGAATAGGCCGCCATCTGCCGCGCCTTGTAGCCGCGCGCCAGTTCGAACATGCCGTAATTGAGCTGGTGGAAGCCAGCGAGCGTGATGAACTGGAACTTGTAGCCCATGGCGCCGAGCTCCTTCTGGAATCTGGCGATCGTCGCGTCGTCGAGGTTCTTCTTCCAGTTGAACGAGGGCGAGCAATTGTAGGCGAGCAGCTTGTCGGGATGATGCTTGCGCACGCCCTCAGCGAATTTCCTGGCCTGTGCCAGGTCGGGTTTCGAGGTCTCGCACCAGATCAGATCCGCGTAAGGCGCATAGGCGATGGCGCGGGCGATGCAGGGCTCGATGCCGTTCCTGACATGGTAGAAACCTTCCACCGTGCGCCCGGCGTCGTAGTCGACGAAAGGCTGGTCGCGTTCGTCGATGTCGGAGGTGAGCAGCTTGGCGGCTTCCGCATCGGTGCGCGCGACGACCAGGGTCGGCGTGCCCATCACGTCCGCCGCCAGGCGCGCGGCATTGAGGTTGCGGATGTGCGCCGCGGTCGGGATCAGCACCTTGCCGCCGAGATGGCCGCATTTCTTTTCCGACGCAAGCTGATCCTCATAGTGGACGCCGGCGGCGCCCGCCTCGATGAAGGCCTTCATGATTTCGAAGGCGTTGAGCGGTCCGCCGAAGCCGGCTTCCGCGTCGGCAACGATCGGCGCGAACCAGGTCTCGACCGAAAGCCCGTTGCCTTCGGAGGTCTCGATCTGGTCGGCGCGCTGCAGCGTGCGGTTTATGCGCTTGACCAGTTCGGGCGCCGCATTGGCCGGGTAGAGCGATTGGTCCGGATACATCGCACCAGCCGTGTTGGCGTCGGCGGCAACCTGCCAGCCCGACAGGTAGATCGCCTTCAGCCCGGCGCGCACCTGCTGCATCGCCTGATTGCCGGACATGGCGCCGAGCGCGTTGACGAAGTCCTCCTCGTGGATCAGCTTCCACAGCCGGTTGGCGCCCATTTCGGCGAGGCTCTGGCGGATCTGCACCGAACCGCGCAGGCGCTTCACATCCGCCGCGGAGTAGGGCCGTTCGATACCGTCGAAGCGACCTTCCGGGGCCGATGGGACGAGGTTGTAAAAATCAGTCATTGGTCACTCCGAGGGATTGCTGATCTGTGTCAAGGCGTCAAGAATTTGGGGTCGTTGGGTATGACTGGATTTACATTTCTGCGCGAAATCAGCCACATAAATCCACAAAGCCGGCAGAATATAAGAGAAAACCTGTGTTGTGTTTGACAGAGGTGCATTGTAAATTTGTCATTGTTGTAAAAGGCCAAAGCCCAGAAAATTCGTGTAAATGCTGTAAAGGACAGTCCGTGGCTGACCAGAAGATCTTCGCCGGGCCGCGCATCCGCCGCATCCGCAACGCCAAGGGCCTGACCCAGACGGCGATGGCCGAGGGTCTTGGCATTTCGCCATCCTATCTCAATCTGATCGAGCGCAACCAGCGGCCGCTGACGGTGCAGCTGATCCTCAGGCTGGCCTCCGTCTACAAGGTCGATCCACACGAGCTGCAGGGCGAGGCGAGGGGATCTGTCGCTGCCTTGAAGGAAGTGTTCACCGACCCTCTGCTGGTCGGCGAGTTGCCGGGTGATCAGGAACTGATCGAGCTTGCCGAGGCGGCGCCCAATGCGTCCGCGGCGGTGATAAAACTGTTCCGCGCCTATCGCGAGCAGGCCGAGCGCCTGTCCGATCTCAACGAGCTTTTGGCGCGCGAAGGTCGGGCGACGGCGCTTTCCGGCGCCCGCCTGCCGATCGACGAGGTGCACGAGATTTTCGAGCGCCGGCCGAACCATTTTGCTGCCCTCGAGGAGGAGGCCGCGGCGTTCACCTCGGTGCTCGATCCCGGCGACGATCTGTTCGGCGCGCTGAAGGCCTGGCTGAAGCGCGAATATGGCATCGTGGTCAAGGTGCTGCCGGTCGCGACCATGCCGAACTGGCGCCGCCGTTATGATCGTCATTCGCAGCGCCTGTTCCTGTCCGAACGGCTGTCGCCGTTCGACCAGTTGCGCGAAGTCGCTATGGAGGCCTGCCTGATCCGCATGACGGTCGCGGTCGCCGGCGAGATCCAGGCGCTCAAGCTGAGCACCGACGAGGCGCGCCGCCTGGCCCGCTTCGAACTTGGCCGTTATGCGGCGCATGCGCTGATGATGCCCTATCAGGCCTTTCATGCGGCTGCCGTGCGCGCCCGCTACGACATCGATGTCCTGCGTTCGCGCTTCGGGGTCTCCTTCGAACAGGCAGCCAACCGGCTGACCATGCTGCAGCGGCAGGGTGTCTCCGGCGTGCCGTTCTTCATGCTGGAGGTCGACAATGCAGGCAACCGCTTCCGCAAGGCCGGCAGCCAGGGGTTTCCACAAAGCCGCTTTGGCGGCGGCTGTCCCAAGCTGCCCGTGCATGTTGCCTTCACCCAACCCGGCCAGATATTTGTCGAGACGGTGGAAATGCCCGACGGCGCCGAGTTCCTGTGCATCGCCCGCACACTGGAAGGGCCGCAAGGCGCGTTCTCGGAACGCCCGCGCCGCACCGCATTGCTGCTTGGCTGCGACATCGGCTTTCGTGACGACATCGTCTATGGCGCGGCATTACCCGGTGCGGCAATCACCGCAAAGGCCGGCAGTATCGCGGCGACGCCGGTCGGGCCTGCCTGCCGGCTTTGCGAACGCGTCGGCTGCCTGGCGCGCGCCGAGCCGCCGGTGACGCGCCCGCTCGGCCTCGACGAGATGGTGACGGGCCTGAGTGCCTTCGATTTCCAGTAGCCGTGTTCCTCTGAAATAGGAGCAAGGTGCCACAATTGTCGCCGGCCGCTGGCTCAGTTCCGGCCTGCGCCTTTGCGTTACGCGAACAGAGCATCTTTTTGTCGTCCCTTGCGCATCGTCCCGTCCACAAAAGCCCGACAGTCGCGCTCATGATCGATACCGCATCGCCGATCGTCGCATCGCCAGCCGTCTCGCCGCGCGAGGAACGCGTCGGCATGCTTTTGGTCTTCCTGTCGGCGCTGATGTGGAGTTTCGGCGGCACCATCGCCCGCTTCATCACTGTCGGTGACAGCTGGACGGTCATTTTCTGGCGCTCCGTCTGGGCAGCCGCCTTCCTGGTCTGCTTCATGGTCTGGCGCGACGGCTGGCGTGGGACGCTGAAGCTGTTCCGCGACATGGGTCTGCCCGGCCTTGCCGTCGGGATCTGCTTTGCCACCGCATCGACCGCCTTCGTCGTGGCGCTGGCCTACACCACCGTCGCCAACATCCTGTTGATGCAGGCCGGCGTGCCGCTTCTGGCGGCGCTGTTTGCCTGGGCATTGTTCCGCGAAAGGGTTGGTGCCGCGACCTGGGTGGCGATTGCCGCCGTCATTGCCGGCGTCGCCATCATGGTGTCGGAATCGCTTGATGGCGCCGTCTCGCCCATAGGCGATGGGCTGGCGCTGTTGATCGCGGTCATGTTCTCGGTCGCCACCGTCATCACCCGGCGGTTTTCCGGCGTGCGCATGACGCCGGCGACGTGCCTCGGCACCATGCTCGCGGCCGGCTTTGCCGTCTCGCAGGCATCGACCTTCGCCGTGTCGGTCAGCGACATGGGCTTTCTGTTTGCCTTCGGCGTGGTCAATCTCGGTCTCGGCCTCGCCTTCTTCGCCACCGGCGCGCGGCTGATACCGGCGGCCATCGCGGCGCTGCTCGGCACGTTCGAACCGATCCTCGGTCCGATATGGGTCTGGCTCATCCATTCCGAGGTGCCGTCGGGGCGCACCATCATCGGTGGCGCGGTGGTTGTCACGGCGCTGCTCGTCCATATCGGGCTCGAATTCAAGCGCCAGGCACGGCCCGAACGCGCCGGGGTCACCGGGGTGCCGTCGCCTAATTGAAGCGGCCTGCAGCTTTGCCATTGACAACGTCGCTGCAGCACGGGCAGGCTGGGAATACGGCAACAACAAGACAGGCGTATCTTGCCAAGTCTCCCAGCCGGTCCGATCGAGACCGGACCATATCGTCGTATCTCTGCCCGCGCCACGGCGAAAGCCTATGACGGTATGCCTCCCAGGCCGCCTCAGGGGCATCGAGCCATCTCATCGAACCGCCTGCATGGTCTCGGCAGTTCGCGCTTGTCGCCCCTTGGAAAGCTCAATAGTCTGAAGAAAATGCCGGTCGCGCTGATATCGCGACGAGCCGGTGAAGGAACACTCATCAAAGGAGAATAGCATGATCCGCAAAGCGCTCTGGCTTTCGGCAACCTCGGCATTCCTGACATTGTTCACCGTCGGCGGTCACGCCGAGGATCGTGTCGTCAACGTCTTCAACTGGTCCGACTACATCGACAGTTCGATCATCGACGATTTCACCAAGGAAACCGGCATCAAGGTTGTCTACGACACCTTCGATTCCAACGAAATCCTGGAGACCAAGCTGCTTGCCGGCGGCAGCGGCTACGACGTCGTCGTGCCCAGCGGCAATTTCCTCGCGCGCCAGATCCAGGCCGGTGTGTTCCAGAAGCTCGACAAGTCGAAACTGCCCAACATTTCCAACATGTGGGATACGGTAACCGAGCGCACCGCCAAGTACGACCCCGGCAACGAATACTCGGTCAACTACATGTGGGGCACGGTTGGCATCGGCTACAACATCAAGAAGGTGCAGGCGGCACTCGGCACCGACAAGATCGACAGCTGGGATGTCTTCTTCAATCCCGACAGCCTGGCGAAATTGAAGGACTGCGGCGTCTACGTGCTGGACTCGCCGGCAGACATCATCCCGGCGGCGTTGAAATATCTCGACCTCGACCCGAACAGCACGTCACCCGATGATATCGCCAAGGCCGAGGAGACCTTGCTCAAGGTCCGGCCTTACATCAGGAAGTTCCACTCCTCCGAATACATCAACGCGCTTGCCAACGGCGATATCTGCCTGGCGGTCGGCTGGTCGGGTGACGTGTTCCAGGCCCGCAACCGCGCGGTCGAGGCCAAGCAGGGCGTCGAAATCGGCTATTCCGTGCCGAAGGAGGGCGCGCAGATGTGGTTCGACCAGATGGCGATCCCTGCCGACGCGCCGCATGTCGCGGAGGCGCTCGAGTTCATCAACTACATGATGAAGCCGGAAGTTATCGCCAAGTCGTCGAACTACGTGCTCTACGCAAACGGCAACAAGGCCTCGCAGCAATTCGTCGACAAGGCACTGTTGGAGGATCCTTCGGTTTATCCCGATGCCGAGACCATAAAGAAGCTCTACACCGTCTCGCCATACGATCCCAAGACCCAGCGCGTCATCACGCGCACCTGGACCAAGATCGTCACTGGCCAGTAAGCAATCCGACACGGTCCCGGCAGCCACCTGCCGGGACCGTTTCTACCTGGGGTAAGAAGCAAGAATCAGGACGGAGTGGGACATGAAATCGCTTGGCAGCATCCGCAGGGATTTTGCACCGTGGAACGACCCGAATGCCAAGCCGTACATCCAGTTCGACAACGTCACCAAGAAGTTCGGTGACTTCACCGCCGTCAACAATCTGTCGCTGACCATCTTCGAGCGCGAGTTCTTCGCCCTGCTCGGCGCCTCTGGTTGTGGAAAATCGACGCTGCTCAGGATGCTCGCCGGCTTCGAGGAGCCGACAGCCGGCCGCATCCTGCTCGATGGCCAGGATCTGCGCGGCATCCCGCCCTACCGGCGGCCGGTCAACATGATGTTCCAGTCCTACGCGCTGTTCCCGCACATGACGGTCGAGAACAACATCGCCTTCGGCCTCAAGCAGGACGGCATGCCGAAGCCCGAGATCGCGTCGCGCGTTGCCGAGATGCTGAAGTTAGTCAAGCTCGAGCAGTTCGCCAAGCGCAAGCCGCATCAGCTGTCCGGCGGCCAGCGCCAGCGCGTCGCGCTCGCCCGTTCGGTCGCCAAACGGCCGAAAGTGCTGCTGCTCGACGAGCCGCTTGGCGCTCTCGACAAGAAGCTGCGCGAGGAGACGCAGTTCGAACTGATGGACCTGCAGCAGAACCTCGGCCTCACCTTCGTCGTCGTCACCCACGACCAGGAAGAGGCGATGACCATGGCCGATCGCATCGCCATCATCGACAAGGGCGAGGTGATGCAGGTGGCAACGCCGGCCGAAGTCTACGAGGCGCCGGGGTCCCGCTTCGTCGCCGGCTTCGTCGGCAATGTGAACATGTTCGAGGGCAAGATCGCGCGTGGCGAGGCCGGCAGCGCCAGCATCGATGCCGGCAACGGCATCACCATCCGCACCGACAATGCCGGCACCGCCGGCGCCGGGACGGCCGTCACCTTCGCCATCAGGCCCGAAAAGATCAAGGTGTCGTCGAAGAAACCGGCCGAGGCGGTCAACGCCATCGAGGGCGAGGTCTACGACATCGCCTATCTCGGCGACATGACCGTCTATCATGTCAGGCTGGACGACGGCCAGGTGGTGCGCGCCAGCACCATGAACGCGGCCCGCATCACCGAGGATCCGTTGAGCTGGAACGACCGCGCCTGGGTTTCCTTCCGGCCCGACGCCGGCGTCGTGCTGACGCGGTAGGGGCGACCATGTCGAGCGCCGCCGTCACCACCGCATCAGCCTCTCCGACGACCAATGCCGGCAAATCCATCCTCGCCAGGCTGGGTGCTGCCTTCGTTGGCCGACTGGTCATCATCATCCCTTATGTCTGGCTGCTGTTCTTCTTCCTCATTCCGTTCGTCATCGTCTTCAAGATCTCGCTGTCGCAGACGGCGATCGCCATTCCGCCCTATACGCCGGCGCTCGATTTCAGCGGCGGAGTTTCCGGGTTCCTCGCCCAGCTGAAACAACTCAGCCTCGACAACTACGCCTGGCTGACGCAGGACGCGCTCTACTTCAACGCCTATGTGACCAGCGTCATCATCGCCGCGGTCTCGACGGTCCTGACACTGCTCGTCGGCTATCCCATCGCCTACGGCATGGCGCGCGCGCCGGCGACGATCCGCCCAACCTTGCTGATGCTGGTGATCCTGCCGTTCTGGACCTCGTTCCTGATCCGCGTCTACGCCTGGATCGGCATTCTCAAGCCCGAAGGGCTGCTCAATCAGCTGCTGCTCGCCACCGGCGTCATCCACCAGCCGCTGATCATCCTCAACACCTATACGGCGATCTTCATCGGCATCGTCTATTCCTACCTGCCGTTCATGGTGCTGCCGCTCTATTCCGCGCTTGAGAAGATGGACTATTCGCTGATCGAGGCAGCCAAGGATCTCGGCTGTCCGCCGACCAGCGCGTTCTGGAAGATCACCTTCCCGCTATCGCTGCCCGGCGTCATCGCGGGCTGTCTGCTGGTGTTCATTCCGGCCGTCGGCGAGTTCGTCATTCCCGATCTGCTCGGCGGATCGCAGACGCTGATGATCGGCAAGACGTTGTGGAACGAGTTCTTCGCCAATCGCGACTGGCCGGTATCGTCGGCCGTCGCCGTCATCCTGCTGTTGCTGCTGATCGTGCCGATCATGCTCTTCCAGCGGGCCCAGGCGCGCGCTCAGGAAATGGACAGGTGACCTCATGAACGCCACCTGGAGCCGCTTCAACATCACCTCGATCGTGCTTGGATTTGCCTTTCTCTATCTGCCGATCGTGCTGCTCATCGTCTTCTCGTTCAACGAATCGAAACTGGTCACGGTCTGGGGCGGTTTCTCGACCAAATGGTACGTCTCGCTGTTCCACAACCAAGGCCTCATGGACGCGACCTGGGTGACGGCGCGTGTTGGCCTGATCTCGGCCACGGTTGCGACGGTGCTGGGCACCCTGGCGGCACTCACCTTGACCCGCTACACGCGCTTCAAGGGCAGGGTGCTATTCTCCGGCATGGTCTTTGCGCCGCTGGTCATGCCGGAAGTCATCACCGGCCTGTCGCTGCTGCTGCTCTTTGTCGCCGTCGGGCTCGACCGCGGCTTCCTCACCGTGACGCTCGCCCACATCACGCTGACCATGTGCTTCGTCGCCGTGGTCGTGCAGTCGCGCCTCATGACCTTCGACCGCTCGCTGGAAGAAGCCGCGATGGATCTTGGCGCAACGCCGGTGAAGACCTTCTTCCAGATCACATTGCCGGTTATCATGCCGGCGATCGTCTCCGGCTGGATGCTGGCTTTCACCCTTTCGCTCGACGATCTGGTCATCGCCAGCTTCACCTCCGGGCCGGGCGCGACGACGCTGCCGATGAAGATTTACAGCCAGGTTCGCCTCGGCGTGACGCCAGAAATCAACGCCGCCTGTACCATTCTGATCGCCGTCGTGGCGATTGGCGTCATCATCGCCTCGCTTGCCAACAAACGGCGTGAGGTGCAGCGCCAGCTCGACGAGCAGGCCGCGCAGCGCGGGTGAAAGATAGGAGGCGCGGTGGCGGCCTATTCCCCCGAAACGCCGCGGCTGATCGGGGAAATGAACGGCGTGCTCCATGTCCCGCCGACGAAGAACGACGACTGGTTGGGACCTTGCTGGCCGTTGGCCTGCGTTGCCGCCTGCTCAGGCTGAATGACGCCGCCGGACAAGGCCAGTCCGCGCCCGGCGTAGGACGCGATGCCGGACAGCCAGATCTTGTACTTCGCTGAATTGGCCTCGGCCTTGTCGATCCGCGCCACGCCCTTCGAAATGGTGGCCTTGATCTCGGCGCCGTCGATCGGCAATGTTCCGTCAGAGACATCGTCGAGCGCGAAGAAGCCGCCCTGTTCGGTATGTTTGAGGAAGGCCGGCAGGTTGAGCTTGCTCAACGCACCCGGCCCGAAGGTCGCCGAGACCGAGCCGTCGGCATTGTCGAAGATGGAATCCCAGGTTCTGCCCGGCCCCTTGAGGATCACCGAGACGGTGCCCGTGCCGACCGGCACCAGCCGCGTCATCCCTGCCGCCGTACCGAAAGCACCGCCGTCGATGTCGGACGCCAGAAGGCGGATTTCGACCTGCGAGCCTTCCGGCTTGCGATCGAAGCGAAGGCTGGTCTGGATGTTGCCGCCGAAGGCCGAGGCATCGGAGATGTCGAAGACGGACAGACCATCCTTGACCTGGGCGGTGGCGGCGACGTCGGCGAGCTGGATCGGCCCCGCCGTGGCGTGCGCCGCCGACAGCCTGAGATCGAGATTGATCTTGTCGGCGAAACTTGTGTCGATTTCGCCGGGCCCCGCCCCTCCGGTCGGCACCAGCGGGGTGAAGGCTGACAGAAACGATCTGAGGTCGAGCGTGTCGAAGGCGAGCGTGCCGGAGATTACCGGTTGTGCTTCACCAAGCGAGAGGTCCAGTGCACCCATCCCCGGATTGTTGTCGAGCGCAATCGCCGTGTTGTCGAACTTGACGCGCCCGCCGGTCGCGGTGATCTTGCTCGAAATGCTGACCGAGCCGATCGCCGCACCCGGAGCGATGCCGGCCTGCGACCATTCCAGGACACGCCGCAGCGAGGGTGCCGAGAACTTCGCCTGACCGTCGAAATAGGTATTTTCAGACATGCTGGCCGTGCCGTCGAACGAGAAGGTGGCGGGTGCCGCCTTGAAGGACAGCGTCAGCGGCGCCGTGCCGCCGGCAAACAGCACAAGCGGTCTGGCCGAGGCGACGTCCAGCGCGACGCTTTCGCCCCGCCAGATCCCTGTTGCCGACAGCGTCGCATTGCTGTTCATCGCCGCCCAATTCGCCTGACCGTTCAAACTGCTCAGGATCTCGACGTCCTTGCCGCCGATGGAGGCGACCATACGGCCGTCGCGAAACTCGACCGTGCCGAAGGTGTCGGTAGGCAGCTTGTCGAGGTCCGGCTTGGCGGGGTCGGCATTGACCACGCCGCGCGCCGTGTCGATGGAACGCGTGATGCGCCCGCCGGTGGGGACAGCGGGCAGGAAAAGGCCGGCAGGTGTGCGCTGGACCCGGATCGTCGGCCGCACCAGCCGCGCCGTCGAAAACACCACGTCGCCGCGCAGCGCCGCCATGGCGGAAAGGTCGACCTCGACCCGTTCTGCCTCGACCACAGGCGGCGCCTCGGTGTCGGTCCATTGTGAAAGCGTCACATCGGTCAGGATTGCCCGGAATGTCGGCCAGACCTCGATGCGCGGCGAACCGTCGATGGCGACCCGGAAGCCGCTCCACGCGCTCATTTCCCAGGCGATGCGGTCGCGCACGATACGGGTGGAGGCGATCAGCGGCAGGGCGGCAACGACCAGCGCGATGACGATCACGGCAGCGCCGATCGCCCATATTCCGCGCCGGATCATAGATGATGGCATATGGCCCCGTATGCTTCCATTCCGACAAATCGCCCGACGGGTGTAACCCCAGTCGTCACCACGACCCCCAGTCGTCACTACGACTGCAGTCGTGACCACACTTCCGGCCGCCACCACGACTTCAAGTTGTCACTACGACTTAGGGCTGAGGCATTTCAAGTCTTTATGGCCCGGCGATGGCATTTGCGCACATCTGGTCGCATCAGCCGAACAAAATCTTGCTCTGCTGCGCTGCGATATGCATAAGCGATGGCGACCGTGGAGGAACGATCATGGCTGCCGGACAACCGCTCTGGACCCCGACGCAAGACCAGATTGACGCAGCACCCTTGACCGCCTTCACCAAGGCCGCCGGAGTGGAAGCCGGCGTAGCGTTTTCCTCGTATTCGCAGCTTCACGCCTGGTCGGTCGAGGACCGTGAAGGGTTCTGGAGCCTGATCTGGGATTTCTGCGGCATCGTCGGCGACAAGGGCGATAACCTGCTCGTCGACGGCGACAAGATGCCCGGCGCTTCTTTCTTTCCCGATGCGACACTGAATTTCGCCGAGAATCTGCTGAAGAAGACCGGCTCAGGCGACGCAATCGTGTTTCGCGGCGAAGACAAGGTCGAGCGCCGGCTGTCCTGGAACGAGTTGCACGCGCTGACCTCGCGGCTGCAGCAGCTTTTCCTGTCGCTCAAGGTGAAGAAGGGCGACCGCATTGCCGCCATGATGCCCAACATGCCGGAGACCGTCGCCGCCATGCTGGCCGCCGCCTCGATCGGTGCCGTCTGGTCGTCCTGCTCTCCCGATTTCGGCGAGCAGGGCGTACTCGACAGGTTCGGCCAGATCGAGCCCGTCGTCTTCATCGCGCCGGATGGCTATTGGTACAATGGCAAGGCGATCGAAGTCGCCGACAAGATCGCCGCGGTCGCGGCCAAGCTCGGCACTGTCCGCAAGATCCTGGTCGTCGACTATCTCGGCACATCGAGCGATGTCGCCGGGACCATCGACAAGGCGGTAGCGCTGGAAGAGGCGCTGTCGCCCTTCGCCGGCAAGCCTGTCACTTTTGAGCCGCTGCCGTTTTCGCATCCGCTCTACATCCTGTTTTCGTCGGGAACGACCGGCATTCCCAAATGCATCGTCCATTCGGCCGGCGGCACGCTGATCCAGCATGTCAAGGAACACCGGCTGCACGCCGGTCTCACCGATGGCGACCGCTTCTTCTATTTCACCACCTGCGGCTGGATGATGTGGAACTGGCTGGTATCGGGGCTCGCTTCGGGTGCGACGCTGCTGCTCTATGACGGTTCGCCCTTCTATCCCGACGGCAATGTGCTGTTCGATTTCGCCGATGCCGAGAAGATGACCTTTTTCGGCACCTCGGCCAAATTCATCGATTCCGTGCGCAAGGCCGGTCTCAAGCCGATCCGCACGCATGATCTGGCCACTGTGCGGGCAATCTCCTCCACCGGCTCGCCGCTGTCGCCGGAAGATTTCCGCTTCGTCTATGACGGCATCAAGAAGGACGTGCATCTGGCCTCGGTCTCCGGCGGCACCGACATCGTCTCCTGCTTCGTGCTCGGCGTGCCGACGCAGCCGGTCTGGACCGGCGAGATCCAGGGACCCGGCCTCGGCCTGGCAGTCGATGTCTGGGACGACGACGGTAGGCCGGTCCGGCAGGAAAAGGGTGAGCTGGTCTGCGCAAAAGCCTTTCCGGCGATGCCGATCGGCTTCTGGAACGACCCCGATGGCAAGAAGTACCGGGCGGCCTATTTTGAACGCTTCGACAATGTCTGGTGTCATGGCGATTTCGCTGAATGGACCGAGCATGGCGGCCTCATCATCCATGGCCGCTCCGACGCCACGCTCAACCCGGGCGGGGTGAGGATCGGCACGGCGGAGATCTACAATCAGGTCGAGCAGATGCCTGAGATCCTGGAAGCACTGTGCATCGGACAGGACTTCGACAACGACGTGCGCGTCGTACTGTTCGTGCGCCTGTCCGCCGGCGTGCAGCTCGACGAGAATCTGGAAAAACGCATCCGCGCCAAGATCCGCAGTGGCGCCAGTCCCCGCCATGTCCCGGCCAGGATCGTTGCCGTGTCGGATATTCCCCGCACCAAGTCGGGTAAGATCACCGAACTCGCGGTGCGCGATGTCGTGCATGGCCGCGCCATCAAGAACAAGGAGGCACTCGCCAATCCAGAGGCGCTCGAGCTGTTCAAGAACCTGCCTCAGCTGGCCGAGTAATTGGCAGCCGGCATGGTTAACGAAATATCTCGCTAGAATTTACCTAGATTTCATGAGTGGTACACATTCGTAAATTTTCCGGCGCCCCGGTAAGGAGTTGTTAAGGTCCGGCGTCGATAGTCGCACGTAACTTGAGGGAGAAATCCCGTTCCTCAGCCCCGAGGATCCGAATTCGCTCAAGCCCCCGTTGTGACAGCAATCCCATCTCTTAAGGCGTCCTTTGGGCGCCTTTTCTTTTTATCGGGACCGAACCGCGGAGAGGGCTGACCTATTCCGCGAGCACACGGGTCGACGGAAAAGCCACCTCGACCAGGGTGCCTTCGCCCGGTGTCGAATTGATGGTGAACCGGGCACGGTTGGCTTCCACCATCGCTTTGGTCAACGGCAGTCCAAGTCCGGTCCCGTCGCCGCGTCCGCGCTTCAGGGCGTTGATCTGCTTGAACGGCTTCAGCGCCTGCTCGATCTCGGCATGGCTCATGCCGATGCCGGTGTCGCGCACCCGCATGACGACGTCGCCCGACGTCTCATAGGCGGTCGAGACGATCACCTGGCCGCCGGCCTGGGTGTAGCGGATGGCATTCGACAGGATGTTGAGCGCGATCTGGCGCACGCTGCGCAGGTCGGCCACCACTTCCGGCAGCCGCGAAGCGAAGCTGGAGCGGATGATGACCCGTTCACGGTTGGCCTGCGGCTGCATCATCGCCACCGTTTCGGCCAGCGTGTCGTTGAGCGACACCGCCTCATAGGCCATCTCCTGCTGGCCAGCCTCGATCTTGGAGATGTCGAGCAGGTCGTTGACCAGGTCGAGCACATGATTGCCCGAGCGGTTGATATCGCGCAGATAGTCGCGGTAGCGGTCGTTGGCGACAGGTCCGAATTTCTCGTCGACCATCAATTCCGAAAAACCGATGATGGCATTGAGCGGGGTGCGGATCTCGTGGCTGATGCGGGCCAGAAAATCGGTCTTCTGCGAGGACGCGCGCTCGGCCACCGCACGTGCCTGCGTCAAGTCCTCTTCGGCCCGCTTCCACTGCGTGATGTCGCGAACGACGGCGCAGAAGCCGCTGTCGTTGGGCAGCCGGCCGATGGTCATGAACAGCGGAATGAAGCGTCCTTGCGATTCGCGCCCGATCACCTCGCGGCCGTCGTTCATGACACTCGCCACGCCGGGCTCGGACAGCCCATTGAGATAGTCGCGTGCCGCGCGCTGGCTTTCAATCGCAAACAGCGAGGCGAACGGCTTGCCGGTCACATCGTCGCTGTCGAAGCCGAACAGCGCTTCAGCCGGCCGGCTGATCGATCGGATGGTGCCGTCACGGCCGATCAGCACGACGCCGTCGGTGGCGGTGTCGATAATGGTGCGCATCTCGGCGATGCGCACCTTGAGCTCGGAAATGTCCGGCTGCGTCTGCTCGTCGCCAACCACATGCAGGCTCGCCGGCGCATCATCCTCGCCGGAGCGTCGCACGACCAGCATCAGCGCCTTGCCGTCGCGCCAGGGGACAGAGCGCAAAATGGCCTCGATCGGGAATTCCTGTCCATCACGCGTCTTCAGCCGCAGCGCGCGATCGGTGCCGTCGGAAACGCCGTCATCGGCATAGGGGTCGGCAAACAACGCGCCGAGGCCGCCGGCATCCGCCAGATCGTCAAGCGCCTCGTAGCCGGTCAGGCTGAGGAATTCCTCATTCGCATAGTGCAACTGGTCCCCGGAATGGATGAGCAGCGGCACGGGCAGCTTGCCGAGCAGCGACGTGTCCGGAGCCTTGTGCTCATCTCCGGCGGAAAACGCCGACGGTACGAACCCTTCGGCCTTGAGCGGCGGCACCTGCAGGCGAGGGCGCTCGACGCGTATTTCCGCCGCGTCGCCGCCTGCATTGACGGTTTCCTCGGCAACCGCCTGCTCGTCGGGCGGCGCGGCTTCCTCGTCGGGCTGCGCCCAATCCTCACTGTCTTCGGCATCGCGAAAATCTGCTGACGTCATGCTGTCGTCATCGAGGCCATCATGTGTCGCGTCAGTGGCTTCAGGCTTTTCGCCGGGCGAAACGGCAGCGGTGTTCTCTGGTTCCGCCGCCACGGGGCCACGTTCGTCATCTTGGCCGGCATAGTCGAGCAAAGAGCCCGTCACATTCATCCCCGAGCGTGCGTCACGAGGGGCTTCGTCCGCGTGACCGTCAAGCCGTGCCAGATCCTGCTCGTCTTCGGCATCGACATCGGATGGCTCGACCGGTTCGTTCTCTGGCCCTGACGCAGGGATGACGCCGCTGTGCATCGGATCGCCGGACACCTTGAGCGGAGCCTCGGCCTCCGCTGTCGACGCCTCCGCAGTCTCAGCCTCTGGCGGCTCGACCGGAGCGCTATCCTTCTTCAGCCGCTCGCCGATTTCGCGGAACGCGCTGCGTTCCAGGGTCGACAGACCCTTGTCGTTGGCTGGCTGGCGATGTTCGGCGAGCCGGATCACCTTGTCGGCAAAGCGCCGCTCCTGTTTCGGCACGATAGTCAACGCCGGCACCTCGCCCTTGAACGGATCCGATGCCTGCGTGTCCTCGGCCTTGGGCTCTTCGGCGTTCGGCGGTTCCGGCGTCGCCGCGGCCTGGCCATTGGGCACCAGCGCCATACCGATGGCCTCCGGATCGACGACCGCGTCGCTGGCGCGGGCGACGCCGAAGCCGCGGAAACCCTCGAAGGCGCGGCTGCGGCCATAGACAGGCAGCGCCGCCAGGTCGACCGGTATCTTCAGATCGGTGCCGACGACCGGCCACAGCACGGAGCGCCCGGACCAGGTATCGCGCCGTTCGAGGAGCCCCGATATCTCGCCGGAGGGGTCGAGGCCGAATGTAGCGGCGACATCCCTGAAGCGGCGGCCGGTAACCTGGGCCCCCCGGATTGGAAACCTGTGGGGGCATTAAGGCGACCCCGCCGGGAAAATGGCGTGGGGATACGTGCGCCACAACAAAACCAACCGCGCC
>NZ_JAMYLI010000053.1:0-19704 GCF_040317955.1 Mesorhizobium sp. M1342 | reverse complement strand
GGCCTCCAATCCAGCCAGCATCTTGAATCACAAACATCCGGCTTTGGGAATCCTACGATTCTCTCAAAATAGGAATCGCTCTAGCAATGTCGCGGCCGGATTGCCTGAAAGGCGCTCATAGCCGACACGCAGCGGGGATATGCCTTGCTCTGCGAACCAAATGTTCCAGGCCGCGTCATAGGTCTCGAGTTCCGTGACCTCTCGTTTGATCCGCTCGAAATCATATTGAGGCTCTTTCGGCGGCGCGACCCTTTCGATCTCGGTGCCGTCGGGAGCGATATGCCAAAGACCGGTCTGCTCTGCCTTGATCAGGGAGACAGCCTGCGCGAGCTTGTCCTCCCGCGAGAGGTGTATGTAGAGAACATTGCCGAATGCTCTTTCGAACCGCGCTCTGTCCGACGGCAGTTTCGGGAAAATCCGGTCGAGGATCGTCGAAAGCTCATCCAGATTTTCGCGCATCAAGCGAAGGCCGAAGAGGCCGGTTCCACCCTTGCCCGCAGCGATCGCCGCGTTGAGATAGGCGACATTGAAGTCGAGCTCACTCATCGTGTCGCGATCGGGCAGCTTCCACTCTTCAGCCCACTCCAGCACATCCTGCCGCCGATAGAATGAGTGCGGATCGCCAGTCGTCTTCGTGGATGCCAGAAGCTTGCACAGCAGCGTGCTTCCGGTCCTCGGCGTGCCGCAGATAATGTATCCATCGAACATGTTGAGACCCATGCTGCTCGTCAAAGACAGGGCCGCCGCCCAGTAAAGATGGCGGCCGCTATAGCTGAAATCTTTGCTGGATGCGACGTTCCGGCTGTCGCTTATAAATGCCTTTCTCAGACAGAACATCGCGCCGGCAGCGGCCAAATTACCGGTTGCGCACCACCACGCACGCCCCACCGACACTTTGCAATTTCTGGCAAATAACGTTGGCATCGGCGCGGCGGTCGACACCGATCCTGACCGCGTAGATGCCGCGCCGGCCGATCGGCGTGCGCACCCGGCTGACCACCGGATCATGCCCGTTGAGCAGGGCCGGGAACCGGCTCCTTACCCTGAGCCACTGGTTGATCGCGGCACTGCGGCGAAAATTGCCGGCCACCTGGATGCCCCATGGCTTTATGTTGATCGAAGCCATGGCCACCGTCCGCGACATGATCACCGGCAGTTTTCGGCAAGCGACGGCAAAATCCGTCTTTGCGTCGAGCGGCTCGACTTTTCCAGCATAGGCCCGGTCCGTGAACTTGTCGGCTGGTTCGCCCATGATGTCTAAGACATAGCTTTCGGTCTCCATTGGCAGGAACCCCCCGGAGCTGAGCCAGCGCGACACCCGGCTCTCGCCGGCATTGTAGGCGGCGGCGGCCAGGCCGAGATTGCCGTAGCCGGTTTTCATTTCGGCGAGATATCTAGCCGAAGCCGGAATCGCCTGGTTGATGTCGAAGGAATTGGCAAGCCCGCGCATCTTGGCGGTGCCCGGCATGAACTGGGCAATGCCTTCGGCGCCGACCGGACTGACGGCGTTGGGATCGAAACGGCTTTCCTTCCAGATCAGCCGGGCGAAGAAATCCCTGGACAGGCCGTTCTGGTCGGCATGCGCCTGGATCAGATTGCAGACTTTGTCGATCAGCCGCTGCTTAGCGGATTGCGGCGGATCGGCCTGCACAAGGGCCGACCAGGTCAGCCCGTACAGCAGGATCAGCGTCGCCCATAGGAAACGCTGCATTTGACTTACTCTGCCGCGGCCTTGCCGCCGCGACCGAACCGCTGTTCGATATAGTCGGCGACCATTTTCTCGAAATCCGCGGCGATCGACGGCCCGCGCAGCGTCGCCGCCTTCTTGCCGTCGACGAAGACAGGCGCGGTCGGCGTCTCGCCGGTGCCGGGCAGCGAAATGCCGATGTCGGCATGCTTGGACTCGCCCGGGCCGTTGACGATGCAACCCATCACCGCGACCTTGAGGTTCTCGACGCCGGGATATTTGTCGCGCCACACCGGCATATTCTTCCTGAGATCCGCCTGGATGTTCTGGGCAAGTTCCTGGAACACGGTCGAGGTCGTGCGGCCGCAGCCGGGGCAAGCGGCGACGATCGGCACGAACTGCCTGAACCCCATGGTCTGCAGCAATTCCTGCGACACCTGCACCTCGCGCGTGCGGTCGCCATTCGGCTCCGGTGTCAGCGAGATGCGGATGGTGTCGCCGATGCCTTGCTGGAGCAGGATGCCCATGGCGGCCGACGAAGCGACGATGCCCTTCGAGCCCATGCCGGCTTCGGTCAGGCCGAGATGCAGCGCGTGGTTGGAGCGGGTGGCGAGCTCGGTATAGACGGCGATCAGGTCCTGCACGCCGCTGACCTTGGCCGACAGGATGATTTTCTCGCGGCCAAGGCCGATCTCTTCCGCCATCTCGGCCGACAGGATCGCCGACTGCACGATCGCCTCGCGCATCACCTCCTGGGCCGTCAGCGGGAAACCCTTGTCCTGGTTGTCGTCCATCAGCCGGGTCAAAAGCTCCTGGTCGAGCGAGCCCCAGTTGACACCAATGCGTACCGGCTTGTCATGCTTGATCGCCATCTCGACGATATCGGCGAACTGGCGGTCCTTCTTGTCCTTGAAGCCGACATTGCCCGGATTGATGCGGTATTTGGCCAGCGCCTCGGCGCAGGCCGGATGATCGGCCAAAAGCTTGTGGCCGATATAGTGGAAATCGCCGACCAGCGGCACGTGGATACCCAGCCGCTGAAGCCGCTCATGAATGCGCGGCACGGCGGCGGCGCTCTCGTCGCGATCGACGGTGATGCGCACGATCTCCGACCCGGCCCGGTGCAGGGCTGCGACCTGCGCAACGGTCTGGTCGATATCGGCCGTGTCGGTGTTGGTCATCGATTGGACGACGACAGGCGCGCCGCCGCCGACGATCACGCCGCCGACATCGACGCCGACCGACGTACGGCGGGGAAAAGGAGAGGAAAAATATCCGGTCATGCCGGCAGCCTTTTGTCTCTGGAGCATCTTGTGTCCTGCATGGACGCACAACGACGCCCCGGGCCGATGCGCTGAGGTCCGGGCATGAGGTGGAGGAGCAAAGATGGCTTGTCAATGGCGACAGGTCGCCACTGGCCGGAATCGGTCCGCCACCAGAGGCCAGGAAACAATCGATGATCTGGCGAAACGGGCGACGGCCGAAGCGGAAATTGAGCCTGTGCAAGTCCAGCTTCGGCTGACAGACCGGTGCTGGAAATCAAAACCCTCCACACCGGCGGCGTGGTGCCGCCGGGAAAAGAGGCCGCGGATATTGGGCGGCTATGTCAGGAGGGTATCAATGCGTGGTCGGTTTGCCTCTTAGTTTTTCAATCTCGTCCTTGAGTGCCAGCTTGCGTCGCTTGAGATTCACGATTTCGAGGTCGTCGACCGATGGATGATTCATCGCGTCATCGATTTCACGTTCGATGTCGCCGTGTTTCCGCTGCAACTCATCAAGATGGGATGCAAGAGACATGATTGGTTCTCCCTTTCATGGTTTTCCTCGATTGCAACCGTCACGGCGCGTCCACCGCAGGTTCGCTTCTGTGACGGCACGGTGACAGTGTGTCACCTTCCGCGGGCGATGTCGAATGATCCGTGGTAGCATTCCACGACACTGTGAAATGTGATATGGGCTGCACGCCGGTGACAAAACACCCGGCCCCGCCCAATCAGGCCCAGCTTTGGGCGCCGCAGACGTGCAGACGGTAGAGAATGTCCGATCAGGAACAGGCCGATATTCGCCTCGAATTTTCCCGCCTGAAGCAGGAACACGCCGATTTCGATGCCGCCATCAACGCGATGATCGCCATGGCCTGCGATCCGCTGCAGATCCAGCGCATGAAGAAGAAGAAGCTGTTCCTCAAGGATCGGCTGATGGCACTGGAAGACAAGATCATTCCCGACATCATTGCGTGAGTTGGCATTCGCTCGCCCGCGCGCTACCCGGCGATCGAAAGCTTTGCGGCACGATCACGCAGCAGGCCGATGAGTTCGCCGGTCCGCTCCTCGGACGTATCGATGGGGACCACCAGGCACATCGTCGCCTCGACCTTGCCCGGCGCTGAAAACACCGGTGCGGCAAGGCACTTCGTATAGGCATCGACAAGGCCCGAAGTGACGCAATGGCCGGTGACCTGCGCTTTTGCGATGTCGGCGACGAAATCGTCAAGCCGCAGTTTGCGCCCGTCGGGCAGCACGAGATCGTCGTTTGACACCATGTCTTCGATCTCAGCCTTCTCCAGCCCCGCCAGAAGCAGCCGCCCCGAGGCTGTCCAGGGCAGCGGTATCTGCAAGCCGGTGGCGGAACTGATGCGGAACGGTCTGGTGCCGGGACTCGCATGGACGATCGTATAGCGGCCGCTCTGCAGCATGCACAGTTCGGAAGTCTCGCCGGTCTCGCGCGACAGATTGTCGACCTCCTGGCGCCCCCGCCTCAAAAGGTCGTTGCCCCGCACATAGTCCATTCCGTAGAGATAGAGCTTCTTGCCGAAATAGACGCGATTGCCGTCGCCTTCCATTTCCAGCAGTCCCGCATCGACCAGCGACCGCACCAGCGTATAGGTCGTCGAGCGGGGCGCGTTCACGCCCTTGGCAAGGTCGCCAATGCCGATCGCGCGCTGGGTCGTGTGAAGAAACTCCAGAATCTCGAGCACCCGGTTGAGCCCCTTTTCACGGGAGCCCGAAATCTTCTCGCCGGCTGAAAGTGCCGAGGTATTGCCATCTTGCATTGTTGATTCCCGGTGTTAGTATCTGTCCTGTACAGGATACATGCGTCTCTTGTAAGAGACAATCGCTTCGACGTCACTGACGCGTGTATTGCCTGTGCAAGGGGAACACAAACGAAAGGAGGTCGCCGTGAACGACACATCCGGAAGACGTGATTTTCTGAAATTGGGAATGGCGGGACTGGCCGCGGCCGGCGTCGTGGGTGCGGCGGTAACCGTCGATGCCCAAAAGGCCGCTGCCCAGGCAGCACCCGACAGCCTGCTGCGCACCGTGCTCGATCGCGGCAAGCTGATCGTCGGCACCGGCAGCACCAATGCGCCGTGGCACTTCGAGAACGATGCCGGCGAACTCGTCGGCATGGACATCACCATGGGGCGCATTCTTGCCAAGGGCCTTTTCGACGATCCGACCAAGGTCGAGTTCGTGATGCAGGATCCGGCACAGCGCATCCCCAACGTCACCACCAACAAGGTCGACATCACCATTCAGTTCATGACGATGAGCGCCCAGCGCTCGCAGCTGGTCAATTTTTCCCGGCCTTACTACGTCGAGGGCGTCGCCCTGCTGAGCCTTCCGACCGCCGAGAACAAGACCTTCGACAAGCTGCTTGCCGGCGGCTCGGCGACACGCGTCTCCATCCTGCAGAATGTCGATGCCGAGGCGCAGGTGCATTCGGTGCTGCCCGAGTGCCAGGTTATGCAGATCGATACCCAGGCCAACGTGCTGCAGGCACTGGAATCGAAACGCGTCGACGCCGCTGCCGTCGATCTGTCCACGGTGCGCTGGCTCGCCTCGCGCAATCCGGACAGATATTTCGACGCCGGCAAGAGCTGGCTGAGCATGCTTTATGGCGCGGCACTCCGGCAAGGCGACCTTGACTGGCTGACCTTCGTCAACTCGACCTTCACCATCGCCATGTTCGGCCACGAAAACGCACTCTACGATGCCGCCTTCAAGGACTTTTTCGGACAGGAGCCGCCGGCGCGCCATCCGGGCTTCCCAGCCATCTGCCCTGCCGGGGGGATGGGCGTATCCAGCGCCCTTCCGCCTCCCTAGAGCAATTCCAGGAAAAGTGTGAAACGGTTTTCCGCCCGGAATTGCGTCAAAACAAAGAGTTAGAGCGGGTCGCCGTTTCCGTGAAACGGTGAACTGCTCTAAGCCTGCGGCACTGAGGCGGACGCATGGGCTATGCCCTTAATTTCAACCTGATCTGGCGGCACTTCGACAAGCTGTGGGGAGGACTGCTGCTCAGTCTCGAGCTCGCCGTCATATCGATCGCCATCGGCACCGTCATCGGCCTGGTTCTGGCGGTCTGGTACGTGTCTGCCGGACGCATCGTGCGCACCATCATCGCCGCCTACGTCGAATTCATCCGCAACGTGCCGCTGATCCTGCTCGTCTACCTCGTCTTCTACGGCCTGCCGACAGTGGTCGACATCGCCTACAGCGCGCCGACCTCGTTCGTCGTCACGCTGTCGCTCTATAGCGGCGCCTATCTGGTCGAGGTGTTTCGCTCCGGGCTCGAAGCCGTTCCGCGCGGACAGCTGGACGCCGGCAAGGCAATCGGCCTGACGCCCTGGCAAAGGCTGCTCAACGTGCGCCTGCCGACCATGCTGCGCATCACCTTGCCGGCATTGTCCAACACCTTCATATCGCTGTTCAAGGACACCTCCGTCGCCTCGGTCATTTCGGTGCCGGAGCTGACCTATGGCGCCCAGTGGATCAACTTCAACACCTTCCGCATCGTCGAGGTCTATCTCGTGGTCACGGCGATGTATCTGGTGACCGGCTACATCTTGCTTTTTGCGCTTCGGCTTGTCGAGCGCCGGTTCAGGGCGGCGCGCTGACATGCTGACCCAGATCGCCTATGCCTTGCCTTTCCTCGCCCAGGGCTTTGCGCTGACACTGTGGGTATCCCTGCTGGTCGTGGTGTTTTCGCTGATTGCCGGCGTGATCATGGGCGTCGGTCTGGTCTATGGCCCGGTGCCGTTGCAATGGGCCGTGCGCATCTTCAGCGACACCATCCGCGGCGTCCCGATCCTGGTGCTCATCTTCTTTGTCTATTACGGACTGCCGGCCGTCGGGCTTCATCTGCCGTCGTTCTGGGCCGCCGTGCTGGCGCTGACCCTGTTCAAGACAGCCCAGGTCGTCGAATATTTCAGAGGTGCTGTCGGCTCCATTCCGAAAGGGCAGTCCGAGGCGGCGATGGCGATCGGACTCACCTTTCGCCAGCGGCTCGCCTACGTCATTTTCCCACAGGCGTTCAGGCGCTTCCTGCCGCCCTGGATCAACGGCGTCACCGATGCGGTCAAGGGCAGCGCACTGGTATCGCTGCTCGGCATCACCGACCTGATGCAGGCCATCAACCAGGTCATCGGCCGCACCTACGAGGCCATGCCGCTCTATATTCTCGGCGCGCTCATCTACTTCGCGGTCAACTATGCCCTTTCGCTCGCCAGCCGGCGGCTCGAGCGGCGTTTCTCCTTCATCCGGGAATAGCAATGTCCACAAGTCCGAAAAACACCCCGGCCCTTCTCGACGTCCTGGACGTTTCCAAAGCCTTTGGGACCGTCCAGGTCCTGCGTTCGGTCAGCCTGCAGGTGGCGAAGGGGGAGGTGGTGACGGTCATCGGCCCCTCCGGCAGCGGCAAAACCACGCTGCTGCGTTGCGTCAACTTTCTCGAAAGCTATGACAGTGGTTCGATTCGCATCGACGGCAAGGAGGTCGGCTTTCGCGAAGCCGGAACCCGCCAGCGTCGCAGCGAACGCGATCTCGCCGCGATGCGCGCCGAGACCGGCATGGTGTTCCAGAGCTTCAACCTCTTTCCGCACCTGACAGCCGCCGGCAACATCATGCTTGGCCTCACCAAGGTGCGCGGCAAGAGCAACGCCGAAGCGCGCACCATCGCCGAACACTGGCTCGGCCGGGTCGGTCTAGCCCACAAGGCCGACAGCCTGCCCGCCGAACTGTCCGGCGGCCAGCAGCAGCGCGTCGGCATTGCCCGCGCCGTGGCCATGGGGCCGAAGATCCTGCTTCTCGACGAGATAACATCCGCGCTCGACCCGGAACTGGTCGGCGAGGTGCTTGAGGTCGTGCGCAGCCTGGCCGAGGACGGCATGACGATGGTGATGGTCACGCACGAAATGGCCTTTGCCCGAGATGCCTCGAGCCGCATCATCTTCATGGCCGATGGCGGCGTCAGCGCGGCGGGTCCACCCGCCGAAATCCTGGCAGCCGACACCGACAATGAGCGCCTGCGCACCTTCCTGGCACGCTTCCGCGCCTCGCATTTCTAGAACGGGACAGCGAACGCTGTCGTAAGGAGCCTTCTTTCATGACGCCTTATATCCGGCTCGCCGCGTTGGGCCTGACGCTGCCCGAGCCGCCGACCCCGATCGCCAACTTCGTCACCCATGCCGAAAGCGGCCGGCTGATCTTCCTGTCCGGCCAGGGACCGCTGCGCACCGATGGCAAACTGTTCACCGGCAAGGTAGGAGACGATGTCACCGTCGAGCAGGCTTATGGCCATGCCCGCCTCACCGGCCTCAATCTGCTTGCCGTCATGCACGCAGCCACCGGCGACCTTGGCCGGATCGTGCGCGTCGTCAAGCTGCTCGGCTTCGTCAACGCCATACCGACCTTCAGCGACCACCCGAAAGTGGTCAATGGCTGTTCCGACCTGTTTGCCGATGTGTTCGACAATATCGGCGGCCATGCCCGCTCGGCGATCGGCGTCGGCTCCTTGCCTGGAAACATCACCGTTGAAATCGAGGCGGTTGTCGAGATCGCCGCCTGACCTTTAGAAGAATGGAATCCGAGAGATGAAAACCACTTCCACCGACGGCTCCAACACCACCATCCGCGAACGGCTCGGCCTTCGCCCGATCATCAATGTCTCCGGCACGATGACCGCGCTCGGCGCGTCGATCATTGTCCCCGAAGCGATCAGCGCCATGGCGGAAATGGCCTCGCAATGGGTGGAAATGGATGACCTGCAACGCGCCGCAAGCACGATCGTCGCGCGCCTGACCGGCGGCGAAACCGGTTTCATCACTGCCTGCTGCGCCAGCGGCATCACCATGGCGATCGCCGGTGCGATGACGGGGACCAATCTGCTCGCCATCGAGCGGCTGCCTGATAACACGGAAGGTCTCAAGTCGGAGGTCATCGTCCAGCTCGGCCACATCGTCAACTATGGTGCGCCGATCGACCAGTCGGTCCGGCTGGCGGGCGCCAGGGTCGTGCCGGCCGGCACGGTCAGCGTGACGCAGGACTATCATGTGCGCGACGCGATCAACGACCGCACGGCGGCGGGCCTCTATGTCGTTGCGCACCACACCGTGCAGTATGGCATGCTGTCGCTGGAGGAATTCTGCGAGATCTGCCACGCCAGGGGTGTCCCGGTGATCGTGGATGCGGCTTCAGAGTATGATCTGCGCGACTTCCTCGCGCGCGGCGCCGACATTGTCATCTACAGCGGCCACAAATTCCTGAGCGGGCCGACCAGCGGCATCGTCACCGGCCGCAAGGATCTGGTTCGCGCCGCTTATCTGCAGAACCGCGGCGTCGCCCGCGCCATGAAGGTCGGCAAGGAAAGCATCGCCGGCACCATGGCCGCACTGGAAGCCTGGGAAAAGCGCGACCATGCCGGCATCCGCCGCCGCGAAGACGCCGCGCTCAACCTGTGGAAGGACACGTTGCACGGGCTGCCGGGCGTCATCGCGCAGATCATCCCGGATCCGACCGCCAACCCTCTGGATCGGCTTCAGATTTTTGTACTGCCCGAAAGCCGGTTCACGGCGGCCGGTCTCACCTCGGCATTGGCGACGGGCTCGCCGCCGATTATCGTGCGCAACCACGAGGTGGAGCGCGGCCATTTCTTCCTCGACCCCTGCAATCTTCATCCCGGCGAGGCCGAGATCGTCGCCGAACGGCTGCGCGCCATATTGACCGCCAAGGACCGCCCGGCCGATGCGATGAAAGTCGCCCGCAAGGATTCGTCCGGCGTCTTACGCTGGCCAGATTGAACACCCGGCGAATCGCTACCTGAAATGCGTCGGCCGTAACCGGCACGCGCCATCATGCGCCTCCTGCCCTGACGGGCTCTCCAGGGCACCGGCCAGGAAACTGCCGGCTCCCTCTGCGCGCCTTGGCGGTTCCAGCTTGGCGGCTGCTTCACAACTTTTCAACAATAACTTTACAAATATCTATATTTATGTGAAGTCATGACGATGAAGGATCGCTCATGACAGCCAACCGTTTCGCCACGCGCCTGAATTCCTTTGCCTCGCGACCGCAGGCCGAGTGGCCCGATCTTACCGGCAAGCCGTCGCTGCTGCAGATGGCGGCGCGCGCCGCCAAGGTCGAGGGGCTTACCGATCTCGACCTCAACTTTCCTGACCACGTCGGTGAAAAGCCCACGGAAATCACCCTGAAACTGGGCGATCTCGGGCTTTCCATCAATGGCTTTGCCATGCGCTACTACTCCAACCCCGCCTTCAAGCTCGGCGCCTTCACCAATCCGGATCCGGCGGTGCGCCGCGAGGCCATCGACCTGACCAAGGCCGGCATCGATGCCGTGCGTGAGGCCGGCGCCAGCCTGATGACGCTGTGGCTCGGCCAAGATGGCTTCGACTACGCCTTCCAGGCCGACTATTCAACGCTTTGGCAACACGAAATTGATGGGATTCGTGAAGTTGCGACACATGATCCCGACTGTCAGATCAGCCTTGAATACAAACCGAACGAACCACGCTCTTACAGCCTGATGCCGGATGCGGCGACGACCTTGCTGGCGATCCGCGATGTGGGCCTGCCCAATCTCGGCGTCACGCTCGATTTCGCTCATGTGCTCTACGCCGACGAACAGCCGGCCTTTGCCGCGGCCCTGGTGGCGCGTCACAGCAAGCTGCTCGGCGTGCACCTGAACGACGGCTACGCCAAGCGCGACGACGGCCTGATGGTCGGCGCGGTGCACACGCTGCAGACCATCGAGCTGCTCAGGCAGATTCGCCGCGACGGTTACGCCGGCGCCATCTATTTCGACACGTTCCCCGATATGACCGGGCTCGATCCGGTGCGCGAGTGCGAAGTCAACATCGCCACCGTCAAGCGCATGCTGCGCGTCGTCGACCGGCTGGAGCAGGACAATCGCCTGTCCGCCGCCATGGACAGCCAGGACGCCGTGACGTCGCAGGCCATCATCCAGGAAATCATGCTCGGGCCGGATAGCTGAGGCATCCGCGCCATCACCGTTTTCAACCAGGGAGGAATACAATGAAACTTCTGCTTGCCACCGCTACCGCCGCATTGATGGCGCTCTCGATCGGCTCTGCCTTTTCCGCCGACCTCGCGCCACTCAATTCCGACACGGAAAAGGACCGCATCGACTGGTCGCAGGTCCAGGCCAAGTTCGGCGCGTTCCCCAAGCTGCCCGAAGGCACCAAGGCAGGCGCGGTCTCCAAGACGCTGACCAATGAATACTGGCGCTCGCTGGGCGAGGGCTACACGGCATTCGGCGCCAAGGTCGGCGTTCCCGTCGTCTATCAGGCAGCGCAGAGCGAGGGCGACCAGCTCGGCCAGCTCACCATCGCCGAAGGCCTGGTGACGCAGGGCTACAACGTGCTGCTCGTCTCGCCGCAGACGGATGCCAATCTGCAGCCGATCATGGAGCAGGCCAAGGCCGCCAACGTGCCGGTGGTCAACGTCAATGACGCCGTTATCCCGCAGGCCGAGCATTATGTCGGCAATGTCCAACGCGACAATGGCGTGCGCGTCGCCAAATGGTTCATCAAGAATCGTCCGGATGGCGGCAAGGTCGCCATCGTCGAAGGCCAGGCCGGCGTCTATGCCGCCGTGCAGCGCACAGACGGCTTCAAGTCGACCATCACCGAGGAAGGCAAGTTCGAGGTCGTCGCCAGCGTTCCCGGCAACTGGGATCGCCAGACCTCCTATGACGCGGCCACCAACATCCTGCAGCAGCACCCCGACCTGGTCGGCTTCTATGCCAACAATGACGGCATGGCGCTGGGCATCGTCGAGGCGGTCAAGGCCGCCGGCCTGCAGGACAAGGTTGCGGTCTTCGGCACCGACGGCATTTCCGACGCCTATGCCTCGATCCGCGCCGGCGAACTGACCGGCACGGTCGACAGCTTCCCGGTGCTGACCGGCGAAGTGGCGTTGGAAACAGCTCTGCGTCTCGTCGCGGGACAGAAGCTGCCGCGCGTCGTCGCCACGCCGCAGGCGCTGATCACCAAGGACAATGCCGATCGCTATTCCGGCGCTGGCGCGCGCAAGGCACTGCTCGAGGACGCGGCTGCGGGCCAATAAGGCTAATCGGCGGGTGCCGGCCAGAGCAATTCGCTGCCGGCCGGCACTCTTGCCCGGAGATAGAACCCGATGTCACCCCGGCTGCAATTCAAGGGCATTTCCAAGCTGTTTCCGGCCGTACGGGCGCTCCACGAGGTGTCACTCTCGGTCGGGGCCGGTGAAATCCACGGCCTGCTCGGCGAAAACGGCGCCGGCAAGTCGACGCTGCTGCGCGTCCTGTCTGGCGTCTACAGGCCGACAGCGGGAAGCATCCTCATCGACGGCAAGCCGGTTACACTCGCCAACCCGGTCGCCGCACGCGCTGCGGGCGTCGCCATGATCCATCAGGAATTGCAGCAGGTACCGCGCCTCAGCGTCGCCCAGAACATGTTCCTCGGCCATCCGCTGACGCGCGGCGGTATCTTCGTCGCCCGGCGCGAGCAAGAGCGCCGTGCTGCGGATGCTCTTGCGGCCATTGATCCCTCCATCGATCCGGCGGCACCCCTTGGTACCCTGAAGGTGGCGCAGCGGCAGATCGTCGAGATCGCTCGCGCGCTGCTCGATCGCGCCCGCATCGTCGCCATGGACGAGCCGACATCGAGCCTGACGCCGAGCGAATTCGAACGGCTCGCCGAAGTCATTACAGGTTTGGCGCGCGATGGCGTCGCCGTCGTCTATGTCTCGCACAAGCTGGATGAGGTGTTCGGCATCTGCCGGCGCGCCACCATCATGCGCGATGGCGTCGTCGTCGATTCCGTCGATCTGAAAGACCTGTCGGAGAAAGCGGTCGTGGCGATGATGGTCGGCCGCGAACTGGCGCGGGAACACCATAATTCCCATGCCACGAACAAGGTCATGCTGAGCGCGCGTGGCCTCTCTTCGGCGACGAAGGTGCGCAACGTGTCGTTCAATCTGCATTGCGGCGAGGTGCTGGGCATTGCCGGCCTGGTCGGTTCCGGCCGCACTGAACTTTTGCGGCTCTTGGCCGGCGCCGATCGCGCCACGGCCGGGACGATTGCAATCGACGGCAAGGCGGCGCGCTTCGCCAGCCCGCGCGATGCGATTGCCGCCGGCGTCGGACTGGTGCCGGAGGAGCGCAAACGCGAAGGCATCGTGCCGCTGCGCTCGATCACCTGCAATATGGCGCTCGCCTCGATGGCCGTGTTCGCGCCGCGCGGTCTCATCGATCACGCCAGGTTGAAACACGTGGCCGTCGAGAAGATGAGCCGTGTCAACCTGCGGCCGTTTCTGCTCGACCGGCCGATTCGCCTGTTCAGCGGCGGCAACCAGCAGAAGGCGATCATCAGCCGCTGGCTGGCGGCGGGAACCCGCATCCTCTTGTTCGACGAACCGACGCGCGGCATCGATGTCGGCGCCAAGGCGGAGATCTATCATCTGATCGAGGAACTCGCCGCCGAGGGCCATGCCGTGATCGTCGTCTCCTCCGAGCTCCCCGAAGTGATCCGGCTTGCCGACCGCGTGCTGGTCATGCGCGACGGCACGATCGCGGCCGAACTCCACAGAGACGATATCAGCGAACAGGCGATCGCGGCGCACGCCATCCCGCAAACGCAAACGCCGGCCGCGTAACAGGCAAGGCAGAGGTGACGGATATGTCGGATACCACTCTGGTGCGGCCACGCGCCGAATTCCTGCGCGGCGTTTCCATGCGCGACGCCGGCACGCTGATCGGCCTTGTCGTGATCCTGGCAGTATTCGGCGCGCTGGTGCCTGGCTTCTTCGCCGAGCGCAACCTGATCAACATCCTGCAGCAGTCGAGCATCAATGCCTGTCTGGCGCTGGGCATGACGCTTGTCATCATCTCCGGCGGCATCGACCTGTCGGTCGGGCCGACGGCAGCGCTCTCGGCCGTCATCTCGGCCTCTATGATGGTCGCCGGCGTGCCGTTTCCGCTGGCCATCGCCGCCGGCTTCGCCATTGGCCTTGCCTGCGGCCTCGTCAACGGCGTGCTCGTCGCCTATGTCGGGCTGCAGCCCTTCATCGTCACATTGGGGACGCTCAGCACCTACCGGGCGCTGGCACTGATCTACACCGGCGGCAATCCGGTTCTGGGCCTGCCCGCGGGGTTCCGCGCCATCTTCAACGGATCGCTGTTTGGACTGCCTCTGGCGGTCGTCATCGTCGCCTGCGTGGCTGTCGTCGCCTGGGTCGTTTTGAAGAAGACGCCCTTCGGCGAATATCTGCTTGCCGTCGGCGGCAACGAGGAGGCGGCCTACATCGCCGGCGTGCCGATTGCCCGCACCAAGATCGCCGCCTACATGATCTCAGGCCTGCTGGCAGCGCTTGCCGCGCAGATCCTGATCGGCCGGCTCGGCGCCGCCGAGCCCATCCTCGGCAATCTCTGGGAACTCGACGCCATCGCGGCTGCCGCCATCGGCGGCGCCTCGCTGATGGGCGGCAAGGGCAGCATCGTCGGCACCATCCTGGGCGCTATCATCCTCGGCGCCATGCGCAACGGTTTGACGCTGATGAACGTCCAGTCCTTCTATCAGCTTCTGGCAACTGGTCTTATAATCCTCGCCGCGATGCTTATCGATCGCGTGACGAGGGGGCGTGGATGACCTTGAGCGGGCTGGACCTGAAAGCGGTAGGACCACGCATCCGCATGATGATGCCGCATCTCACCCCGTTGGAGGCGAAGGTGGTGGAAACCGTCTTCGGCCGGCGCGGCTTCGACGAGAGCATTCCGCTGAAGCAGATCGCCGAAGAGTCCGGCGTGTCCGAGGCGATGGTGGTCAAGATCGCCAAGAAGCTAGGCTTTTCCGGCTATCGCGACTTCCGCACCGCCGTCTATGAATACAGTCGCCTGCCGACCGCCGAGATGCATCAGGAACTGTCGTCCGACGACAGTTCGGCCGAGATCGTGCAGAAGGTGTTCCGCACCTCCATCCAGGCGCTGGAGGAAACGCTGGCGATCCTCGATATCGAGGATTTCGACCGCGCCGCCGATCTTCTCTACCGTGCGAAGAGCCGGGATTTTTATGGCGTCGGCGGCTCGGCGCAGATTGCCCGCGATGTCTCGCACAAGTTTCTGCGCATCGGCATCCGCGCATCGGTCTATGACGATTCGCATATGATGCTGATGTCGGCCTCGCTGCTCGGCGGCGACGACATCGCCGTCGGCTTCTCGCATTCGGGCAACACGTCGGCCGTCATCGACGCCATCCAGCTGGCCCGCAAGAACGGTGCCCGCACGCTGGCCATCACCAACTACGACAACTCGCCGCTGGCTGCGGTCGCCGACATCGTGCTTTGCTCGACCGCGCAAGGCTCGCCGCTGATGGGCGAGAACGCAGCGGCGCGCATTGCCCAGCTCAACATCCTCGACGCGCTGTTCGTGGCGGTGGCGCAGCGCGATTATCAGGCGGCGGAGCGCAACCTCGGCCGCACCATGTCGGCGGTGACATCGAAACGAAAAGACCGGGGCTCATGACGACATCGCCGCTGGTCACCGTGTTCGGCAGCTTGCACTACGACATCATGGTCGACGCGCCCGACCGCCCACGCAAGGGCGAGACGGTGACCGGCCATGCTTGGCACCCGAAATGCGGCGGCAAGGGCGGCAACCAGGCTGTCTCGGCGGCGCGGGCCGGCGTGCGCGCGGCGATGATCGGCGCCGTCGGCGACGATGATTTCGGGCGGGCGTTGCTGGCCAATCTCGATCGCGCGCTGGTCGACCACCGCTTCGTGCGGGTGGCCGCTGGCGCCAGCTCCGGCATGAGCGTGGCGATCTTCGACGCGGGCGGCGACTATGGCGCGGTGATCGTCTCAGGCAGCAATCTGACACTGGGCCATGCCGACATTGCCTCTGCTTCCGATGTGATGGCCCAAACGGCAGTGCTTTTGTTACAGAACGAAGTGCCGGAAGCCGGCAACATTGCCGCCGCACGCGCCGTCAAAGCACAGGGCGGCCGCGTCGTGCTCAACGCGGCCCCCGCGCGCAAACTCTCCGACGAGTTGATCGCCCTGGTCGACATATTGGTGGTCAACGCAATCGAGGCGGAATTCCTGGCTGGCACAGCAGTGGTGGAGACGCAGGACGGGGCCGCGCAAGCCGCACGATTGCTGGCCGATCTTTATCCGGTGGCGATTGTCACGGCGGGCGGCGAGGGCGTCGCCTCCTGCGACCAGACCGGCGAGGCCTTTGCGCTGCTGGCCGTCCCGGTCAAGGTCGCCAGCACGCATGGCGCCGGCGATGAATTCGTTGGCGCGCTGGCCGCGGGACTTGCCCGAGGAGAGACCATGCACGCGGCGGTCACCGCTGCCAACGCGGCTTCGGCGTTGCTGGTCTCGACGCCAGAGGCCGAGCGCGACGGCATCTGAACGGCTGGTTTCGTCTTGCCGGACCGAAGCGGCGGCCGCCTATCCTTGCGGCCTCGCGCGAATTCCGCTAAGGCGCGCCTTTGTCGCCGGGGAACACGGACTTGGACGATCAACGCGCCGACGTCGCCATCATCATGGGCAGCCAGTCCGACTGGGCGACGATGCGTCATGCCGCCGAAACGCTGGAAGCACTAGGCATCCCGCACAAGCGGCTGATCATTTCCGCGCATCGCACACCGGACCGGCTCTATGATTTCGCCAAAGGCGCCAAGGCGGCCGGTTACAAGGTGATCATCGCCGGCGCCGGCGGTGCGGCGCACCTGCCCGGCATGACGGCGGCGATGACGCCGCTGCCGGTGTTCGGTGTGCCGGTGGAATCGAAAGCGCTTTCCGGGCAGGATTCGCTGCTGTCCATTGTCCAGATGCCGGCCGGCATTCCCGTGGGCACGCTGGCCATCGGCAAGGCCGGCGCCGCCAACGCAGCCCTTCTGGCCGCTGCCGTGCTGGCCCTGAACGATGATAGCCTTGCCGTCCGTCTGGATGCCTGGCGCGCCGCGCAGACCGCTAAGGTCGCGGCAGAACCGACGGATACGCCGTGAGCCTGCCCGCCGGATCGACCATCGGCATCATTGGCGGCGGCCAACTCGGCCGCATGCTGGCTGTTGCCGCCGCCCGCCTCGGCTACCGCACCGTGGTGCTGGAGCCGCAAGCGGATTGCCCCGCGGCACAGGTCGCCAACCGGCAAATAACAGCTGCCTATGACGACTCGGCCGCCCTTGCCGAACTGACAGCGTCGAGTTCCGTCATCACCTACGAGTTCGAGAACGTCCCGGTCGCGGCCGCCAGCGCTCTGGCCGCCAAGGTTCCGGTCTATCCGCCGGCGCGTGCGCTGGAAGTGGCGCAGGACCGGGTGGACGAAAAAACATTCCTCAACGGCATCGGCATTGCCACCGCGAATTTCCACGCCGTCGACAATGATGACGAGCTGACGGCGGCGCTGAAAGCGTTCGACGGCAGCGGCATCCTGAAGACTCGGCGCATGGGCTATGACGGCAAGGGCCAGCGCGTCTTCAGCAACATGGAAGCCGGCGGTCTTGCCGGCACCTGCGAGGCGATGGGCAATGTGCCGCTGATCCTGGAGTCCTTCGTGCCGTTCGAGCGCGAGATCTCGGTGATCGCGGCGCGTGGGCTGGACGGTGCGGTCGTCGCCTACGATCCGGCCGAGAATGTCCACCGCAATGGCATTCTCCATACGTCGACCTTGCCGGCCGGCGTAAGGCCCGAAACCGCGACAGCAGCCCGAATGGCGGCATCGACGATATTGTCGGCGCTGAACTATGTCGGTGTCATCGGCGTCGAGTTCTTCGTGCTGGCGGACGGCTCGCTGCTGGCCAACGAGATCGCGCCGCGCGTGCACAATTCCGGCCATTGGACGGAAGCCGCCTGTATCGTTTCGCAGTTCGAGCAGCATATCCGCGCCATCGCCGGCCTGCCGCTCGGCAGCCCGGACCGCCACTCCGACTGCGTGATGGAGAACCTGATCGGCGACGATGTGCTGCGCGTCCCTGAGCTTCTCGCCGAGCCCGATCTGATGCTGCATCTCTACGGCAAGGCCGAAGCGCGGCCCGGCCGCAAGATGGGCCACTTCACTCGGATCAGCCGTCGCGCCTCATAAGGTTGCCTACTGCACGTCGTCGCTCTCGTCCTCGCCTGGATTGGCGCAACTCACATCGCCTTCCTCGCAATTGGCCGCGGCAGCGAGCTGCTTGACGCGATCATTGGTCAATCTGGTCAGGCATTGCGAGACTTCCATCGAATGGATCGATCCGCCTTCGCTGGCGGCAGTGGAATGCGCGCACTCGGCATCGCGAAAAGTGATCCAGGCGCGTTGCGCCACCTGCAGCAATCTCTTGCCGTCGGCACCATCCGAGCTGGTGAGGTTTTGATAGGCCTTGTTGAGCCTAGCGTCGGCGGCCTGATAGTCTTCGCCGGCACAGATGTTCATCATCTGCTGGCTATCATCGCTGCGGTCGCATTCCTGCGCGCGCGCAACCGAAGCTGCCGCCAGCAGGACAAGGCAGGCGGACAGGAACATTCGGCGCATGGTTCTCTCCAAATCACTTCACGGCGACCGCATCATCCCAGCCGGCCCAGGGCCGCGCAATGCGCCAGGCCGATATGGCGGATAATTGATGACAGGGATGATTCACAGCCGCAATGGAGCACGCTTGCGGTTGACAGGGACAAGGCTCCTCGTTTATGAGCCACCCACAGTTCAAAGGCGCGTCTTCTGGCGCGCCTTAAAATTTCGACCCGGACCGGGTCCACACCGACAGGCAAGACCATGAAGATCAAGAATTCGCTCAAGGCGCTGAAGGCGCGTCACCGCGACAACCAGCTGGTTCGCCGCAAGGGCCGCGTCTACATCATCAACAAGACCGCCCCGCGCTACAAGGCACGCCAGGGCTGAGCTTTCGGGCAGGAGGCTGTTGCCTCCGCCCATTTGATGCTTGTTGCCGCCTGCCGGCCTTTCACGCCAAATTCAGTTTGACGTTCCGCCGCCCGGGACTAGAGTCCGGTGATGCGGATTCTTTTTGCATTTTTGACATCTCTGCTTGTTTCCGGCGCCATTTATGGCCCGGCATGGGCGGATGATGCTGTCGCGCCGCCGGCCACTCAGGACGCCCCGCCCGCCGCAACGACGAAACAAGCCCGCCTCGACCAGTTGTTCAGCGATCTGAAACGCGAGCGCAACGAAAAGGCGGCCGAGCGCATCGCCGGCAACATCTGGGGCGAGTGGTCGCAATCCGGCAGCGCCTCGATCGACCTGATGATGCAATGGTCGCAAAAAGCCGTCGAAAGCCAGAAATTCGACGTCGCGCTCGATTTCCTCGACCAAGTGGTGACTTTGCAGCCGACCTATGCCGAAGGCTGGAACCGGCGTGCCACCGTGCATTTCATGATGAAGAACTACGGCAAGTCGATGTCCGACATCGACCATACGCTGCAGCTCGAGCCGCGCCATTTCGGTGCGCTGTCCGGCCTGGCGCAGATCATGGCGTTGACCGGCCACAAGCAATCGGCGCTCGAGGCCTGGCAAAAGGTGCTGGCCATCTATCCGATGATGCGCAGCGCCCAGGACCAGGTCGGCACGATTTCGGAGGAACTTGCCGGTGAAGGCATTTGATCTAGGGGAGTAGGGGAATAAGGCAGTAGGGGCAGATTGTACCTGCGGAACACACACCCTACTCCCCTACTCCCCTACTCCCCTACTCCCCTACTCCCCTACTCCCCTACTCCCCTACTCCCCTACTC
>NZ_JAMYLI010000052.1:0-20439 GCF_040317955.1 Mesorhizobium sp. M1342 | reverse complement strand
CACGAACAGGATGGAAACGAATCTCCATCCTGTTCGATAGGTCTTACCAGATCCTCATCCAGCCCAACTTAAGTGAACTGCATTAGGCCGATGCGCCCGGGTTTTTTGTTTGTGACTTGCCGGGCTTGGGGCGGAGCCTCTCCGTCCTTATTTCCTCTCTGGCGATGTCGGGTTGTGCTCATCCCGAACGTCCTTGGAATGACACTTCAGGGAGAGGTTCATGCATCGCAACAAGGTCGTTTCGCGCGAAGACTGGTTCCAGGCGCACAAGGCGCATCTGGCGCGCGAGAAGGAACTGACGCGGCTCCGCGAGCGGATCGCGGCTGAGCGGCGTGAATTGCCCTGGCTGAAGATCCGGAAGGACTATGTCTTCGAGACCGGGCAAGGGCCGAAGAGACTGGCCGACCTGTTTGCCGGCAACAGCCAGCTGATCGTCTATCACTTCATGTTCGGGCCGGGCTGCGTCAATCATTGCGAGGGCTGCTCATTCCTTGCCGACCATATCGACGGCGCCAATCAGCATCTGCGGCATCACGACGTGTCGCTGGTCGTGGTTTCGCGCGCTCCACTGGCGGAACTTCTGCCTTACAAGCAGCGCATGGGCTGGAAGTTCGATTGGGTGTCGTCCTATGCCTCGGATTTCAACTTCGACATGCAGGTCTCCTTCACCGACAAGCAGATCGCCGCCGGCGACACCACCTACAATTTCGAAACCCGTCCACGGACATCGAAGGAGCTTCCCGGCACCAGCGTTTTCTACCGGGACGAGACCGGCGACATCTTGCTCACCTTCATGTCGCGCGCCCGCGGCGGCGAGGCGCAGATCGGCGCCTACGACTATCTCGACATGACGCCGAAGGGCCGCAACGAGAACGGCCCCTATCACGGACTGATGGATTGGGTGCGGCTGCACGATGAATATCTGGGCAAGCAAGCGGGGCAGGCGAGTTGCTGCGATTGAAGAGCGTTCCCGTCGACCAAAACATGCGCTAAGGCTGCCGCTGATCGTTTAACGGTACTGCTATGCGGTTCACGGCCCTACTCACCTGGCTCGCCTTCCCGGTCTATATCTGGCAAGGCCTCGGCGTGCGACGCCGCACCACGCGCATGCTGCCGGCGCAAGGGCCGGTCATGCACGAAATACCAGGCAAGGCGCCGGCGATCTCGCTTCTGGTGCTGGGCGATTCCTCCGCCGCTTCGGTCGGCATCGGCAATTCGGAAGACGGGCTTGCCGCGCAGCTCGCCGTGCTGATTTCACAAAGCACAGGCCGCGCCGTGCGCTGGCGGGCGGCCGGCTTCAATTCGGCAACGTCGGGCCAGATCCGCGACCATGTCCTGCCCAATCTGTCGGCCGATCCGTGGACGCATATCGTGCTGGCCATCGGCACCAACGACGCCAAGAATTTTCACTCTGTGCCGCGCTTCAAGAAGGAGTTCGGTGGCCTGCTCTACGGCCTGCGCGCCAAATGGCCGGAAGCACGCGTGGTATGGTCGCCGGTGCTGGAGTTTACCCGGGCGCCGGCCATGCCGCCGCTGCTCGGAAAAATTCTTGAGATTCGCGCCACCGACATGAACCGGATGGGCGAACGCCTTTGCCTGGAGCGCGGCGCGGTGCCGGCGCCGCGCCTGCCGATCACCAATCCGGAAGCCGGCTTTGCCTCGGACGGCTTTCACGCCTCGGAAGCAGGCTACCGGGCTTGGGCCGAGCATCTGGTTGGCCCGGTGCTTGGCAATTGGGCACCGACGACAAGTGCCGTCCTACGTCAAATGCCCGAGCACGGCCGCCAGTGAAATCGCGGCCATGGCGAGCAGTGCCAGCTTCCAGAAATCGCCGCGTCGCTTGAGGCCTGGCCAGCCGAGCGGCTTGATCAGTTGAATGACCATGAAACCGACGATGACAAGGGCGAGGAATTTCGTCATGCCGCCTTTGACCAGCAACGCGCCCGGCTGTCAAAGCACGTCGTTCATTGCCTGAGAAAGAACGACGCCGCGATCCTAGGTCGGAACGCGGCGCCCGTCTGCGACTGGGAAAACGATCTACTTCAGCGGCTTGAGGCCAGCCTCGATCGAAGCCCGCTTCGGTTCGAGGAATGGCGGCAAGGCGAGGCTTTCCCCCAGTGTTTCCAGCGGCTCGTCGGCGGTGAACCCCGGCCCGTCGGTTGCGATCTCGAACAGGATGCCATTCGGCTCGCGGAAGTAGAGCGAACGGAAATAATAGCGCTCGACCTCGCCGCTCGACGGCAGCCGGAACTCGGCCAGCCGCGCCGTCCATTGATGCAGCGTCTCCTGGTCCGGCGCCCTGAAGGCGACATGGTGAACCGCACCCGCGCCTTGCCGCGCCGGCGCCAGTCCCGGCTGCACCAGGACATGCAACTCCGCCGCCGGCCCGCCCTCTCCCATTTCGAAGACGTGAACCTGCCCCTCCGGCGAGACATAGTCGCGCGCCTTGCGCATGTTCATCACTTTGGTCACCACCGCTTCGGTGTTGGTGATGTCGGGAACGCTGATGACGATCGGCCCGAGCCCGCGTATCTGGTGCTCGACCGGTACCGGGCTTTGCGCCCAGGGATGGCTGCCGCCCTTGCCGCCATCGCTGACCAGGCGCAGACGCTGGCCCTCGGGATCTTCGAAGTCCAACGACGCATAACCGCCGATGTCGGCGACCTCTCCAGTTGCCAGGCCTTCATCGGTCAAGTGTTGCTTCCACCAGGCAAGGCTCTCCCGGCTGCCGACCCTGAGGCTGGTCCGCACGATGCTGTGCGTGCCGCGCCGCTCGCGGCCGACCGGCCAGTCGAAGAAGGTAAGGTCGGTGCCCGGCGTCGCTTCGCCGTCGGCATAGAAAAGGTGGTAGGCCGAGGTGTCGTCCTGGTTTACGGTCTTCTTGACCAGCCGCAGACCCAGCACCTTGGTGTAGAAATGAAGATTGCCAGGCGCATTGGCGGTGATGGCGGTCAGATGGTGGATACCTGTCAGTTGCAAGCTCATCGTCGTCTCCCTGCTGTTGGGGAAGAATTTTCTCCCTTCATATCAGACCTGCGGTCACCTCGCTGAAGGCCTCGTATTCCGACAGTCCGTCGCCGGACGCTGAACAGCGGCGCCGAAAACAACGTCGTCGCCATGACAATCGGACGTCGCAAACCTGCCTTGAGGCACCGCTCGATGCGGCGAGAAGCGATGCCTTGCCTGCGGCGCGCACACCGGCCGCAACTATTGTCTCGCGCCCTGACATCCTCCTGACAGACTGCTGTCAGGAGGGGTATGCGATAGTGCCTCTACACAGAGAGAGGAGACTTAGCCATGAACGGTTACACCATTCTGCGCGGCATGCAGCACTATGTCGGCAAGATCCGGACGATGCGCAACGAGATCCGCACCCAGCGGTTCATGAACTCGCTGCCGGCGGACATTCGCAAGGATATCGGCTGGCCCGACATGTACGCGGACCGTGGCCCTCGCGGCAATTGAAGCCAATTTTTCGACCCGGCGATTGGATGTGGGCGCGTCAACGCCCAGATAACAAGCAGGGTAACAGGTCGACACGCGGAGCGCGCTTATGCCCGAACAAAAGACAATCGGTTTCCTTTTCATCGAAGGCTTCGCTGACTGGGAGTATGGGCTGCTGGCGGCCTCGGCGGTCGAATGGTTCGGCGCCCGTGCCGTGTCGCTGACGCCTGATGGCAAGCAGGTGACGGGCATTAGCGGCTTTCGGCTGATCCCCGATCGCGCAACAGGCGCCGGCGAGAATGCCGATCTCTATGCCATTGCCGTCATTGGTTCCGACCGGTGGACGGGCAAGGCACCGCCTGATGTAGGCGACCTGCTTGCCGCCATTGCATCGCGCGGCGGCGTGGTCGGCGGCATCTGCGCCGGCACGCTGGCGCTGGCCCGAGCCGGCCTTTTCGAGAAGGCCAGGCATACCAGCAATGGCCGCGAGTGGATCAAGGGTCATGAAGCCGGTTATGCCGGTGCCGAGAACTACGAGGATGTGCCGCATGCCGTAGCCGACGGCAACATCGTTTCCGCACCGGGCTCGGCACCAGGCACCTTCGCACTCGCCTTTCTGAAGGCGCTCTACCCCGAAAGAGGCAGCGATCTCGCACAGATGCGGACGCTGTTCGCCAAGGAGTACGCTGAAGCCTCCTGACAGTATGCTGTCAGGAGGGGCGTGCAATGGTGCCAGCTTCGGACACTGCGCATTGGCGTTAAAGGACGATCGATGAAGAGTTGGAACGACAGACTGAGCACACCAGGCATCAACGGCGTGAGGCCGACGCCGCGCACGATGGCCGATGTCGTCGAAGGCCAGCCTATGCTGGTGCCGACGGCGCGCCAGGTCGATGATTTCATCCGCTCGATTCCCGAAGGCGTCGAGATGGATATGCGTGCGCTGCGTACAGCACTTGCCATAGAGCATGGCGCCGAAGTGACATGCCCGGTCACCATAGGCTATCATCTGCGCACTGTTGCCGAAGCCGCCAACGAGGACCTCCAGCGCGGTATGACGCTGAGTGGCGTGGCACCATTCTGGCGCGTGCTCGATGCGAAAACACCGACGACGAAGAAACTGTCCTTCGGCGCGGAGTTCGTCGCCGCGCAGCGCAAGCGCGAAGGGCTGAAGCCATGATACATGCCGCCCAAAAGTGTTCTGCGGTTTTGGGATAGCGGCATGCGCGAAAACACGATGCATGCCACCCAGAGGTGGACCGGTTTCGGGCGACATGCATAGAGACAACGCCGAGGGACCATACGATGCGCCGCGCCGACAGGCTCTTCCAGATCGTGCAGCATCTGCGCGGTGGCCGACTGGTCACTGCCCAGAAGCTCGGCACGTGGCTCGAAGTTTCCGAGCGAACCATCTATCGCGACATTGCCGATTTGCAGTCGACCGGAGTGCCGATCGACGGCGAGGCCGGCGTTGGCTATATGATGAGGGAGGGTTTCGACCTTCCGCCGCTGATGTTCACGCGTGACGAGATCGTCGCGCTGGTCGCCGGCGCCCGCATGGTGCGCGCCTTTGGCGGTGCCGCCATGGCGAGGGCCGCCGACGAGGCGCTGGTCAAGATCGGCGCCGTATTGCCCGATGCCGAGAAAGACCGCATCGCCCGCACTGAGATCCACACACCGATGTGGGTGGTCAGCGACGCTGCTCGCGAGGCGATTGACCTGATCGAGCGCGCGGTCGAAAAACGGCAGGTGCTGACCATCGACTATTCCGACGAGGCCGGCCGCGGCACCGCCCGCGATATCCGCCCGCTCGGCCTGTGGTTTTGGGGCAAGGTGTGGACGCTGGTCGCCTGGTGCGAGATGCGCGACGATTTTCGCGCCTTCCGCATCGATCGCATCGCCTCCGTGGTCATCGCTGGCCGCATCTTCAAGCCCGAGCGCGGCAAGCAGCTTGCCGACTTCTACCGCGCGGTGGAGCGCAGCGAAGATTATGGCATGGCGCCGGATCGCGCGGCGCGCAGCTGAGTTGTTGACCCAATAAAAAGCCCGCTCGAAGCGGGCTTTTATTAGAATGTCAGACAACCTCACTCGTCGTCGTCATTGTCCGTGTTCTTCGACTTCAAGGCCGAAAGCTTGGCGAACACGGCGTTGGCGTCGAGTTCGGCATCCTCGTCCTTGGGCTTCTCGGGAGCCGGCACCAGCCGCTCGGTCAAGGCCGCCGGCAGCAGCGTGTCGCCGACCGGCTGCGCCTGTTCGCGGCCGCGCGAGGCGCGATTGACTTCCATGTCGAGGTCGATCTGCGAGGCGAGGCCCAACGTGACAGGATCCATCGGCTGCAGATTGGCCGAATTCCAGTGCTTGCGCTCACGGATCTGTTCGATCGTCGACTTGGTGGTGCCGACGAGGCGCGAGATCTGCGCGTCCTTGAGCTCGGGATGGTTGCGCACCAGCCACAGAATCGCGTTCGGCCGGTCCTGGCGCTTCGACAGCGGCGTGTAGCGCGGCCCCTTGCGCTTGGATTCGGGCACCCGGACCTTGGGGTCCGAAAGCTTCAGGCGCTGGTTCGGGTCCTTCTCGGCACGGGCGATCTCGTCGCGGGTCAGCTGTCCGGTCATGATCGGGTCCATGCCCTTGATGCCTTGCGCCGATTCACCGTCGGCGATTGCCTTGACCTCGAGCGGGTGCAGCCCGCAGAACTGCGCGATCTGCTCGAAGGAAAGTGCGGTATTGTCGACCAGCCAGACAGCGGTCGCCTTGGGCATCAGCAGCGTATTGGCCATTTTACAAATCCTTCTCGTTCGCCCGCGTTCCCGCGCGGGCGGTGGTTTAGAGCCACCAAAATGGGAAATTCGCGGTCTGTATAACCGCTCTCGGGTCGTTTCGCAACGTTTTTGGAGCCAAGACCGCACCGCGTGCGCTGCGCGCTCCCAAGACCGTCAGATCGCCCGGAGCGCGGCCGTCCCTTGTTCGACGGATGGCGCAAAAAATCGCGCGTCGGCTTTCCGGCCTGTCGGTATCGGCCCGACAGCTCCACCTTACCCGAGGTCGAATGCCTCGAAACGGTAGCGGCCCAGTTGTCATCCAGGTTCAGTAGAACGGCGAATATGGCTCCAGCCCCGCTCGCGTGAAGATGGAAATGGGGTGATCAATTCGCGCGACAACGCCGGCCCCCAAGTTGATGCCCGTTCCGTCGCAAACACTAAAGATTTTCGACCGCGTTCCGATCAGCACATGGACCGGTTTTCCTGCCTGGACGGGGTATGTACTGTTGTGAATGAAAAGGACCCCGCTCGCTTGTAGCGTGTCGTGCGCATTGCCGTTGCTGCTCGAAATTTCGACGTAGTCGCGACCTGCGAATGAATTGTTCGTCCAGATGCCGACAACCCCTTCCACCGAGAGCCAACCATTCGCCCAGCCGTCCGCATCGCGCGGATGGTATTGTCTGAACAGGCGATAGGTTACGCGGTCCGATAGCCAGAAAACCGTTACGTAGCCGTCCATGTCCGGCACATAGGTGAACCAGATGCCGGTCTCGCTCGTGGCGCGCAGGCCATCAGAATCGTATGGGTCCAGATTGTTGGCACTGACGAAATCCATTGAGAGCGGTACCGGATCGGTCACGGCATGATCGTAGAGTTGGGTGAGCGTCCACCGTCCATTGTAGTTGAACCACTTGTCGAAGTAGGTTTCTCGATCGACCCCGCAGAGGCGCGGCTGGCGGCCTCCCTTGCGCAAGGGCGGCCGTTGAAGGTCAACCTCAGATTGCTGTCGAGCGCATGCGGTTGATGGCCCCAAAAAGACAAAACCCGCCGGACGGGGTCCAGCGGGCTCGGAACCGGCGACGGCAAAACCGTCAGCTCCGGCTCTTGCTTCTACGGCAAGGTCCGCTCCTTAGAGCAATTCCGGGAAAAGCGTGAAACGGTTTTCCGTCCGGAGTCGCATCGGCAGGAGCTAGAGCGGTTCAGCGTTTCCGTGAAACGGTGAGCCACCCTACAGCGAACCATGCTCGAATTCAGATGGCCCTGCGGGCGATCTTTTCGATGTCGGCGCGGTTGATGCCGAGATCGCTGAGTTGACGTGCGTTGAGACGGTTCAGTTCGCGGACGGTCTCGGTGTACATACGCCAGTTACGGAAAGCGCGGATCGGGTTCATGGTAGTCCTCCAAAATGATGTTCGTTTCGATGGTGCTCAAATAGGCGTCATCGATGAGGACTTGAATGGCTGATTTTGCATAGCAATGATGCAAATGCTGCATTGCAGCATTAAGCTTCTGTTCATCTTGTAGGCAGCCACGGGCGCGGACCTCGCTCGGCCGGCCTGCAGGCCGGCCGAGTATCGATACGGCCTAGCCGACGTCGAGCACGATCTTGCCGATATGTTCGCCGTCTTCCATCCGCTCATGCGCCCGCCATGCTTCGCTGAGCGGGAAGATCATGTCCATGACAGGAGCAACCTTGCGCGTGCCGAGCAACGGCCACACCTGCGCTTCCAGCGCCGCCGCGATCGCCGCCTTGAACTCGACGGTGCGTGGCCTCAGCGTCGACCCGGTGTGGGTAAGCCGCTTGACCATGATCTTCGAAAAATCCGCGCTTGCGACAGCACCGGCCTGCACGGCGATCTGGACGATCCGGCCCTCAACCGCAGCAGCCTCGTAGTTGCGCCCCACATAGTCGCCGCCGACCATGTCGAGGATGACATTGGCGCCCTTGCCCCCCGTCGCCTCCTTGACTGCGGCGACGAAATCCTCCTCGCGATAGTTGATCGCCCGGTCTGCGCCGAGCTTCAGGCAGGCGTCGCATTTCTCCTTGCTGCCCGCGGTGGTGATGACATAGGCGCCAAAGGCCGAGGCAAGCTGGATTGCTGTCGTGCCGATGCCGGACGAGCCGCCATGGACGAGCAGCGTCTCGCCTTTCTTGAGGGCGCCACGCTCGAACACATTGTGCCAGACGGTGAAGTAATTCTCCGGCACTGCCGCGGCTTCGGTATGGGTGAAGCCGGCGGGCAACGGCAGCACGCTGCCGGCATGGACCTTGACATATTCGGCATAGCCGCCGCCGGGCGTCAGTGCACAGACGCGGTCGCCAATGCGCCAGCGTGATATGTCGTCGCCAAGGGCCGCCACTTCACCCGACGCCTCGAGGCCCGGCAGGTCGGATGCGCCGGGTGGTGGCGGATAGGCGCCTTTGCGCTGCTGGACGTCGGGCCGGTTGACGCCGGCGGCATGCACCTTGATCAGGATCTCGCCGGGCCCGGGCTGCGGCACGTCGCGTGTTTCCGGCTTCAGCACCCGAGGGCCACCCGGCTCCGAGATCGCGATGGCCGTCATCCTTGCCGGAATTTTCTGTCCGCTCGCCATGAGATTTCCCGTCTTTCCTCGCCGTTATCCGATCGGCTGTTTGCATCGACGCCCCTGCCCTATGTATGCTGATTGCCAAATCAGGCAAATGGCCAATCTGGTCTTGGCGGAGGAGGAGCGACGATGGCGATCTTCGACGACGAACCCAAGAAGAAGGCGCGCCCGCACGAGATCGGGCAGGACCTGTCACTGCTTTCCGTCAGCGACTTGACCGAGCGGATCGGCATCCTGCGCGACGAAATCGCCCGCCTGGAAGCCGAACTCAAGGCCAAGGACACCACCAAATCCGCGGCCGAAGCACTGTTCCGCCGCGGATAGCCGCGCGGGCGCAAAGCCCGCCGCCGAAAAGCCCGAATGCGACTGTCTTCAGACCCAGCGTCCCCGCCAAACCTGAGCCGGATCAAACAATGTTCGCAACCTACAGACCGATCCTTTCGCTGCTTCGCGGCACCGCTTTCCTGCTGGCGGCATCTGGATTGCATGGGCTGCTCTTGCCCCTGCGCGGTCAACTGGAAGGTTTCTCGACCGCATCGCTCGGCCTGATGGGCACGGCGTGGGCCGGCGGCTTCGTCACTGGCTGCTTCTTCGCACCGCGCATCGTGCGCCGCGCAGGCCACGTGCGCGCATTTGGCGCCTTTGCCGCATCCGGCGCCATCGTGGCGCTGCTCACCGGGTTGATCATCAACGAATATGTCTGGATCCTGCTGCGCGCCTTCACAGGCTTCACCATGGCCGGTGCCTTCATGGTCATCGAAAGCTGGCTGAACGAGAAGGCCACCAACGAGAACCGCGGGACCGTCTTCGGCCTCTACATGATGGTCACTTATGCCTCGATCATGGGCGGGCAGATGATCGTCGCCGGCGGCGACGTGAAATCGGCGTCGCTGTTCATGATCACCGGCATCCTGTTTTGCCTGTCGCTCATTCCGACCGCGGTCTCGAGCGCCTCCCACCCCAAGCCGCTGCAGGATGTCTCGCTCGACGTCAAAGGCCTTTATGCCAATTCGCCGGTTTCGGCGGTCGCCTGCGTGTTGATCGGCATCGCCAACGGGGCCTGGGGCACGCTTGGCGCGGTCTACGGCGCCCGTATCGGCATCTCCACGGCCGAGATCGCCCTGATGATGAGCCTTGTGGTCGTTGCCGGTGCCGCCATGCAGCTTCCCGCCGGGCGCATGTCCGACAAGACCGACCGGCGTTTCGTGCTGGCGGGCGCTGCTTTCGGCGCGGCCTTGTTCGCGCTCCTGATCTTCCTGTTCGAGCCACGCTCCGGCGTCTTCGTCATCGTCTTCACCGCAGCCTATGGCGCCTTCGCCTACACGCTCTATTCGATCGCCGTGGCGCATGCCAACGACCACGCGCGCTCGGAGGATTTCGTCAAGGTGTCGGGCGGCCTGCTGCTGCTCTACGGCTTCGGCACGATGATCGGACCCTTGCTGGCCGCCGCCCTGATGGGCTGGATGCGCCCGGAAGGCCTGTTCCTGGCGACCGCCTTCGCGCATCTTTGCCTGGCGGGCTATACGCTGCTGCGCATCAGCCGCCGCGCTCCGGTGCCGATCGGCGATCGTGACGCCTTCAAGACGCAGCCGGCCGACCGTTCGGTGACACCGGAAGCATTGCGGCTTGATCCCAGAAGAAAAGCAGAAGCAGACGGTTGAGATTCGAAAGGCTTTGCCGCACTAATACAGGCATGATGTTTTCCGACGCCTTCATGGCGATTGCCGATCCCAACCGGCGCCATCTTCTGGAAGAACTTCGCCGCGGCCCGAAAACCGTCACCGAACTGGCCGCCGGCTTGCCGGTGTCGCGCCCAGCCGTTTCGCAGCATCTGAAAGTGCTGCTCGATGCCGGCCTGGTCCACGCCAAGCCGGAAGGAACAAGGCGCGTCTATACGGTGAGCGGCACCGGCTTCCTCAAACTCAACATCTGGCTCGATCAGTTCTGGGAAGCCTGAGCTTCTCAGTGTCATTGCCAGCGGCTCGGTCAGTTGACCGACCGTATCGGCGAGCGTCTGGGGCGAGATCGTGCAGCATCCCGATCAGCCATTATTGTAGGGGAAGAACTTGAAGTAGGGCTGCGCCTCCTCGATCACCCGGGCGAAAGCCGGCCGGTGCACCAGCCGGTCGTGATAGCGCTTCACGGCCGGGTATTTGTCGCCGAACGGCTCGACCTTGTTGGCATAGAACAGCGCCGGGGACGCCGCGCAATCGGCCATGGTGAAGGTGTCGCCCATCGCCCAGATCTTCGACTGCATGTCTTGTTCGATGATGGCGTAGGAATTGCGCAACTGGTCGCGGGCCTGCTCGACGCCGAACGGGTCGGTCTTGTCCTGTGGCCGCAACCGGTCGCCGACGATCTTCTGCATCGGCTCCTGCACATAAAAATCATAGAAGCGATCGGCCTGGCGGACGGCCAGCGCCAAGTCGATGTCGGCGGGAACGAGGTCGATCGGCCCCGGATAATGCGCGGCCAGATATTCGACAACGATGGTCGATTCCAGCACCGTGCGGTCGCGCGCATCGTCGCGCAGCGCCGGCATCTTGCCGGCCGGCGAAATCTTCAGGAAGGCCCCGCGCGATTCAGCATCGCCAAGATCGACGATGACTGGCGTGAACGGCGTCACGTTCTCATACAGCGCGATCAACGGCTTCCAGCAGAAAGAGGCCAACGGATGGAAATGAAGCGTCAGGGACATTTTTTGCTTATCTGTTTCGTGGTTCATCGATGGCCGGTGCCGTGCTGCTCATCAAGGGTCAGACACTGCGGCAAGCATGGCCCGTCAAGGCCCGCTTGCCGCTTCAAGCGACATGGGCCTGGGCGACGATGCCTGCGACAATCACCTCCCAGTCGTCCGGGTGCAGCTCGTGGCCGCCGCCTCCGAACCGGAGAATTTTCGCGCCTGTGACCGCCTCGGCCAGCGCCTCGCCATGTTCGACCGGAAAGATCGGATCAGCCGTGCCATGGATGACCAGCAGCGGCGCCGCGATCTCGTGCAGGCGGCCCTTCCAGGCGTCGCCGCCCTTAAGCATGAAATGGTTGGTCGCGCTCAGGAAGCCGCCGGAGCGGTCGTGATCCTGCTCGACAAAGGCACGCATCCGGGCCTCGTCGAATGGATGTGCGATGCTGGCGATCGCCCGCGCATCCCTGACGGTGAAATCGATCACCTGGCCACGGTCCGACCAATCGACTTTGGCGCCCTCGGCCGAATGCTCGATATAGGCATCGCTCGTCTGCGGAAGGTGCGAAGTGTCGGTTCCCACGGGCGAGCTGCTGATGACGGTCAGCGATGCGACACGGGACGGGTGTTTCAACGCCACAAGCTGCGCGATCATGCCGCCCATCGACATGCCGACGACATTCGCCTTGCCGATGCCGTGGTCGTCGAGAACGCGCATTGCATCGTCGGCCATATCATCGAACGTGTAGGGCGGCTCTCCCGGCTTGTATTTGGTCGAACGGCCGGTGTCGCGATTGTCATAGCGGATCACGAACAGGTCGGCACCGGCCAGTTTCCGGCAGAACGCCTCCGGCCACCACAGCATCGAAGCCATCGCTCCCATGATCAGCAACAGCGGCGGGTTCGCCGGATCGCCAAAGGTTTCGGATATGATTTCGGGGCGTTCGGTCGTCGTCACGGTGCGGCCTCCTCTCCTGCAATACCGATTGCATTCTGCAATCGGTTGCACGATAATAAAACCGATACGATAATGCAACCGGTTTTGGAGAAAAATCTCATGAGCATGGATCGCCGGTCCGGGTGTCCGATCAACCTGTCGCTGGAAGTCTTCGGCGATCGCTGGAGCCTGATCATCCTTCGCGACATGATCTTCGGCGGCAGGCGTCATTTTCGCGAGCTGCTCAACGGATCGATGGAAGGCATCGCCTCCAACATCCTCGCCGACCGGCTGAAGCGGCTGATGGAGCTGGGCATGCTGACCAAAGCCGACGACCCCTCGCACAAGCAGAAGGCGATCTACAGCCTGACCGAAATGGCGATCACGCTGGTGCCGATCCTGGCCCATCTCGGCGCCTGGGGCCGCGTCTGGCTGCCGGTCAGCGAAGAACTGTCGATCCGCGCCGAACTTCTGGAAAAGGGCGGACAGCCGATGTGGGACAAATTCATGGACGAGTTGCGCCATGAACATCTCGGCATGCCGCTCGATACTGCAGCGGGTCCTTCTGTCCGCGCGACCTTGCAGGCCGCCTATGAGGCCGTGGTTGCCAGCAAGGCCCCCGCCGCCAGCACAGCCGCGTAATTAACTTATTTTCCCGTTTTGGGGCCGACTCTGCTAGAAGAGGCGGAAAATCACAATTTACGGGATTGGATAAGGTCTTGGTTGAAAACTCTCGGGATGCTGCCCGCGCGCGCGCCGACCTGCGTTTCAAGAAGCAGGAAGAGGCGGCAACCGTCCGCCAGAAGGCGATGGCCGAATACGTCGCCGAGAGCGACGCCCGCCAGGCCAAGACCAACAAGCTGCGGGCGCTGCGTCTCGCCAAGGAAGCCGAAGACCTAGCCAATGCGCCGGCGGCACCCGCCAAGAAGCCGGCCCGCGCCAAGAAAAAATAGCAGCCACCCCTTGAGCCATAAGCGCTAATGCCTGTCCTGATGGTATCGGTGAAAGCTGCTTCCATCCCGCCCCTTCACGCGAAGCAATTTCAACCGAAACGGGGATGTTATCTCGCCCGTCGACGGTCGATGATCGACGCGTTTTCAAACAGGAGACTGCCATGACCGCACTGCCGCTCGAAAAAGCCAGGCAAATCATCGATGCCGCCTTTGCCAAGGGCGCCGATCTCAAGCTCAAGCCGCTCGGCGTTTCGGTGCTTGATGCCGGCGGGCATCTGGTCGCCTTCCAGCGCCAGGACGGCGCCTCGTTCCTGCGCCCGCAAATGTCGGCCGGCAAGGCCTACGGTGCGCTCGCCATCGGCATGGGCTCACGCAAAGTCGAGGCCTTCGCCAAGGAGCGTCCGCATCTCGTCGCCGGCATCTCGGACGTCTCGGGCGGACGCGTGCTGCCGGTGGTCGGCGGCGTGCTGATCCGCGACAAGGCCGGAGCCATCATCGGCGCCGTCGGCATCTCAGGCGACACGTCGGACAATGACGAAGCCGCGGCCATCGCCGGCATCGAGGCCGCCGGCTTCACCGCCGATCCGGGCTGAATCCTCTCCACTTTGGTCATCGCTTGGCGAAGTAGGAGCGAAGCTCCGTCGCGGAGGCCCTGGGATGACGAAGCGATGCGCGTTTCTGCCAATCGCTTCGCTGAGGAACTAATTCAGATTGATGTCTCGGCTGGCCGATCGCATCGACACCGCGAATCCGGCCAGCACATCGAACAGCGCGATGACCATCAGCGTGAAGAAGACGGAATGGGCGGCGCCCTTCACCAGCAGGAACTCGACCAGGAAGGCCACGAACACCAGCGTCGACAGAAGATGGTCCATGATCGAGGCGTTGGTCGTGCGCACCGACTTCGCCATTTCGAGGAACAGGAAGACCAGCCCGATCAGTATCATCAGGTCGCCCAGCGTCATCGAGAACACGCCGCCCGACATCATGCTGAAGGAGAAGACCTCGCTCGCCCACGGATCGTCACCGCTGCCGAAAATTCCCAGCAGTCCGAGGTTGTAGAGCACGAAAGGCACGATCAGCAGCGGAATGGCACCGAACATCTGGCGTCTCCATGTGGGGGCGATCCTTTGTAGAATGCGCCATAGCCACGTCGTCAAGATGTTTCGCCATCGGCGCTGAACACGGTCGAAGACCGCACGCAACAACCATGTCAGCCGATTGCCGGCCGAAGGATTTGCAACGTCGGCGGTGCACGCCTGCGCTGCCGGCCCGCCCAAACGCAAAAGGACCAGCCACCGGCCGGTCCTTTTGGAAATTCAAACCTTTGAAAAAGCTGGTCTCAACTTTCCTTGGGGGTCAACACCTGGCGACCGCGATACATGCCGGTCTTCAGGTCGATATGGTGCGGACGGCGCATTTCGCCGGAATTCTTGTCCTCGACATAGGTCGGGGCCTTGAGGGCGTCGGCCGAGCGGCGCATGCCGCGCTTGGACGGAGAGGTTTTTCGTTTCGGAACGGCCATGGATATGCTCCACTACATGGTCAAAAAGCCCCGCCCGCCCTCGTGAAAGGGCCATGTCGGGGCCGGAATCTGAGAAAGTCGGGTGCCTATACACGCCCTGTGCCGTTTTGGCCAGCACTGGCGCGAATTTTTTTGGATCGGCTAGCGGAGGCAACCGACATAGGCGCCGGAGCGGCCGGCGCGCCGCTCGATCAGATTGGCGAGCCGCCTCAAGCCAGGCCCGGGTTTGGCCGGATTGCGGGCAATCGGATTTGGCAAGGAGACCGCAAGCAAGGCGGCCTGCCGTCGCGACAGCTGTTTTGCCGAAACGCCGAAATGGTGCTGTGCCGCAGCCTCGATGCCGTAGATGCCCGGCCCCCACTCGGCGATGTTGAGGTAGATTTCCATAATGCGCCGTTTCGACATCACCGCATCGAAATAGACGGCCAGCGGCAATTCGACCACCTTGCGCACCGAGCCCAGCGGCCGCGACCAGAGAAACAGGTTCTTGACCGTCTGCATGGTGATGGTCGAGGCGCCGCGCGTTGCTTCGCCGGCCAGCGCATCGTCGACGACGCCCCGCAATTCGCCGAGATCGACGCCACGATGAAAGCAGAACTGCCCGTCCTCCGACATGATGACGGAATTGGCCAGCACCGGCGACACGTCGTCGATCGACACCCAGCGGCGGTCGTAACCGGAGAACGTCGCCAGGTCCTTCAGCATCAGCGTCGAGACAGGATGCACGAAGAATGGCAGGTACAGAAACGTCAGCACGACCGGAATCAAAGCCAGCACCGCGGCCACGACGATGCCGCGCCGGACCCAGCGCTTGAGACCACGGCGGTTTACGCCCCGCGATCTCGTCGCCATGTCCAGTCTTTCGGTTTCATGATCGACGATCGGTTCCGCCAAGCCGCCCAACCCGTGCTTCTCCCTGCCCCGGCATAATGGCGCTTGGCTTCTTGCGCAACGTCTGAGTGTCGGCTACCGGTCCGGGCCATGACGAATGACGACCAAATGGCGTTCGAAATGGCGCTGATCAGACGGGCAGCCGCCGTCGAGGTGCTGCTGCGGCGGCTGCTCGACGACCGTGCGCTTTCGGGCGAGATCGCGCGGCCTGAGCGTTTGATGGCGGCGATGCGGCACGGCGTGCTGAACGGCGGCAAGCGCCTGCGCCCTTTCCTGGTCATGGAAAGTGCCGCCCTTTTTTCCGCCGATGGCGAGGCGGCATTGCGCGTCGCCGCAGCCCTTGAATGCGTGCATTGCTATTCGCTGATACACGACGATCTGCCCGCCATGGACGACGACGATCTGCGCCGTGGCCAGCCGACCGTGCACAGAGCCTTCGACGAAGCGACCGCTATCCTGGCCGGCGACGCCTTGCTGACGCTGGCCTTCGACATCATTGCTGGCGAGGCGACCGCCCTGCCGGCGGAACGGCGGGTAGCCCTGGTGCTGGCGCTTGCCCGTGCGGCCGGAGCCGGTGGCATGGTCGGCGGCCAGAAGCTCGACCTCGAAGCCGAACAGGCGCCGCCGGACGAGACCGGCATCATCCGGCTGCAGGCGATGAAGACCGGCGCGCTGATCCGTTTCGCTTGCGAGGCAGGCGCACTCATTGCCGGTGCACCAGCCGATGACCGCGAGCGGCTGGCCGAATTCGGCTCGGCGATCGGTCTTGCCTTCCAGCTTGCCGACGACCTGCTCGATTTGACCGCCGATGCCAGCCAGATGGGCAAGGCGACCGGCAAGGACGCCGCCGCCGGCAAGGCGACGCTGGTGGCCTTGCATGGTGCGAATTGGGCACGCGGCCAGCTTCACGGCCTCGTCGAACAGGCCCATGCACTGCTTGAGCCCTATGGCGACGATGCCCAATTGCTGAAGGAAGCGGCGACGTTCGTGGCGGCGCGTAACAGCTGAGGTTGTGCCAGCCGGAACATCGAGCTGATCGACGCACGCACGTCCCCGCCGGCCGGTTCTGAAATAGAGCTTGAGCGGAAGCCTGCCGAGGCAGAGGATCGACATCGCTTTGCCACCGCACGGCAAGCACGCGGTGCGGATAGAGTTGGAGGGATGCCATGTCGACCACCGACAAGCTGTTCACCGGTTCCATTCCCGAAGTCTACGACCGGGCGATGGTGCCGCTGATCTTCGAGCCCTATGCGCAGGATCTGGCGGAGAGAGTGTCGAAGCTCGGGCCGCAATCGGTGCTCGAAGTGGCGGCGGGCACCGGTGTGGTGACGCGTGCGCTGGCAGCAAGATTGCCGGCGCAAACACGCATCGTGGCCACCGACCTTAACCAGCCGATGCTCGACCACGCGCGCACGCGGATGTCGGACGATCCTCGTATCATCTGGCAGCAGGCCGACGCCCAGGCACTGCCCTTCGAGGACGCCCGGTTCGACGCCGTGGTCTGCCAATTTGGCGCGATGTTCTTCCCCGATCGGGTGGGCGCCTACGGGCAAGCGCGGCGGATGATGCGGCCGGGCGGGCATTTCCTGTTCAACGTCTGGGGTGCCATCGAAGACAACGAGTTCGCCGAGGAAGTGACGCGGGCACTCGGCCATTTCTTTCCGGCCGATCCGCCTCGCTTCATGGCAAGGACGCCGCATGGCTATCACGATGCGGACGTCATCCGCGCCGACCTTCATGCCGCCGGCTTCCGTGACATCACCATAGAGCCGCTGGATGCCGTCAGCGCCGCTTCCTCGCCATATGAGGCGGCCGCGGCCTATTGCCAGGGCACGCCCCTGCGGGCCGAGATCGAGGCGCGCGGTGGCTCGCTGGAGGAGGCGACGCGATACGTGGCGAATGCCCTTGGGAAACGGTTCGGGGAAGGTCCGGTGAGTGGCCGCATCCGCGCCCTCGTCGTGGAAGCGGCCTAGGCGTGCTGTCCATCCGGCGGCTCGCACGGCCTGCCTACCCGCACGAACGAAATTTTAATGTAAATGAAGCGTAATCCCGGCCATTAAAATGGTGCGTATGTGTTGGGGTTGCGCATGCCTGAATATTCGTCCTTCATCCGGTCGGTCCGGATCCGCTATATTTCAGGGTTGCTGATCTTCGCGCTGGCTTCCGCCGGCATCGTGATTGCGCTTGACCGCGTCAATTCCTTTCGCCGCGACATCGATGCGCTGAGCAGCAATCTCGTCATCTTCACCCGCGACCTGCGCAACGCGACCAGCTTTGCCGAGACGACCGGCACAGCCTGGCGGGCGGAGACACGCGATGCCCTGACCACATCGGCGCGCGGCCATTCGGAGCGTCTGACCGGCGAGATCGAGACGCTGACCGCCCAGCTTGCGGCGATCAAGCCGCGGCTGTCGATCAAGACCGTCAACGAACTCCAGTCCGCTTCCGTCAACGGCGATCTGTTCTGGTCGCCGCGCGACATGGTGCGCAATTTTAACCTGATGTCGGTGGCGCAGAAGGTCGACGAGTGGAGCTATCGCGAAATCCGCAACCAGAACGACCTGTTTGCCCAGCCTATGCTGGTTCGCGTCCGCACCGCCATGGATGATGAGCGCCACCTGGCCGATGCCTCAAGCGACAGACTGCTGCTGTGGGCGAGCGGCATCCTGTTCGCGGCACTTGCCATCGTCGCCTTCTGGATCTTCCGCCCGATGGAAGTGGCAATCCGCCGCGCCTTTGCCGAATCCGCCGAATCCCTGTTCAAGGCCGAGGCCGCCGACCGCGCCAAATCGGAATTCCTGGCCAATATGAGCCACGAAATCCGCACGCCGATGAACGGCGTGCTCGGCATGGCCGAACTGCTGGCGAAGACCGATCTGACCCCGCGCCAAAAGACCTTCACGGACGTCATCGTCAAATCCGGCAACGCGTTGCTCACCATCATCAACGACATCCTCGATTTCTCCAAGATCAATGCCGGCCAGCTCACCCTCGACCCTGCTCCCTTTCGCCTTTCCGAGGCGGTCGAGGATGTGGCGACGCTGGTCTCGGCGCGCGTCGCCGAAAAGAACCTCGAACTGATCGTGCGTGTCGACCCGCGCCTGCCGGCCCATGTCGTCGGCGACGCCGGCCGGTTCCGGCAGATCATCACCAACCTGCTTGGCAATGCCGTGAAGTTCACCGAAAAGGGTCATGTGCTGATCGATGTCGGCGGCGAAATCGTCAACGACGTGGTCCAGCTCAAGGTCCGCGTCGAAGACACCGGCATCGGCATACCGGCCGAGAAACTGCAGAATGTATTCGAGAAATTCGCGCAGGTGGACGGCTCGTCCACCCGCCGTCATGAGGGCACGGGGCTGGGCCTCGCCATCGCCGCCCGCCTCGTCGACCTGATGGCAGGCAAGATCGGTGTCGAGAGCGAGATCGGCCGCGGCTCGGTGTTCTGGTTCGCGGTGCCGCTGGCCGCGCATCAGGCGGCGGCGCGCGACGAGATCGTGCCGGTCGACGTCACCGGCGCGCGCGTGCTGGTCATCGACGACAATCCGGTCAACCGCGAAATCCTGCTCGAGCAGCTCAGAAGCTGGAGCTTCGATTGCGCCGCCGCCGAAAGCGGCGCGGTTGGGCTTGCTTTCCTCGACCGCGCCTTTCAATTGGGCGCCGCCGTCGACTGCATCATCCTCGACTACCAAATGCCGGGCATGAACGGCGCCGACGTCGCCAGAGCCATTGCTTCCGACAGCCGGCTGTCCTCCATCCCGGTGGTGTTGCTGACCTCGGTCGACCAGGTCGATTTCGGCAAGATGATCATCGACTACGGCATTGCAGCACACCTGACCAAGCCGGCGCGCTCCGCGGTGCTGCTCGGCACGGTCATCTCGGTGATCCAGAAGGCCCGCTCGCAGGTCGGCAAGGCGCGGTTCGTCCGCGAACCGATCGTGCAGGCTCCCCCGGCGGCGCCGCCCGCCTTCACCGTCATCCGCGGCCCGGCAATGCCGGTCGCGGCAGCGCCGGAATCGACAACCGCGCCGAACGGACCGATCGACATCCTCATTGCCGAGGACAATGACGTGAACCAGCTGGTGTTCGGCCAAATCCTCAACGGGTTGGGCTTGAGCTACCGCATCGCCGGCAATGGCCGCACGGCGGTCGAGATGTACCGGGCGCTGCGCCCCAAGCTGATCCTGATGGATGTCTCGATGCCCGAAATGAACGGCTATGAGGCGACCCGCGCCATCCGGGCGATGGAGGTCTCGACGGGCGCCCACATCCCGATCATCGGCGTCACCGCGCACGCGCTGAAGGGTGATCGCGACAAGTGCATCGAATCAGGCATGGACGACTATCTGCCGAAGCCAGTTTCGCCCGACCGCCTGGGCACCAAGATCGGCACCTGGCTCAGCGAAACGGTGGTGGCGAAGACCGCCTAGGCTGCATCCATGGGATGCGTCAGACGGCTGCTGCCTCCAGACGATAGCGGCGCATCCAGTCGAGGCTTGTCGCGTCAGCAAGCTTTGCAACGCCGGGGCTTACATCCTCCTCGTCAGGCGCTCGGACCCTCAGGGCTTCGCAGATGCCTAGAGCGTTTCATATTTTGACGGAAGCGTAGCCTGCGTTTTCGAAGTAGTTCTTGCATTCGGCTGCCTCGATGGTTTCGACGA
>NZ_JAMYLI010000051.1:0-21873 GCF_040317955.1 Mesorhizobium sp. M1342 | reverse complement strand
CCCCTTCGCGGGCCGCCCCCCCAAAAACCCCCCCCACCACACACACCACACCCGCCGCCCCCGCCCCAATACCCCCGCCACCCCGTTCTCCCGCTCCCCCCCCGGCGCGCTGTGCCCCGCGGGCCGCGTTCCTTGATGCTTTCGCTCAGGCCGCGAGCCGGGCGATGCGCTGCAATCGCCGCAGCGTGGTGTCGTCCTGCAGCGCCTGCTGGAAAAGCGAAATCTCCTGATCGATGCGGTCGCAGAGGGCCTCGGTGTTCCCCTTCAGCAGGCCGCGCGTCTGCAGCAAGGCGGCGACCGGCTTCTTGACGAGTTGTCTTGCCCGGCCGAGAGCCGCCTCCTCGACGGTGCCTCCCGGCACGATCTCCGCGACAAGGCCGAGCGACCTGGCATCTTCGGCGCGAAGCGTGTCGCCGAGGCAGAAGAAGCGGAAGGCACCGGCATAGCCGAGCTTCTGCGGCGCCAGGATGCTGGTCGCCGCATCCGGCACCAGGCCGAAATCGACGAACGGCACCCTGAACGTGCTCTCATCGGACGCGATCACCATGTCGCAATGGAACAGGATGGTGCAGCCGACACCGACGGCATCGCCATCGACGCAGGCAAGGATGGGCTTGGGAAACGTCGCCAGCGTGCGGAACAGGTCGGTGACGGCGGCAATCAGTTTCTGGTGCTTGGTGGCGTCGAGGAATTCGGAGAAGTCGCCGCCCAGGCAGAAACAGCCTGCCAGGCCGCGCAGCACGACGACGCGAACCTCCTCATTATCGGCGGCTTCATGGAAGGTCCTTGCCAGGCTTTCATAGGCCCTCCTGTCCAGCACCGGCCGGCCGTCACTCGACGACACGGTGACGACCAGCGTGTGGTTGCGAAGTTCAGGTTGCGGATGTGTGCTCATGGCTGTCTCCGATCTCATGACGCACGCCTTTGCCCGAGCATGTCAGGATATCCCCTGGCCAGCACGGGAGCAAAATGATTGCGGCGCGACCGCACCACATCGAGGGTGTGTTCGTTGAAGGTGAGCAAAGTGGCGACGACCTGCTGGTTGCCATAGGTGCGCTGATAGCCCAGCGGGGTCGCCAGGAAATGCAGTTGCAAGGCGCGCAGCACCCACATCGGCTCGAACTCGATGATCACCTTGTCGACGCCGCGCTTCAGCCCCCACTCGACGAAACCGGCAATCAGTTCGGTGCCGACGGTCGAAACGCCGCGACGGCCGTCACGAAAACCGGGAGCTACCGCGTAGCGGGTCAATTCCCAGATGTTTGGACCCGATGGCGGCGTTCCTTCGGAAAGATCGGCCAAGACCTCGGTCAGCAGATGTGGCCGCGTCGTCGGCAACATCCTCTGATAACCCGCCACTTCACCGCCCCTGATGACGATCTGATGGACCGCCTCGTCGTGATCGAACTGGTCGAGTTCGAGCCCGTCGGGGCGCCTGAGGTCATCCCACCCCATCTCTTCGACGAATATCTTGTAGCGCAACCGATGGACGGCCTCCCAAAGGTCGGGACGTTCCATCAATTCCTGGGTTGTAAGGGAAAAAAGCATTCCGCCGTCTCCTGCGTTCAGAGGAAGATACGGCCGTGCTTTGATGAGAAAATTGCGTGATCGCGTAGGCAAAAATTCCAGGTCGGCACGGCCGACCTAACTAATGTAGCCGCGCCGTATCGCTTCCGCGACGGCCTGCACCCTGTTGACGGCACCTAGTTTGCTTTTGGCGTTAAGAAGATGTTTCTCCGAGGTGTGTTCGGAAATGCCGAGGATTTGCGAAATCTCCCATTCGGACTTGCCGACGGCGGCCCATTGCAGGCATTCGCGCTCGCGCGGCGTCAGCACGATATGATCGATGGTGCTGTTCGCCATGGTGTGGAGTTGCATGGCGCGGCCGACCGCGTAGGTCGAGACCAGCGACACCTGGCCGAATTCGGCGACGGACAATTCCACGGCCTCGCCGCCGAGCGACACCATGACGATCTGGCCGTCGAGCGTGATCAACGGAAAGGCCAATCCATCACGCAGTTTGAAGGCGCCGGCATCGCCCATCACTTCGCCGCTGCTCTTGTCGATGCGGATGCCCTGCGACGCCTCGTGCCACTGGAAGGGCGCCTGCAACTGTTTCATATGGCTGACGACGGGGTCATGATCGACATAGTTGCGCGCGACATAGCGCTCCAGCCACTCTCCCGGCCAATCGCAGAGAAGCACATGCTGCTTTTGCTGGCCGGCCGGCGTGCCTGGCTGCGGTACGGTTCCAGCCATCAGTGCGGTGAGACCGAAATCCGATGTTATGCCCAGCAGCCTTTCACAGACCGCCGCCGCCGTTGCGGCGTGCTGCAGTTGGTCTATGTATTCCAGCGTGCGATCGAACTGACCCATCGCAACATCAACCCCATGTTGCCTCGTGCATTGCGGCCAATGATGCGTGCCTGATTTACACTTCGCCACCGACCACGGATTGCAAATCGCATACTTATTTTGTGGCTTCCCTCACCGAGGCGGCCGGAGCTGATTTGCAAACCGGTTGAATCATATCCTGAAATCGGCGGGTTGAAATCAAAAACCATTGTGCCTGTACCATTTTCGTACCAAAACCGGTGCGAGCACGACTGTGGCGGAGTTTTATCTTGGCGTTCCGGTGGAGATCCTTCGCCTTTGCGATGCTGATCGGATTGCTGTCGTTCGCCGACGGCGCGCGCGCCGCGGCGCCTCAGGTTCCGATGCTGTGGGATGCCAAGGAGCGGCTGCCCAAACCAGACCTTTCGACGCTGCCCCGGCTGAGATTCCTGACCACCACGGACTTCCCGCCCTTCAACTTCCTCGACGGTGCGGGAAAGCTGTCCGGCTTCCATATCGATCTGGCACGCGCCATCTGCGCCGAGCTTGGCATCGTCGAAAAATGCCAGATCCAGGCCCTGCCTTGGGCCGAGCTGGAAGGCGCACTGCGGAAAGACGAAGGCGAGGCGATCATCGCCGGCATCGCCGCAACACCGGAATCGCGCACGACCTACGCCTTCTCGCGCTCCTATCTACAGTTTCCAGCGCGCTTCATCATGCCGAAGAGCAAGGCACTGACCGAGCCCGTCTTTGACAAATTGCACGGCAAGCGTGTCGGCGTGATTTCAGGCTCGGCGCATGAGCGCATGCTGCGCGACTATTTCAGCACGGTTCAGGTCATCCCTTTCGACAGGCCGGAAGACCTCTATGCCGATCTCAAGGCCGGCAAGGTCGACGCCGCCTTCGGCGACGGCATGCGCCTGGCTTTCTGGCTGGGCGGCTCGGACGCGGCGGGCTGCTGCCGCTTTGCCGGCGGGCCCTATCTGGCGCCCGAATATCTGGGCACTGGCATGGCCATCGCCACCAAAGCGGACAATCCGGCGCTGGCCGCCGCGATCGATTACGCGCTGCAGGAAATTTCGATGAAAGGCACGTTCGCCGAATTTTATCTGCGCTATTTTCCGGTGAGCTTTTTCTGATCCGGTTCCGGTCAGCTTTGCCGGCCTGAGCTGAATCTCAACGACGCCCGGCCAAGGGCTTTCAGGTCAGCGTGCGCAGCCGCGCTTTGGCCGCGCGGCCTATGGCAGCGACCGTCAGCGTGTCGAGATCGAGCTGCCGACGGATCAGCTGCAGCACCCGCACCTCTTCCATGCGCATTTCGAGGTCGACGGCGGCAACCTCGAAGGCGGCGGCATAGGCGGTGTCGCGCAGCCGCTCAGGCAAGACCTCGGCGACTTCAGCCAGCACGCCCTCCAGCCCATGCTTTTCGTGCAGGCGCTTCTGGCAGTCCTGGGCGACGCCGACAAGCCTGTCGTGGTTGAAGTCCTCGAACACCGGCCAGGAGCGGACAACCTCGCCGATCCGCGCCAGTTCGACATCGGTCATGTCGCGGTCGGAGGCCGAGGTGATGACCATCAGATAGATCAGGGCTTCATGAGGTGTCGGCAATTTTTTCTCCTTGAACCGGGCCTCGAAGTTAGGAACGCCCGTTCTGCACCGCAAGGAAAAAGCGCCGCACGCGTTGACGCTCCGGCGCTGCACGCCTAGAGACCGGTTGAAAACCCCTTGCTGCGGCCCGCCTGCGGGCCGGCAAATGATTTGGAAAACTGTGACATGGCGGGATCAAACATCATCGATCTCAATCCCGAGGTGCTGGCGGCCGCAGCCGAGAGCAAGGCGTGGCCGTTCGAGGAAGCCAAAAAGATAATCGAGCGCTACAAAGGCGCCGACTTTCCGCAAACGATCCTGTTCGAGACGGGCTACGGACCGTCCGGCCTGCCGCATATCGGCACATTCGGCGAGGTGGCGCGCACGTCGATGGTGCGCCATGCCTTCCGCGTCCTGACGCAGGACAAGGTTGCGACCAAGCTGCTGTGCTTTTCCGACGATATGGACGGCATGCGCAAGATACCCGACAGCGTGCCGGATCGCGCCGCTCTCGAGCAGCATTTGCACAAGCCGCTGTCGTCGGTCCCCAATCCATTCGGCGGCGATTATGCGAGCTTCGCCGATCACAACAACGCGATGCTTTGCCGCTTCCTGGATACGTTCGGCTTCGACTACGAGTTCGCCAGCGCGACGCAGTATTACAAGTCTGGCCGCTTCGACGCGATGCTGCTGCGCGCCGCCGAACGCTATGACCAGATTATGGCGGTGATGCTGCCGACGCTCGGCCCCGAGCGGCAGGCGACCTACAGCCCGTTCCTGCCGATTTCGCCGAAGAGCGGCCGCGTGCTCTACGTGCCGATGAAGCATGTCGACGCCAAGGCCGGCACCATCACCTTCGACGACGAGGGCACCGAGACGACGCTTTCGATTGCCGGCGGCCGCGTGAAGCTGCAGTGGAAGCCGGATTTCGGCATGCGCTGGGCAGCGCTCGGCGTCGATTTCGAGATGTTCGGCAAGGATCACCAGACCAATGCAGTGGTCTACGACCGCATCTGCAACATTCTGGGCGGGCGGGCGCCGGAGCACTTCGTCTACGAACTGTTCCTCGACGAGAACGGCCAGAAGATTTCGAAGTCGAAAGGCAACGGGCTGACCATCGACGAGTGGCTGACCTATGCGCCGACCGAAAGCCTCGGGCTCTACATGTACCAGCGGCCGCGGCAGGCCAAGAAGCTGTATTTCGACGTCATCCCGCGGGCCGTGGACGAATACTATACGTTCCTCGCCGCCTATCCCCGGCAGGACTGGAAGGAACGGCTGGGCAATCCGGTCTGGCACATGCATGACGGCAACCCGCCCGCGATCGACATGCCGGTGCCGTTCTCGCTGCTGCTCAATCTGGTCAGCGCCTCCAACGCGCAGAACAAGGATGTGCTGTGGGGGTTCATTTCACGTCATACGCAAGGCGTGACGCCAAAGACGCATCCCGAGCTCGACCGGCTGGTCGGCCATGCGATCCGCTATTTCGACGATTTCGTGAAGCCGACGAAAACCTTCCGGCCCGCCGACGAGGTCGAGCGCGAAGCGCTGGCAGCCCTCGACGAAGCGCTTGGCGCGCTGCCGGTGGACGCCAGCGGCGAAGCGATCCAGAACGCCTCGCTCAATGTCGCACGCAGGATCGAGCGCTATCAGGATCATTCCAAGCAGAGCCCGGAAGGCGGCCCCGGCGTATCGGGCGCCTTCTTCCAGATGATCTACCAGGTGCTGATCGGCCAGGAGCGCGGCCCGCGCTTCGGCTCGTTCGCAGCACTCTATGGCGTTGCCGAGACACGTGCGCTCATTGAGCGGGCGCTGGCTGGTCAGCTGGCTTGAGCACGCCGTCGGCCTCTTCCAGGATCGAACTCGGCGCCTGAGGCGCCGGGCTCGGTGCGGCCGGCATCGCCGGCAGGCCGGAAAGGTTCGGCGCCGACCCAAAAATGCCCTTCTTCGCCGTGCGTGCCTTGTCGCCGGCCTCGACATAGGGCCCACCCTTGGCGGCGCGCGCCCAGCCATTTTCGACCAGCCACTGACCGACATCCTGCTTGCCGATCCGGCACTCGGCTGCGATCAGGTCGCGGCCACCCTGCGGCGGCACCGTGCAGACCACCGCGCGGCCGCGCAGGAAGGCGCGGAACGCCGTCCGCGCCCGGACGCCGCATGGCCAGGGCTTGCCGTCCTCGCTGCAGGTCTCGTCCTGCCTGACGATGTCGATGCCGGAAACCGCGACCGAGTAACCCTTCGCCTCGATCAGGCCGGCGGCCGATGCGACCGGCTGGAACAGCTTTGTGCCGTTCCAATCGTCAGGCATTTTCGGCTTGGGTGGCACAGCCAGCGCGAGCTTGCTCAACGGCTCGCGCGGCTCGACCCGTTCAAGCCCGTCGGCGGGCAGTTCCGGCGGCGCGACGATTTCGGGATCGATTGCCCTTGAATGCGGCCCCGGCTTCGGCGCCTGTGGAGCTGCGATGGCTGAGGTGGCCGGCTCCTGCGGCACCGTCCCGGCAGCCTGCTGCGCCATCGTATCGGCGCCCGGATCAAGCTGGTCCACCGTGACGACGCTGTCGCTTCCTTTCAGCGTGCGACCGCCAGCGACGACCATGGCCGCCATCACAGGGAGCATCAGAACCGCCAGCGCATGATGGAGAAGCCGCACCAGCTTGACCTATTGGCTTGCCCAGACAATCCGCGCCACCCACTCGACATCGCGCATGGGAATGTCGCGGTCGGGATGATCGGGATTGAGCGAGACCAGCGCAATCGACTTGACGCTCTGGCGCTCGAGCACCTTGGCCATCACCTCGCCTGATGTGGTCTTGACAACGACGCGATCGCCCTTGCGGGTGACGGCGCCCGGTTCGACGATGAGGACGTCGCCATTGCGGTAGAGCGGCAGCATGGAATCGCCCTGCACCTGCAGCGCGTAGGAGCTCTCGGTCGATTGCGCCGGCAGTTCGACCAGATCCCAACCCTGCCCGACTGGAAAGCCGGCATCGTCGAAGAAGCCGCCGGCGCCGGCTTGGGCAAAGCCGAGCAACGGCACGGAGCTTCTGCGGGCGACCGAAGCGGCATGGCTGGTCGAAGCACCATTGCTTATTCCGGGCCGGCCTTCGATCAGACCGGTGAATTCGTCGAGTGAGGCGCCCGTTGCCTCGATGATCTTGGCCAGTGATTCGGTCGAGGGCCAGCGCGGCCGGCCATCCGACGACAAACGCTTCGACTTGTTGAAGGCAGTGGAATCGAGCCCCGCACGCTTGGCCAAACCCGAGGCCGAAAGCGAATAGCGCTTGGCAAGAGCATCGATGGCAGCCCAGACTCGGTCGTGCGAGAGCATGCTCGCTCTCCTTCGGTGCAGGAAAAAATACCTTTCCCTTCTAGTCTTGGAATGTCGTTTTGTCCACCGGTCGTGGAGTGGTTGCAAACGTTCCCGTCGATCGCGGAAAGTCCGATTACCGGGATCGATCGACGCCCTTGGCCAAGCTGCGCAGACCCTGGTGCGATGTCATGAAAATCCGCTCCGTTTGCGTCGGTGGCCGAGGGTTCACGGCACGACCAAGTGCCGAAACCACCTCGTCAATCTCAAGAAAGTTGCGAGCCTTGCGATCGTAGACGCCGGCTGTCGTCAGGATCAACGCGGCCGTCTCGCTATTGTCGAGGACGAAGCGGTGCTTGCCGACAACCTGGGTGCCTTCCCAGGTCTCGATCGAGGACACCACTTCGAAGCGGCGCCAAAGCCTGATCTCGCGTGCATAGACCGCCTGCAGTCCGCCCATCATCGGCGCCCAGCCATTCTTCCTTGCCAGCGTGATGAGGCCTGCACGAACAAACAGGTCGATGCGGCCGAGATCGGCCAGCATCATGTATCGCGCATTGTTGAGATGGATGTTGAAATCGATGTCGGTCGGCAGGCAGCGGAAAGCCAGCCGGCCTTCGCCGCCCATCACGTAGGGGCCACGGCTGCGTGCCGTGGCCATCATGCGCACCATGCGCGCCCAGACATACATTACAGCGCCCCGTGTCCTCTTGGACGCGCAAAGGTCGCTGCAAGACGCTTGATTTTGCTCATGCGTCAGGCTGCCTGCTTCACGTCGCCTTTCGCATAGGGATCGAAACGCTGGTAGAAGCTCTCGCCCTTCTCGGCCATGTCGAGCAGCAGCTTGGGCGCCTTGAACTCGGCGCCGTATTTCTTCTGCAAGCCCTTGGCGATCTTGACGAATGCCTTGGCGCCGATGCCGTCGATGTAGGACAGCGCACCGCCGGTGTAGGGAGCGAAGCCGAAAGCGAGGATCGAGCCGACATCGGCCTCGCGCGGGTCGGTGACGATGCCTTCTTCCATCACCCGCGCCGCTTCCAGCGCGATGGTGACCAGCAGCCGCTGCTGCAGTTCCCCATAATCGACCTTCTCGGGTGCAAGCTGCGGATAGAGATCCTTAAGGCCCGGCCACAGCTTCTTCTTGGCGGGCTTCGCCGGGTAATCGTAAAAACCCTTGCCGTTCTTGCGGCCGAAGCGGCCGTGATCGTCGACCATGGTGTTGATCAGCGCCATCTGCTTGGGATCGACCGCCTTGTCGCCCAAATCCCTGATGGTCTGCTTCATGATCTTCTGGGCAAGGTCGATGGCCGTCTCGTCGGTCAGCGCCAGGGGGCCGACCGGCATGCCGGCCGCCTTCGCCGCGTTCTCGATCATCGGCGCGGGAACGCCCTCGATCAGCATCTTGTAGGCTTCCGACATGTAGCGCAGCACGCAGCGATTGACGTAGAAGCCGCGCGTGTCGTTGACGACGATCGGCGTCTTCTTGATGGCGCGAACGAAGTCGATCGCGGTGGCCAGCGCCTTGTCGCCGGTCTTCTTGCCCAAAATAATCTCGACCAGCATCATCTTGTCGACCGGCGAGAAGAAATGGATGCCGATGAAATTCTTCGGCCGCGCAGAATTCTTCGCCAGGCCGGTGATCGGAATGGTCGAGGTGTTCGACGCGAAGATCGCCGATGGCTTCAGCACGGCTTCCGCCTGTTCGGTGGCGCTCTTCTTCACGCTCGAATCCTCGAAAACGGCCTCGACCACCAGATCGCAGCCGGCAAGGTCGGCATAGTCCGCCGTCGGCGTGATCAGCGACAGCAGTTTGTCCTTGTCCTCCGGCTTGGCGCGGCCCTTCTTAACTTGATCCGAGATCAGGCCGTCGGAATGCGCCTTGCCCTTGGTCGCCGACTCCAGATCACGGTCGAGCAGCACCACCGGGATGCCGGCCTTGGCGGTGACATAGGCGATGCCCGCGCCCATGAAGCCGGCCCCGAGAATGCCGATCTTCTTGAATTTGGTTTCCGGCACGCCGGCCGGGCGGCGGGCGCCCTTGTTCAGTTCCTGCAGCGACACGAACAGCGAGCGGATCATCGCCGCCGCTTCCCTGGTCTGCATGATCTCGGTGAAATAGCGCTGCTCGATGCGCAAGGCGGTGTCGAACGGCACCAGCAGGCCTTCATAGACGCATTTGAGGATCGCGGCGGCGGCCGGATAATTGCCGTAGGTCTCGCGACGCAGGATGGCGATGGCCGGTGGCCACAGATTGGCGCCCGCCACCGAGTAGATCGGGCCGCCGGGCAGCTTGAAACCTTTCTCGTCCCATGGCGCCACCGGCTTCAGGCCATTCCTGATCATCGCCTTGGCGGTCTCGACCAGTCTGACCGGCTCGGCGATCTCATGGATCAGGCCCATAGACTTGGCTTTCTGCGGCGACAGTGTCTGGCCGGAGGTCAGCATCTGCAGCGCCTGCTGCTGATCGGTCAGCCGCGGTACGCGCTGGGTGCCGCCGGCGCCGGGGAAGATGCCGATCTTCACCTCGGGAAGCGCCATTTTTACCTTGTCGCTGTCGGCGGCGACACGGCCGTGGCAGGCGAGCGACAATTCGAAGGCGCCGCCCATGCAGGTGCCGTTGATCGCCGACACCCACGGCTTTCCGCAAGTTTCCAGCTTGCGGAACAGGCCGGTCATCATGCCGGCATTGTCGAACAGCGCCTTGGTCGCCTTTTCGGCGTCCTTGCCCTTTTCCGCAGCGAAGGTCGTCAGCATCTTCTGCAGCAGGGTGATGTCTGCACCGCCGGAGAAGGTATCCTTGCCGGAAGTGATCACGGCGCCCTTGATGGCGGCATCACCAGCCACCTTGTCGACAATGGCGTTCAATTCCCGCATCGCCTCTTCGGTGAAAACGTTCATCGAGCGGCCAGGCATGTCCCAGGTGACCAGCGCAATGCCGTCGGCGTCGATGTCGAGGGTGAAATTGGTGTAGCTCATCGTTTCTCTCCCCGTCAGACGCGTTCGATGATGGTTGCGGTTCCCATGCCAGCGCCGATGCACAGCGTCACCAGAGCGGTGTTGAGATCGCGGCGCTCGAGTTCATCCAGCACCGTGCCGAAGATCATCGCGCCGGTGGCGCCGAGCGGATGACCCATAGCGATAGCACCGCCATTGACGTTGATCTTGTCGTGATCGATGTCGAACGCCTGCATGTAGCGCAGCACCACCGAAGCGAAGGCTTCGTTGAGCTCGAACAGGTCGATGTCCGAGAGCTTCATCTTGGCGCGCTTCAACAGCTTCTCGGTGACGTCGACCGGGCCGGTCAGCATCAGCACCGGCTCGGAGCCGATGTTGGCGAAGGTGCGGATGCGGGCGCGCGGCTTCAGCCCCATCGCCTTGCCCGCCTTCTTCGAACCGAGCAGCACGGCGGCGGCGCCATCGACGATGCCGGAGGAATTGCCGGCATGATGGACGTGATTGACCTCTTCCACCTCGGGATGCTTCTGCACGGCGACGGCATCGAAGCCGCCCATTTCGCCTGGCAAGACGAAGGACGGGTTGAGCGAGGCCAGCGACTGCATGTCGGTGGACGGGCGCATGTGTTCGTCATGGTCGAGGATGGTCAGGCCGTTCTGGTCCTTGATCGGGACGACGGAATTCTTGAAGCGGCCATCGGCCCAGGATTTGGCGGCGCGCTTCTGGCTCTCGACCGCATAGGCGTCGACGTCGTCTCTGCTGAAGCCGTATTTGGTGGCGATCAGGTCGGCCGAGATGCCTTGCGGCACGAACCAGCCGGGCAGGCCGACCGAAGGATCCATGAACCAGGCGCCGCCCGAGGCGCCCATGCCGACACGCGACATCGATTCGACGCCGCCGGCAATGACGATCTCATCGGCGCCCTGCGCGATCTTGGCGGCGCCGAAATTGATGGCGTCGAGCCCGGAAGCGCAGAAGCGTGAGATCTGCATGCCGGGCGCCTTGGTGTCGTAGCCGGCCTCGAAGGCGGCGGCGCGCGGAATGACCGAGCCGGCTTCGCCGACCGGATCGACGCAGCCGAAGATGATGTCATCGACATTGCCGGTGTCGAGCCCATTGCGGTCGCGCAGCGCCTCGAGCGTCTTGGCGGCAAGCCGCACCGCCGGCACCTCGTGCAGCGATCCGTCCTTCTTGCCCTTGCCGCGCGGTGTGCGCACAGCGTCATAGACATAAGCTTCAGCCATTTGCTTGCTCCTCGGGTTTGCCGGTCGTTGCCCTCAGAGAGAGCGGCCGATCAGCAATTTCATGATCTCATTGGTGCCGCCGTAGATGCGCTGGACGCGAGCGTCGCGGAACATGCGGGCGATCGGATATTCATTCATGTAGCCATAGCCGCCATGCAGTTGAAGGCATTCGTCGACGACTTTTCCCTGCAGGTCGCTGAGCCAGTACTTGGCCATCGACGCGGTCACAGGATCGAGGCCGCCGGCGATGTGGCGGGTGACGCAATCATTGTAGAAGACGCGGCCGATGGTGGCCTCGGTCTTGAGTTCGGCCAGCTTGAACTGGGTGTTCTGGAAATCGATGATCGCCTTGCCGAACGCCTTGCGCTCCTTGACGTAACGAATAGTCAGCGCCAGCGCCCGCTCGATCATGGCGATGGCACCGGTGCCGATCTGCAGTCGCTCCTGCGGCAGTTGCTGCATCAACTGTACGAAGCCCTGCCCTTCCTCGTGGCCGAGCAGGTTGGAGGTCGGCACGCGCATGTCGTTGAAGAACAGCTCCGACGTGTCGTTGGCCTTGAGCCCGATCTTGTCGAGGTTACGGCCGCGCTGAAAACCTTCGACCTCATCGGTCTCGACGACGATCAGCGAGGTGCCCTTGGCGCCCTTCTCCGGATCGGTCTTGGTGACGACGATGATGAAGTTCGCAAGCTGCCCATTGGTGATGAAGGTCTTGGAACCGTTGATCTTGTACTGGTTGCCATCCTTCTGCGCCCGCGTCTTGACGCCCTGCAGGTCGGAGCCGGCGCCGGGCTCGGTCATGGCGATGGCGCCGATCAGCTCGCCGGTCGCCAGTTTCGGCAGCCATTTCTTTTTCTGCTCCTCGGAGCCGTAGTGGAGGATATAAGGGGCGACGATCGAATTGTGCAGGCCGATGCCGAACCCGTCGACACCGACATGGCCGATGGCCTCGATGATAGCGCTCTCATGCGCGAATGTGCCGCCGGAGCCGCCATATTCCTCCGGCATCGAGGCGCAGAGCAGGCCGGCGGAACCTGCCTTCAGCCAGCTTTCGCGATCGACCATCTCGTTCTTCTCGAACTCGTCGTAGCGCGGCGCGATCTCCTCCGACATGAAGCGATGCGCCATGTCGTAGAGCATGCCGACCTCGTCCGCCGCCCAGGCGGGCTTCGGAAGGCCAAGGATTTCAGCTGGGTTGGTCATGCTGGTATGATACTCCTCCCGAGATGCATCATCGAAGCTGAAGTCGGCGCACTGCCGCAACGACCCCTCCCGGCCCTTCGGGCCACCCTCCCCTCGAGAGGGAGGGGGACGCAGGTCATCTTTAGAACGCTTCCGCCGGCAGTGCCATCAATGTGTCGGCGCCGCTCGAAATGCGGGCGAGATGCGCCGACGTCTCCGGCATGATCCGCTCCATGAAGAAGCGCCCCGTCACGACCTTGTTGTCGTAGAAAGCCACGTTGTTTTCATAAGAGGATTGCGCGCCATTGGCGCCCGTCTTGCCAAGTGCCACCTTGGCCATCTGCGCCCACATATAGCCCAGAGCAACCAGGCCGAAGAGATGCATGTAGTCGGTCGAGGCCGCACCGGCATTGTCGGGCTTGGCCATGCCGTTCTGCACCAGCCACATGGTCGCCGCCTGCAAATCGTTAAGACCTTTCTTCAGCGCCTTGGTGAATGGCGCCATTTTCTCGTCGGAGCGGTTCTCCTCGCAGAACTCACCGACCTCCTTGAAGAAGGCCTGCACGGCGCGGCCGCCATTCAGGCCGAGCTTGCGGCCGACGAGGTCGAGCGCCTGGATGCCGTTGGCGCCTTCATAGATCATGGCGATGCGGGCATCGCGCACGAACTGGCTCATGCCATGCTCTTCTATGTAGCCGTGACCGCCGAACACCTGCTGCGCCATGACGGCGTGGTCGAACCCTTTGTCCGTGAGCACGCCCTTGACCACCGGTGTCATCAGGCCGGTGTAGTCGTCGGCGGCCTGGCGGTCCTTGTCGTCACCCGAGCGGTGAGCGACATCGGACTTGATCGCCGTCCACAGCGCCAGCGCGCGGCCGGCCTCGTTGAAGGCTTTCATGGTCATCAGGCTGCGGCGGATGTCGGGATGGACGATGATCGGGTCGGCCTTCTTGTCCGGCGCCTTCGGCCCCGACAATGAGCGGCCCTGCAAACGGTCCTTGGCGTAGGACACGGCGTTCTGGTAGGCGATCTCCGACAGCGAAAGCCCCTGCAGGCCGACGCCGAGGCGCGCCTCGTTCATCATCGTGAACATCGCCTTCAGGCCGCCATTGGCCTCGCCGAGCAGCGCGCCCTCAGCCTCGTCATAGTTCATGACGCAGGTCGAATTGCCATGGATGCCCATCTTCTCCTCGATCGAGCCGCAGGAGACGGTGTTCCTGGTGCCCGGATTGCCCGACGGGTCGAGCTTGAGCTTCGGCACGATGAACAGCGAGATGCCCTTGACGCCTTCCGGCGCGCCCTCGATGCGGGCCAGAACCAGATGGACGATGTTGTCCGACATGTCGTGTTCGCCGGCCGAGATGAAGATCTTCTGGCCTGAAATTTTATAGGTGCCATCGCCGTTCGGCACCGCCTTTGTCCGCAACAGGCCGAGATCCGTGCCACAATGCGGCTCTGTCAGGTTCATGGTGCCGGTCCAGGCACCCTCGATCATCCTCGGCAACCATGTCGCCTTCTGCTCGTCGGTGCCGTGGGTGATGATCGCGGCGATCGCACCCTGCGTCAGGCCCGGATACATCATCAAGGACATATTGGCCGAGACCATATATTCGGCGACAGCGGTGTGCACGGCATAGGGCAGGCCCTGGCCGCCGAACTCGACGGGTGCGGCCAATCCCATCCAGCCGCCCTCACGATACTGGTCGAAGGCCTCCTTGAAGCCTTTCGGCGTGGTCACCGAGCCATCGTCGTGACGCACACAGCCTTCCATGTCGCCGACACGGTTCAGCGGATGCATGACGTTTTCGGCGAGCTTGGCGCCTTCGGCGAGGATCGCCTCGAGCACATCGGGCGTGGCATCGGCAAATCCGGGAAGGTTCGAATAACGCTGATAACCCAGAACCTCGTTGAGCACGAACAGCGTATCCTGGACCGGAGCCCTGTATGTCGGCATGCTTTTCTCCACCCTGCAAACCCGGTCCGAATACCCCCAAGACAGGCCAGGGCGGCATGCGGACCCATATTGGGAGCGGATAGCAAAAATTGACGTGTGCGTAAACGTCAATTTTTTCGATGCGACAAGATTCCCCGCCCACTGGAGCAATGAGCGTAGCGGCGCGACGTTGCGCAAGCCAGCGCCGAAAGGCCATAAGAGTGGGCCAGGACAACGAAAAGCCGCGTGGCAGGCCACGCGGCTTTGATCGTCAGACAATTGGCGGAGGACTTAGCTGGCGGCGCTCGCCTGCGGTGCCGAACGCTCGCTCAGCATCTGTCGCACCGCCGACATCGAGCCGCTCAGCTCGTTGATGGCGTCGTCGATCAGCGCCTTTTGCTTCTGCAGGCGGGCAAGCTGCTTTTCCGACTTGTCCAGCGCAAGCTTGAGCTGCTTGGTGTTTGAACCGGTCGGATCGTAGAGATCCATCATCTGCTTGACGTCGCGCAACGAGAACCCGACCTTGCGGCCAAGCAGGATCAGCTTGAGGCGGGCCTTGTCGCGGCGCGTGTAGAGACGGGTCGAACCGTCGCGCTGCGGGTTGAGCAGGCCTTTGTCTTCGTAGAAACGCAGCGTGCGCAGCGTCACTCCATATTTCTTCGCCATCTCGCCGATGCGGACGAGGTCCTCGCCGGCTTCGGCAGACATATTGGTATTGGCCGCGGTCTCGCCGGCCGAGATAAGCTTCATGGTCACTGGCTTCCCCGTCTGGTGGCGTCGCGGTCCCGGACCGTGCGTCGCCTGACTGGAAGCGGGGGCCTGCTTCCAGTCGTGGTTTCAACAAACAAATCGCAAACATGCGCTCAATGCGCCTTTTACGTTTACGTCAATTCTATACCGATTGCCGCATGATGACGCAAGGGCGTTCTGCGCGCCGCCCTTTATGCCGCACCGTCAGGCCAGCAGCCGACATCCTTTCAATTTCTTAAGTTTGGTTAACGCGTTGTTTACCACGTTGGGGGAAATGTGGGCGCGTCGGCTACCCGTGTTTATCCTGTATCGAATTTTTCACGGTTTTTCGGAGCGCGGGCGAGAGCCCGGGAAGCTCGTCTTCCGCCGCGGCATCGCCGCCGGTCGCCTTCGTTCCGATAGGGACCTGGGGGAACTGGCCGCGAGCCAGCCATTCTGAAAGACGGACGCACCGATGAACAGCAAGCGGTCCTATCTCGATACACTCAATGCCGGCAGGCAGCGCAGGCCGCAGACCACGCTCGAGCAGTTGAACCAGTCGCTGGAGACGCTGGAGCAGCGGCTGGAGCGGACGCGCGAGGATCCGATGGCACGTCCCGATCCCCGCCAACCAGATCTGCGCCAAACCGATCCCCGCCAATATGCTGCCGACGCGCGCTATCCCGCCGCCCGGCCCTCTGGCCAGCAGCGCTGGTATGAGGACCCGCAGCCCGCGCCGCGTCCGAAGAGCCCGCTGCAGGGAGCCGCCGCTTTCGAGCAGAATTACCAGGCCATTGCCCGCGATATCGATCGCGTGCGCGGCCAGGAGGATGGCGTTGCCATGGTCGGCAAGATCGCCGGCGAATTGCGCGGCATGCGCGAGGAACTGCGCCACCAGATGACCGCAGGTCTGCAGCGGGAATTCGAAGCGCTGCGCAAGGACATCGAGCGGGCTTTCCAGTCAGGCGCAAGGCCCGGTGCTTTGGCCAAGGGCAGTGCTGAACTCGGCCTTGAGTTCGAGCGGCTTTCGGGCGCCATCCAGACCCTGGCCGAGAAGAGCGACGACAGAAGCGTCAACATGCTGCGGCTCGAACTCGAACAGGTCAAAGCCGCACTCGACACGCTGGCACGCGAAGAGAGCGTGCAGAAGGTCGACCGCCGCTGGGACGATTTCGATCGCCGCTGGACGGCGTTCGAAGACCGCGTCGACGCCGACCAGCGCAAGCGCTCGGACGACCCGGGCCTGTCTGCTCTGACGGCCCGGCTGGAGCAAATCAGCAATGCCGTCAACAATTTGCCGGAATCGTTGTCGCTGCGCTCGCTGGAGGAGAAGGTGCGCACGCTTGCCGGCGCTGTCGACCATTTCGCCAGCCAGCAGGACAATCGCGGCAGCGACACACTTGGCATGATCGACGAGCGGCTGGACGAGATCTCCCGCGCCATCGTCGCATCCACGGTCGCGGCGCAAGCCAATTCATTCGACCACGAGGCTTTCGAGCGCATCGAGAGGCGGATCGACTCGCTTGCCAGCCAGATCGAGGAAGTGGCGCAGGATCGTCCAGGCAACGCGGTCATGGACCGGCTGAGCACGCTGTCCGGTCGGGTCGACGAGCTCGGCGGTCGCGCCAATCTGCCCGAGCAGGCGATGGAGCGCCTGGCCAAGCAGATCGCACTCATCGCCGACAAGATCGACCAGGCGCCCGCCATGCCTGACGCCGACTACATCTTCCATGGGCTGGAGCAGCGCTTCGACGTGCTGTCGAGCATGATGGAACGCCGCCAGGGCGACGCCATCGAACAGGGCAACATGCTGTTCCGCGATCTCGAGCGCAGACTGGACGAGGTTGCCGACAGGCTCGACCAGCGCATGCCGCAGGTCGACAGCGCCGGCATCATGGAAGCCATCGATGCCCGCTTTACGGCGCTCGCCAAGCGTATGGAAACGCGTGTGCCCGATCCCGCGGGCGAAGCCGCGATCCGCGGCCTGGAGAGCCGGCTCGAAGACATTTCAAGCCGGCTGGACGCGTCGGCCGCACAGGTCGCCGGCATCGATCCGGCGCTGATCCGCAGCCTGGAAGCACAGGTTGCCGGCCTGTCCGCTCATCTTTCCAAGCCCAGCACCCCGCTGCCGGAATTCGAGGACATCAGCCCGCGTCTCAACGAAATTGAAAAGTCGCTCGCAGGAACCCGCGATTCCATCCTTGGCGCGGCGCGCGAAGCGGCCGAGAACGCAGTGCAATCGCTGGCCGGTTCGAGCGCCAATACGACCGCGGTTTCCGGCCTCGCCCAGGATTTGAAGACACTTGAAACGCTGACGCGGCGCTCCGACGAGCGCAATTCGAGAACGTTCGAGGCCATCCACGACACGTTGCTCAAGATCGTCGACCGGCTAGGTTCGCTCGAACCCGGCGAGCCGGTCGAGGCGATGAGCGAATTGCTGGATGCGGCACCGGCCGAGCCGAGCAACTGGCGCGGCGCCCGGCGGCCCAAAATGGCTGTCGACGCGCCGTCGATGGATATCGATCAGCCCCTGCCATTGACCGGGGACATGGCCGATCTCGATGGCCGTGCCGCCGCCATCCTGCGCAACGAGCCGAGTGCGCGTGGCGACCTGGGTACGCGTGGCGACCTGGGTACGCGTGGCGACCTGGGTATTGGTATCGGCACGCGCACGCCTGCCGAGGCTGCGGCGGCGGCTGCCATGGCCGCGCTCGGTTCGGACACGATCGCCGAGAAAGGCGAACAGGCAGGCGGCCGCAAGTCGTTGTTCGGTGGCCTGGCTCGCGCCTTCAAGGGCAAGAAGGAGGCGGACATGCCGCCACTGGCCGGCTCGGCGCCGAGTGCCCCGATCCCGAGCGTCGATCTCGACGAGCCGCTCGATCCGAAAATGGCCAACCGGCCGCTGGAGCCCGGCTCCGGCGCACCTGACCTCAATGCCATCATGAAGCGCGTGCGTGACGAGCGCGGCCAGCCGGCCAAGCCCAGCGACACCGATGCCGCCAAATCGGATTTCATCGCCGCGGCCCGGCGCCCGGCCCCGGCCGCGGCCGCCGAGGCCGATGCGCTGAAGCGCCAGTCGACGGTGACCGGACCGGTGAAGGCGCTGCGGATCGGCGACCTGCTCAAGGCACGGCGCAAGCCAATCCTGATGGGGACAACCGCGATCCTGCTGGCGCTGGGCGCTCTGCAACTGGGCAAGGCCTTCTTCGCTGATCCGGCCCAGGTGGCGAGCAACGATGTCGCGCCGATCGTCGCCTCGCAGCCGGTGCAGACCGCCTCGCTCGATGCCGCGAGCCAGCCAAAGACGGACGCGCAGCCCGCGGCAGTGGAAAGCGCGCCGGACCATGCCGTCAGACAGGCCGAGCCGTCCGCACCGGCAACCAAGGACGACATGGCCGCGCAAAGCATGATTGCCACGCCGTCAGGCGCCGAGCCGTCGATGGGTGCCGCGCCGACCGCCGAGCCGGTTCCGGCGCCCGTCGCCTTGGCCACATCGGCCGATGCGAACCCAGCGGTGTCCGAGACAACAGCCCCGGCTGCGCCGCCCTCGACCGTTCCGGTCGCCCCGGAAGCTGCCGATACCGACACCGGCATCCAGCCTATGGCGGCAGAGCCGACCATCGCCAAGGACACCACGGGCGCGGTTCCGCCGGTGGACGCTTCGCCGGCGACGACGGCAAAGTTCGACATTCCCGCTGACGCCGGCCCGCCCGCCTTGCGTGATGCCGCCGCCGGCGGCGACGCCAAGGCGCTGTTCGAAATCGGCTCGCGCTATGCCGAGTCGCGCGGCGTCAAGGAAGACATGGCGGCAGCGGCCAAGTGGTACGAGAAATCGGCGGAACTCGGCTTCGCGCCGGCCGAATACCGCATCGGAAATTTCTACGAAAAGGGCGTCGGCGTCGCGCGCGACATCAAGAAGGCGAAGACCTGGTACCAGCTTGCCGCAGCACAGGGCAACGCCAGCGGCATGCACAATCTAGCCGTCCTGTTCGCCATGGCGGCAGACGGCGTGACCGACAATGAATCGGCCGCGCACTGGTTCCAGGCGGCGGCCGATGTCGGCGTCAAGGACAGCCAGTTCAACCTCGGCATCCTCGCCGCTAAGGGCGTCGGCATGAAACAGAACCTCGAGGAATCCTACAAATGGTTCGCGCTTGTCGCCAAGACCGGCGACAAGGATGCGGCGGCCAAGCGTGACGAGATCGCCAATGCGCTGCGGCCCGAGCAGCTCGAACGCGCCCGCGCCGCGACTGAGCTGTGGAAGGCCAAGCCGTTGGATGCGGCGGCCAATTCGGCCGACATTCCTGAATCCTGGCAGGACGGCACACCGCAGACGACAGCCAGCATCGACATGAAGAAGGCCGTCCAGAACATCCAGCGCATTCTCAACAAGAACGGCTACGACGCCGGCGGCGCCGACGGCAAGATGGGCCAGAAGACGAAGACCGCGATCATGGCTTTCCAGACCGACAACAAGATGCCGGCGACCGGCGAAGTCGATGAAAAACTGGTCAAGGCGCTGCTGGCGCGCAAATAACGGCGGAGGCGTCGTTTCCACGACGCCTCTGCCACACATTCGCCTGTTAACTGATTGAGATGTTTTTTGTTTCGGCGGCGTAGCGCGGTTTGACTTCGCAGCACCTCCGGCGCAAGAACGAATTGGCTTGTCGGTCCAAGATGCCCGCAACGGTTGCATTCGCCGACGGCAGAACTGATCGAGACTGACGGGTGGGCATCTATCTCCCGATCGCGGAAATTTCCGTCAATATCTTCGTCCTGCTGGCCATGGGCGCGGCGGTGGGTTTCCTGTCGGGCATGTTCGGCGTCGGCGGCGGCTTCCTCATCACGCCGCTCTTGATCTTCTACAACATACCCCCGGCGATCGCGGTCGCCACCGGCGCCAACCAGGTCATCGCCTCCTCCGTCTCCGGCGTCCTTTCGCACATGAAGCGCGGTACGCTCGATTTCAAGCTCGGCGGGGTGTTGCTGGCCGGCGGCATTGTCGGCTCCACCGGCGGCATCTACGTCTTCGCCTTCCTGCGCCGCCTCGGCCAGCTCGACCTGTTCATCTCGCTGCTCTACGTCGTGCTGCTCGGCACCGTCGGCGGGCTGATGTTGGTCGAAAGCGTCAATGCGCTACGCGCCACGCGCAGCGGTGCGGCGCCGGTGCTGAAGAAATCCGGCCAGCACAACTGGATCCACCGCTTGCCGCTGAAGATGCGGTTCAGGGCGTCAAAACTGTTCGTCAGCGTCATCCCCGTACTTGGCCTTGGCGCCGGTATCGGCTTCCTGTCGTCGATCATGGGCGTCGGCGGCGGCTTCATCATGGTGCCGGCACTGATCTATCTGCTGAAAGTGCCGACCAACGTCGTCATCGGCACCTCGCTGTTCCAGATCATCTTCACCTCCGCCTATACGACGCTGGTCCACGCCACCACCAACCAGACGGTCGATGTCGTGCTGGCCTTCCTGCTGATGGCGGGCGGCGTCGCCGGTGCGCAGTACGGCGCCAAGGCCGGCCAGAGGCTGCGCGGCGAGCAGCTCAGGGCGTTGCTGGCGCTGCTCGTGCTGGCGGTGGCGATACGATTGGCGATCGATCTGTTCGTCACCCCGCCCAACCTCTATTCGCTGTCTGCCGCGGGCCTCAACTGATGAGGGCTCGCAACACATTCGCAACCGCCATTGTCCTGTCGCTGCTTGCGGCCGCCGTGCCGGCGAAGGCACAGGTCCCGCTGACCGAAGGCATCCAGATCGGGCTCTCCACCGACAACGTCTCGATCACCGCCGGCTTTTCCGGGGCCGACCTGACCATCTTCGGTTCGCTGGAAAACCCGGATCCACTCGTCGCGCGCCAAGGCCGTTACGACGTCATCGTCGTGCTCGAAGGTCCGCCCAAGCCGGTGGTGGTGCGCCGCAAGGACAGGGTGCTCGGCGTCTGGGTCAATCTGGACTCCGAGACCTTCGAAAACGTGCCCGTCTCCTATTCGGTGGCGACGACGCGGCCGCTGCAGGACATCACCGAACCCAACAGCTACAAGCAGCTGTCGCTCGGCGCCTCCAACCTCTATATGCAGCCCGCCGATGCCGGCGACAGCCCGGCGACGATCGAGGAGTTCACGGCGGCACTGCGGGAGCGCAAGTCGGCGACCGGCCTCTACAGCGAGAATGTCGGCGGCGTGCAATTTTTGTCGCAGAACCTTTTCCGCGCCACCGTCAGGCTGGCACCGAATGTGCCAGTTGGAACCCATAAAGCCCGCGCGTTCCTGTTCAAGAGCGGCCTGTTCATCAAGGAAAGCTCGGCCCAGCTCGAAATCCGCAAATCCGGTTTCGAACAGTCGATCTTCCGTGTCGCGCACAATTATTCGTTCCTCTATGGCGTCTTCGCGATATCGCTGGCCATGCTGACTGGCTGGCTTGGAAGGCTGATCTTCCGGCGGGACTAATGCATGTCGCCCAAAAGTGGCCCCGGTTTTGGGAGAACGACATGCATCGAATCAAGACCTGAAGTGCGTCGCGGGAATCAGCGGAAAAGCGCCGCACGTCAGAACATTACCCCAAAAGTGGTTAGCCGTTGCCGAGGCAAGCGGGAGTCAGCCCGCCCC
>NZ_JAMYLI010000050.1:0-24988 GCF_040317955.1 Mesorhizobium sp. M1342 | reverse complement strand
CTCGTCGAAACCATCGAGGCAGCCGAATGCAAGAACTACTTCGAAAACGCAGGCTACGCTTCCGTCAAAATATGAAACGCTCTAGTCCAGTGTTCCCGGCACCAGCGGGCAGGGACTGTCAGTCCTTCTTGTAGAGCAGCCAGCTCTTGCCGGCCCGGGGGCCTGCCATCGTCGAGTGCCTGGTGACGCGGTTGCGGCCGCTGACCTTCGAGCGATAGAGCGCCCGGTCGGCCTTGGTGTAGAGATCTTCGGGTCCTTCGGCTTCGGACGCCATGCAGATACCCATCGAGACGGTAACGGTGCCGTAATTCGTACCGGTCTGGCTGCTGGTGAACGGCGTCTGCGCGATCAGGGCACGAATACGCTCCGCGACGTCATAGGTGGCGTTCTCGCTGGCGCCCTCGATGATCAGCGCGAACTCCTCGCCGCCGGTGCGGGCGACGAACATGTCGCCGCGAATGCTGGTCTGGAAAATATCGGCGATGCTCTGGATGATCTTGTCGCCGACCGGGTGGCCATAGCGGTCGTTGATATCCTTGAAGCGGTCGATGTCGACAAGAACCAGGGCGTTGAACAGGATACCCCTGTTGCTGTTGTAGATCCTGGTGATCTCCTTGTCGAAGGCGCGCCGATTCCAGATATGGGTCAACGGATCGGTGTCGGCCAGCCGCTTATACTCCTCAAGCTTCGACTTGACGCTCTCGAGTTCGGCCGTCTTGTCGCTGAGCGTCGAGGCCACCTGCCGGCCGTGATCGATCGTCGAATTGGTGGCAACCGCCATGGCGTTGGCGATCTTCTGCAGGAGATCCTGAGAGAGAAGGCTGCGGCCGCTGAGGCCGCTCGATGTCTCATCGAGGATCCTGCCGTATTTCTCGATGTGGCTGCGCTCGCTCCGCAGCAACGAAGCAACCTCCTCGAGCTCCCTGGCGATGACGTCTCTGGCATGCTCGACGATGCCCGGACCATGGTTGTGGGCAAAGAAAGTGCGCCCGATCTGGTCCAGTTCATCTTGTGTCGGCCGGCTGCTCAGCGAAACGACGGCGAGGCTGAGTTCGCGATTGGTGCCGCTCAGCGCCTCGTAGAAAATCTCGTAGTTGCGCGGCAGGCTGAGCACGCCCAGCTGGCGCATTGTGGCAACGACACTGGCCGCGATGTCGGTGCTTCGTTCGGTCGGAAGAGCTGCCGGCTGCATTTTTGATTCTTCCCCTCGGATTCCGCTGTAGAATTCGCGGGTTCCCTTTGTCGCCGACCTGGGGAATGCGACCGACTCCAGAACAACTTGCAAAGGGATGCGTCCCCACCCACGACCTTCGCTTGCCATGACCATAAATGCGCCAGCGCTAAAGTTTCCTTAATTTGCCGAGATTCCACAGTTTTTCTCTACCTGCGGCTGTAAAAGCTTAAATTTGCGCACCCAATAATCGAAAACGACGCCAGTTTGGTGGCTTTGAATCCGAAATTCGCGCATCGCGCTCTTGAAAATGAAACCGAATTTCGGGTTCACCACGCCAGTACATGTCGCATTTGCTTGCGTGTGGTCGTCGCAAAGCTGGAATCCTGACGACGATGCTGAGGCAGAGTTTTCCTCGAGGAGGTCGAAATGAGCGACAATCACACGGGATCGTGTCTGTGCGGAGCGGTTCGCTTCAAAACGCACGGAGCGCTGCGTGGCGTCGTCTATTGTCATTGCTCGCAATGCCGCAAGCAGAGCGGACATTTCTATGCCGCGACCAATGTTGCCAACGCCGACATTGTGATCGAGGGCACGGAAAGTATCACCTGGTACGAAGCCTCTACCTTCGCCAGGCGTGGGTTCTGCAAGGCATGCGGATCGGTGCTGTTCTGGAAGCCGCGAGACCAGGACTACGTTTCAGTCATGGCGGGATCGTTCGACAAGCCGACAGGTCTTGAGGGGGAATGCCATATCTTCGTCGGTGACAAGGGTGACTACTATTCGATCGACGACGGGCTGCCGCAGTTTGAAAAGTCGACACCGTCCATACCGGTTGCTGAATGAATCTTGGACAAGTCACCTTATTCCATTGATCTGGCCAGCCATTGCATTATCCCGTGCCGGTGATTCGCAAAGGGGTTTGGCATGCAGCGGCTGATCGATGCTTATTTCAATTCGGTGCGGGCGTTTCGCAAGCTGGCCACCAGCGAGAAGGCTTTCCAGCAGGAGCTGATGCTGCTGGCGCTTGCCTTGCCGCTCGGCTGGTTCGTTTCGATCTCGTGGCGCGGTTATGCTTTGCTGATCGGCGCCGTGCTGCTCTTGATCATGGTCGAAGTGCTGAACACCGGCATCGAGGCGGCATGCGACGCTTTCAGCCGCGAGTTCAATGTCGATATCCAGTTGGCCAAGGATTGCGGTTCGCTGGCGGTGCTGATTTCGGTGCTCATCGTCGCCGGCGTCTGGGGTATCGCCATTATCGAGCGGATGACGGGACTACCGATCTAGCCTTTCGATGCCTACATGCCAGTCACCAAAGGAGACTGTCATGTCCGAAGCCACGAGCTTTCTGCTTCTTGAGCGTGCTGGCCTGCCAGACGATCTGCGCTGGCTCGTCGAAAAATACCCGCGTGAAAACTGGCAGGACCATGCCAACATCCATGGCATCGCCAATATGTGGCTGCAGCGGCACGACATGTTCCGCGAACTTGGCGGCATGCTGGCCAACGGTATTGGGGACTACCGTGAGGGACGGCTGACGGCGCCTGATTTCGCGCGCTGGTTCGCGCCGCGCCTCGATCATTTTCTTGGGCATCTCGACGGTCACCACAATGTCGAGGATTATCAATATTTTCCGGTCCTCGCCAAGGCCGAGCCCCGTTTGAAGCGCGGCTTCGAGATTCTCGATGCCGACCATCACACCATTCATGAAGGGCTGGAGCGCAATGCCGAGGCGGCCAACGCGTTCATCAAGACGCTTCAGGAGAGCGAAGACAGACAGCGCTTCGCCGCCGACGCCTATGCCGACGAAAACAGCCGGCTGATCGCCATGCTGACAAGGCATCTTGCCGACGAGGAAGACCTGATCATCCCGCTTATCCTCGATCGGGGGGATCAGGCGCTCGGCGTGGATTGACGATCAGCCCTCCCTGGCGCGTTCCTTCCTGGCGATGTGACGGGCGACGAGCCATGCCAGAACGGCCACGGTCAGGCCGATGCCAAGCCCGATCAGCAACCGTTCGTGATGCATCAACGCCTGGCCGATGACGTGCTCGGCTCCCAGTCCAAAGACATAACCGATCGTGCCGAACAGTACCGCCCAGACCGCCGATGAAAGCGCGTTGAGGATGACGAAGCGCGGCGCGGCAATGTTGGAAAGCCCGGCTGCAATGCCGCCGACGAGGCGCATGCCGTAGATATAGCGGTTGGACAGCACGAAAATGTCGGGATGGGTGTTGAGCAGCCGAAAGGCGCGGCGGAAGCCGGGCCGTTTGCGCAATCTGACGACATAGGGATGGTCGGCGAAGCTTCGTCCGAGGATGAAGAAGAAAGTATCGCCGACGAAGGCGCCGAGCGCGGCCGCAAGAACCGCGTGCCACAGGACGAAGACCTGCTGGTGGGCGAAGAAGCCGCCAAGGATGGCGGCACTTTCGCCCTCCGCGACGCAACCGATAAAGACCGCGAGCAGCCCGTATTGTTCGATGAAATGATGGATTGCGTCGGTCATGAAGCCGACTGCTGCGAAGACAGCCTTTCGTCGATCCGCTTGACCATTTCGGTCAGCTGCACGATCTCGTCGCGCATACCGAGAATCTGGCCGTGGCGCAGTTCATCCAGCTTTTCATGCAGCGCCATGATCTCGATCTCGGCTTTCAGGTTGACCTCGTAATCGTGGGCGGCGTCGATGCGGTCGCGTTCGGTCTGGCGGTTCTGCGCCATCATGATCACCGGCGCCTGCAAGGCGGCGACCATCGACAGAACGAGATTGAGGAAGATGAACGGGTAGGGATCGAAGGCGTCACGCGACAGCAGCCAGACATTGCCTGATGTCCACAGGATCAGAAAGGCGATGAAGGTCAGGATGAAGGACCATGACCCACCGATGCGGGCGATCGTGTCGGCGAGCCGGTCGCCGAAGGTCTGGTGGAAGGCGACGGCCTTGTTGGTGTCGCGCGAGATGGTGGTCCGTTCGAGCGTCGATTGCAGCACCCGGCTTTCGAGCTGGCTGAGGCCGTCCGGCCGCCGCTTGAGCCAGCGGTTCGCCAGGTCGTCGATCGTCTTGTTCATGGCCATCTCCAGGGTCTTTGGCTTGCCGTAAGAGGTAGAGGCTGCCGGCTCACACGGGAAGTGTTAGATTGATTCCAGTTGCCGAGGGACCAATGGCCGATTTCAAGAAAATTCGCGCACGCGCCGCAAAACGCAAGGGCGGCGAAGAGGAACTTACGTCGCTGCTGGGTCCGGCGCCTGACAATGCCGCCGTGGCTGACATCGCCGATGACCGCATTCTCTCTGTTATGGCCGAACGCGTCTTCGCCGCTGGTTTCGTCTGGCGCGTCATCGAGCAGAAATGGCCGGGCTTCGAGGAGGCGTTTCTGCGCTTCGAGCCGAAGCGGCTGTTGTTCCAGCCCGATGATTTCTGGCACGATCTGACGGCGGACCAGCGCATCGTGCGCAACCCGCAGAAGATCAGATCCGTGCGCGACAACGCTGCCTTCGTCGAGCGCGTGTCGAAGGAATATGGCGGTTTCGGCCAATTCCTCGCCAACTGGCCGGCTGACGACCAGGTCGGGCTGATGGCCTGGCTCGGCAAGCATGGCAGCCGGCTGGGCGGCAATACGGGCCAGTATTTCCTGCGCTGGCTGGGTTGGGATGCGTTCGTCATCTCGGGCGATATGGCCGCGGCGTTGCGCGACGCCGGCCTAGACATCGCCGAAAGCCCGACTTCGAAGAAGGACCTGGACAAGATCCAGAGGCAAATCAACCAATGGGCAGCGGAGACGCATCTGCCGCGCCGGCATATTTCACGCATCCTGGCGATGTCGATCGGCGAGAACCATTCGCCGCAAGCGCTGCGCGAATATATGGGCGACGACTGATACCTGGTCGTATCGCCACGATTGAAGTACGTTGATCGGTCCGTACACGGTTGACGTATGTCATCGGTCCGAATTGGTCCAAACGAACGCCATTGCCCGGGCAATTTTGCCGCGCTAAGTCAGCAGGCATGACCAAGAAGCTCGACATCCTGCGCATCGCCGTCGCCCAGCTCAATCCGACTGTCGGCGACATATCAGGCAATCTCGCCAAGGCCCGCGAGGCGAGGGCGGATGCCGCACGTCAAGGCGCCGATCTCGTGCTCTATACCGAGCTTTTCCTCGCCGGCTATCCGCCGGAGGATCTGGTGCTGAAGCCGGCCTTTTTGAAAGCCTGCGAAAAGGCGGCACAGGATTTTGCCGCCGACACCGCGGATGGAGGTCCCGGCGTCATCATCGGCACGCCGTTGAAGCGCAAGAGCGGCACGCACAATTCGATCGTCTTCGCCGATGGCGGCAAGATCATCGCGGAACGTTACAAGCTCGATCTGCCTAACTACGGCGAGTTCGACGAGAAGCGCGTCTTCCAGGCCGGACCCGAGATCCAGGGGCCGGTCAATTTCCGCGGCGTGCGCATCGGAGTTCCGATCTGCGAGGACATCTGGGGCGATGTCGATATCTGCGAGTCGCTGGCCGAAAGCGGGGCGGAAATCCTGCTGGTGCCGAACGGCTCGCCCTACTACCGCGCCAAGATCGATGTCCGCCACCAGGTCGTCATCCGCCAGGTCATCGAATGCGGGCTGCCGATGATCTATGCCAACCAGCTTGGCGGCCAGGACGAGCTGATCTTCGACGGCGCCTCGTTTGCCATTGGCGCCGACAAGACGCTTGCCTTCCAGATGAGCCAGTTCGAGGAAACGGTCGACGTCACTACATGGAAACGCCAGGGCGATCACTGGGTCTGTTCCGAAGGGCCGATGTCGAAAATTCCGGACCGGGAGGAGGCCGACTATCGCGCCTGCATGCTAGGCCTGCGGGACTACGTCAACAAGAACGGCTTCAAGAATGTGGTGCTTGGTCTGTCCGGCGGCATCGATTCGGCGATCTGCGCGGCGCTCGCCGTCGATGCGCTCGGCGAGGAACGCCTGCGCGCGGTGATGATGCCCTACCGCTACACCTCGAAGGACTCGCTGAAAGATGCCGAGGATTGCGCCCGGGCGCTCGGCTGCCGCTACGACATCGTGCCGATCTTCGAGCCGGTCGAAGGGTTTCTGCACGCGCTGACGCAGATGTTCGAAGGCACCAAGGAAGGCATCACCGAAGAGAATCTGCAGAGCCGCGCGCGCGGCACCATCCTGATGGCGATCTCCAACAAGTTCGGCTCGATGGTCGTCACCACCGGCAACAAGAGCGAGATGTCGGTCGGCTACGCTACGCTCTATGGCGACATGAATGGCGGCTTCAATCCGATCAAGGATCTCTACAAGATGCAGGTCTACGCGCTGTCGCGCTGGCGCAACAGCCACGTGCCGCCGGGCGCGCTTGGCCCCTCGGGCGAGGTGATCCCGAAAAACATCATCGACAAGGCGCCATCGGCGGAATTGCGCGAGAACCAGACCGACCAGGATTCGCTGCCGCCCTATCCGGTGCTGGACGATATTCTCGAATGCCTGGTTGAGAACGAGATGGGTGTCGACGATATCGTCGCGCGCGGCCATGACCGGGCGACAGCGACGCGCATCGAGCACCTGCTCTACATCGCAGAATACAAGCGACGGCAGGCGGCGCCGGGCGTGAAGATCACCAAAAAGAATTTTGGCCGCGACCGCCGCTATCCCATCACCAATCGTTTCAGGGATCGCAGCTAAGTACCGAAAGCGCGCGGCGGTGCGGCCGGAGACAGCCATGCCCGATTGTGAAATCAGCTTCGACATGTCACGGATCGATTTCCGTGCGACATCGGACCTGTTGATGGCAAGCTATTGGGGCGCCGGACGCACTGACGAAGTCCATCGCCGCGCCTTTGCCAATTCACTGTGCGTCAGTGCCTATGTCGATGGCAAGCAAGTCGGCTTCGGCCGCGCGATCACCGACCGCACGGTATTCGCCTATCTCGCCGATATCATCGTCTGGCCGGAGAACCGCGGGCAGGGCATAGGCAGCCGGCTCGTCCAGGCCCTGATCGACCATCCGGAGGTCAGGACCGTTTTCCATTGGAGCCTGTCGACCAGCGATGCCCATGGCATGTATGAAAAGCTCGGGTTCAAGCCATCAACCGATGGCCGCTACATGCGCTTCGATCGCGTTTCTGAATGCGGCTTGCCCGCCATTGTTGCAAAATAATCGCAGTGGTTGGACCAGATACGCTTTTGGCGTCAGCCCGTCTTGGCGATGCATCGGAGCGTCTCTATAAGGACCCCTCCGCAATTGTCTTGCGGGAGGTCCGAATGGCAGTATTTCACATGGTAATGTGAGGCCGCGAAGCCTAGGTCTCATCCGGCGCTCAGCGAAGGTTTGCCCTTCGTGCTGATGCCGGATCGAGCACAGGCTTATGCCGATGCCGGTCGCCGCCCGATTATGGGCGAGACGCCAAATATGCCACTCCGCTTTCCGGGCACTCATTGGCCCCTTGCGCGGCTTCTTCAATTTTCGACCTACTGGGATCGGGCTCGTTTGTGCCCGAATGACATCATGGCTCGTTTTAAGATCGATTTGCGCGCGAGCGCCTTTCGCAGCGTTCTTGGCTTCACGCTCACCCATTGGCGGCGCCAGCCCTGGCGGCTCTCGCTCATCATGGGCAGCTTCCTGCTGTCGACGCTGGCCGATGTGCTGACGCCGCTCTACTCCGGCCGGCTGGTCGACGCCGTCGCCAGCAGCGCCGGCGCCGACGCGATTGCCTGGAATGCCGCGATGACGGCGTTCTCGATGCTGATGGCGTTGGCGCTGGCCGGCGTCGTCTTGCGCAATCTTGCGTTCATGGGGATCGTCGAGTTGACGTTGAAGATGATGGCCGACATCGCCGCCGATGCTTTCCATCGCGTCCAGCGCTTTTCCACCGACTGGCATGCCAACAGCTTTGCCGGTTCGACCGTTCGCAAGGTGACGCGCGGCATGTGGGCGCTCGACCTGCTCAACGACACCATCCTCATCGCGCTGCTGCCGTCGGTCGTCATGCTGGTCGGCTCGACGTTGCTGCTCGGCTGGTTCTGGCCGTTGATGGGTGCGGTCGTTGCTGCCGGTTCGGTGCTGTTCATCACGGTGACGGCGCTGCTGTCGCTTGGCTATGTCGCGCCGGCGGCAAGGCTCGCCAACACCTGGGATACCCGCCTCGGCGGCTCGCTGGCCGACGCGGTCAGCTGCAACGCCGTCGTCAAGGGCTTTGGCGCCGAGGAGCGCGAAGAACGCCGACTGGCCAAGGTCGTCGCCAAATGGCGTGCGCGCACACGGCGCACCTGGGTGCGCGGTACCATCAACGGCACCACGCAAGGGGTGCTGCTGCTGGTCATGCGCGCCGCGGTGATCGGCCTGGCGCTGATGCTGTGGTCGTGGGGGCAGGCGAGCGCCGGCGACGTTGCCTTCGTGCTGACCTCGCTTTTCGTGCTGCAGGGCTATCTCAGGGATATCGGCACGCATATCCGCAATCTGCAGCGCTCCATCAACGATATGGAAGAGCTGGTCGATTTCCAGTCCGAACCGCTCGGCATCGAGGACCGGCCAGGTGCCGAGCCGATCCGGATCACCGAAGGACGGATCAGCTTTGACAACGTCACCTTTCACTATGGCCATCACCGATCGGCGCTTTACCGCGACTTTTCGGTCGATATCGCGCCGGGTGAGCGCGTCGGGCTGGTCGGCCATTCGGGGTCGGGCAAGACCACCTTCGTCAAGCTTATCCAGCGGCTCTATGACGTGAATGCGGGGCAAATCCTGGTCGACGGCCAGGACATCTCGCAGGTGGCGCAAGCCTCGTTGCGCGGGCAGATCGCCATCGTTCAGCAGGAGCCGATCCTGTTCCACCGGTCGCTGGCCGAAAACATCGCCTATGCCAGGCCGAGTGCGACGCAGGAGGAGATCGAGCATGCCGCGAAGCTGGCGAGTGCGCATGACTTCATCACCAACCTGCCGAAGGGCTACGGCACGCTGGTCGGCGAGCGCGGCGTGAAACTGTCGGGCGGCGAGCGTCAGCGCGTGGCGATCGCGCGCGCCTTTCTTGCCGATGCTCGCATCCTGATCCTTGACGAGGCGACATCGAGCCTCGATTCGGAATCGGAGGTTCTGATTCAGCAGGCGATGGAGCGGCTGATGGTCGGCCGCACGACGCTGGTCATCGCGCACCGGCTTTCGACGGTGCGGGCGCTGGACCGGCTGCTGGTCTTCGATCGCGGCAACATCGTCGAGGAAGGCTCGCATGACGAACTGATCCGGCTGAAAGGCGGCATCTGCCGTCGCCTGTTCGAACGCCAGGCGTTGGAACTGACCAAGGGACTTGTGAGCTGAATTGAGGCGGCCTGCAGCTTCGGCCGGAGGCCGCCTCTGTCCGGCACGGTCAGCCCAGCGGGCTGGACCAGGGCATGCGATCGCAGGGCCGCGGCCAACCCGCCGATCAGCGCCGTGATGCTGGCCGACTTGATTTGCCTGTGAAGTCCTGTCCGGATAGTAAGTCTTGAGACCTCTGTTCATCATACCGACCGAGATACGTTGTTTCTACCATTGGTTGATATATATCCGATGGAGAGCAACCTACGGACGTTCTTCACGATGCATCTTTCTGCGAATGCCGAGGAAAAGTTGGCTGCGCCGTCAGTGCTGGAATCTCAGCATGGCTCGGTTCGTCCGCTCGCTGCCGAAGATCTCGAGCGCGTCGCCGCACTCTTCCTGACGAAGTTTCGCCGGCGGCGGCGTCACCTCCTAGATCGCGCAATCGCCGAGACGGCCGCGTATATGAGAGAGATTTATCTCGACCCTGCCGGCCACTCCGGTGAAAGCAACGCTCTTGTCCAGATCAACCGGCAGGGTCGTCTGGGTGGATTCCTCGGCGTTCTGAAAGCCCGCTACGAGCTCAATGGAGCGCCATTGAATGCGGCGATCATCGGGCCGCTCATGGCCGACCCCGGCACCGATGACGGCTCGGCCGGACCCCAATTGCTGCGTGCCTTGCATCAAGGCGAATTCGATCTGCAACTGACCGATTCGGCCAACCGGACATCCTTGGCCTTCGCGCGCCCGATGAAGTACCAACTCCTTCCGGTGCATTGTCTGGGATGGACATATGTTTTCCGGCCGGCGGCGATGGCCGCCTCCGCACTGCACCGTAAATGGCCTGGCCTGCCTCGCCTTGTACTCGATCCATGCGCGAGAGCATTCGATGCTCTCGCAAAGAAAAGGTTCGAGCCCCCCGTCCTCCATTCATCGTCGCATCGCACCCATCGTGAGCCGATGGATGCCGTGCAATTTGCCGAGAACCTGCCGACCCTCCTGTCTGGCTACGCTCTTCGGCCGAGTTGGAAGGATGGGGAATTGCCACGGCTGCTTGCGCTGGCGGCCGAGAAGCGGGCCGACGGCCCCCTTCATTTCGGTGGGACCTACGACGAAACGGGCAAAATGCTCGGTTGTTATGCCTTCTACGGTCAAGCCGGCGACATGGCGAACCTGTTGCAAATCCAGGCATCCGGATCGCACTGGGGCGCGACTCTGGATGCGCTTGTCGCCGCCGCATGGGAGATGGGCTGCGTGGGTATCACCGGACAGACGCAGACCAGATTCATACCTCAACTCTTTGGCTACAAGAATGTCTTCTTCCGCTATGCCGGGGGAACGATGGTCCGCTCGCGGATCGCCGAGGTCACGGAAGCGGTCCGCTCCGGCGACATCTTTATCGGTGGATTGGTGGGCGACCGCTGGACCCGCCTCAGTTCCGATGATTTCGGCCGCTGATCGCCTTCAACCGGCAGGATTGCGAACTCGGGTAACGGGTTCCTTCGCCGGCGCGTAGGCTGACGGAGCATTAAACGAAAAAACCGCCTGTGCGGCGGGTCACTGGCGCAAATCAGAACCATACCCAAATATGTACCATAGCTGAGGGCACCGAGTCAAGAAAAAATTCCTATCGTGAAAAGCTGCCGGCACAAAATGGGCACCGCCGGCCTGGGCGCCGTCGGAGGCGTCCACCGTCCGGTCTTTTCATTCCAGCCGCCATGTTCTATGTCTGCCGGCCAGCGCGGGGGCGCGTCTTGTCAACCACAAAAGCATCCGGTACGCCCCGTTCATGACAGTTACCGTTCGTTTCGCCCCGTCGCCGACCGGCCGCATTCACATCGGCAATGCGCGCACGGCTCTGTTCAACTGGCTGTTCGCCATGAACAACAAGGGCCGATTCATCCAGCGCTTCGACGACACCGACATTGCGCGCTCGAAGCAGGAGTTTTCCGACGCCATCCTCTACGACCTGCATTGGTTGGGCATTTTTCCCGACGCCACCGAGTACCAGTCGCGGCGCTTCGAAATCTATGACGCCGCGGTCGAGAGGTTGAAGGCGGCAGGCGTTCTCTATGCCTGCTATGAAACGCCGGAGGAACTCGATCTCAGGCGCAAGGTGCGCCGCACGCGCGGCCTGCCGCCGGTCTATGGCCGCGAGGCGTTGACCCTGACGCACGAGCAGATCGCCGAATACCAGGCCGATGGCCGCCAGCCGCACTGGCGGTTTCTCCTCCCCAATTTCTCAGGCGATCCACAACAGCCGGAACGCACCGAAATCCACTGGAACGACCTGGTGCGCGGCGAGGAAACCGTCGATCTGGCCTCGCTTTCCGATCCGGTCCTGATACGCGAGGACGGCACCTATCTCTACACGCTGCCTTCTGTCGTCGACGACATCGAGATGGGCGTCAGCCATATCATCCGGGGCGACGACCACGTCACCAACACCGGCGTGCAGATCGCCCTGTTCCAGGCGCTGGCTGCCGAGCCGCCACTGTTCGGCCACCATAATCTCCTGACCACCGCATCGGGCGAGGGCTTGTCGAAGCGCACCGGCGCACTCTCCATCGAGAGCCTGCGCGAGGACGGCATCGAGCCGATGGCCGTCACATCATTGGCCGTCCTGGTAGGCACTTCGGAGAATGTCGCGGCGGTGCCGACGATGGGCGAACTCGCCGAACGCTTCGATCCGGCGGCGACATCGAAATCCGCCGCCAAGTTCGATCCGGACGAGCTGTTCGTGCTCAACCGGTCGCTGCTGCACCACATGCCGTTCGCCGAGGCACAAGACCGTCTGATCGTGCTCGGCGTCTCCGGCGATCAGGCCGAACCGTTCTGGCTGGCGGTGCGCGGCAATCTCGACAGGCTGGCCGATGCGGTCAACTGGTGGCGTATCCTGCGTGAAGGACCGCAGGAGAAGCCGGAATTTTCCGATGACGACCGCGATTTCCTTCGACAGGCCTTCGATCTGCTGCCGGAGGAACCTTGGACCGCGACGATCTGGAAGGACTGGACGGGCAACATCAGGGAAGCGACCGGCCGCAAGGGCAAGGCGTTGTTCATGCCGCTCAGAACAGCCCTTACCGGACTGCCTTCGGGGCCGGAGCTTGCAGATCTATTGCCGCTGATGGGTCGGGAAGGAACGTTGGCCCGACGACCCTGACCTTCCGCTGTTCCGGCGGCAAGGCTGATATCGGCGACGTCACCGGCTTGGCGGAAACCCGCTTGATCGTCTCGCGGTCGAGCCCGCCTTCCTGATTGGCCAGCGTTTCGGGATCGGCACCTGGATCCGGTTTGGAGATCGGCACCGGAATGAACGGTGCGGAGTCCGTCTCGGGTTGCAACTGTTCCGGATTCGGCGGATTGCCGGCGATGATCTGAAAACCCTGCGCGGCGGCGTTGCAGCCGCAAGCCGGCGGCCGCGATATATCGGGCTGCTTGTAGAGATAGGCGGTCGGCAATTCGCTGTAGGGCCGGCCGGTGACAGATGACGTCATTGAGGCCGAATCGTCGCCCATGCCGCGCGAGTAGAAAACCTGCATTTCGGTGCCGGGGCAGCTCGATTCGCAATTCTTCTGGTCACGTTCGAAATCGCCAGCCGAGGCTGAGTTCGACATCGGGAAGAAGTAGCCGTCGCAGGTGCGCACACAGGAGGTGTGGAACTCACCGCCGACGCTCGGAAAATCGGGTATGCCGGGCTGGTTGAGCACCCGGCGGACATTGCGCTCCTCGCCTGGATCGCCGGGCGGGCTAGGCTCATCAAGCATATCGAGTTGCTGGCTGTTGCCGCCAAAAAGCTGATTGAACAGGTTTGCGCTGCCGCCGTCGCGGTTGGCTTCCTGCAAAGGCGTCCGCCGAGGCGCTACGATGTCGTCGCGGCAGCCCTTGGCGTCAAGCGCCGCCAGGATGCGTCCGCGGTCGCGGCGAGAGCCGCCGCCAGCCAGCCGCTCGCGCTTGTTCTGCAAGGCGTCGAGATTGGCATTCATGCGGTCGATCGTGGCGTTTAGCCCGGCGCATTGATTGAGGTTGCGGCCAAACAGCGAAAAACCGCACCCGGCCCGGCTCGCCTGGCTGCGAGCCTTCGAAATCTGCTCATGTTGCCTGGCAATTGCGGAATCGTATTTCCGGACTAGCGCCGGACCGCCGCCGCGCGAGGACGCGGCTAGATCGGCTTCCAGCTGGCGGCAGACCCGCGAAGCAGCCTGTGGCTCGGCCACCCCCCAGGTTGCGGACAACAGGAGGCCAAGCAGCACGGCAGCATGCGCCTGCTTCCACCCTCCGCTTGCCATCCGCCCAAACTCCGCCTGCCAAATCCCGACTGTTAGCCCCGCAAGGCTACCGTGTTCGCGGTTAACTGCAGTTTACCGCGAAATCCGTGTTCAGCCCAGATTGACGACCGCCTGTGCCTTGTGGGCGGCTTCGACCACGGCAAGCGCCGTCATGTTGACAACGCCGCGCGAGGTGACCGACGGCGTCAATATGTGCGCCGGCATGTCGGTGCCGAGCAGGATCGGCCCGACGTGTAGCGCATCCGTCATGGTTCTGAGCGCCGTCAGCGTGATGTTGGCCGAATCGAGGTTGGGGAACACCAGCAAATTGGCTTCGCCCTTCAGCCTCGAATGGGGATACACGCGCTGGCGCAGGTGCTCCGACAGAGCAGTGTCCGCATGCATCTCGCCATCGCATTCAAGGTCAGGCGCGATGCGCGCCAGGATCGCCGCTGCTTGCCGCATCTTCAGGGCACTGGGCGAATCGCGCGAGCCGAAATCGGAATGCGACAAGAGCGCTGCCTTAGGCTCGATGCCGAAGCGCTGGATTTCTTCCGCCGCCAGCACGGTCATTTCGGCGATTTCTTCCGCCGTCGGGTCGACGGAGACGTGGGTGTCGGTCAGGAAGATGATGCCGCGCTGCGAGATCAGCATGGAAAGCGTCGACAGGTCGTGGTCCTTGATGCCGGCGCGGGGGCCGATGATCAAGGTGACGTTGCGCAGGTGCCGCTCGAAGCGTCCTTCTAGTCCACAGACCATGGCGTCGGCATCGCCGCGTTTCAGCGCAAGTGCTGCGATCACCGTGTTGTCGGTGCGGACCATGGTGCGCGCGGCTTCCGTCGTGACGCCACGCCGGCCGGCGAGTTCGATCAAAAGGTCGACATAATGGCGATAGCGCGGATCGTCTTCCGGGTTGATCAGGCCGAAATCGACACCGGGCTTGATGCGCAAGCCGTAGCGCTTCAGGCGCACCTCGATGACGTGCGGGCGGCCGATCAGGATCGGCTCGGCGATGCCTTCTTCGAGCACCACCTGGGCGGCGCGCAACACGCGCTCATCCTCGCCGTCGGCATAGATGACGCGCTTGGCGGTCGACGCCTTGGCGGAGGAGAACACCGGCTTCATCACCAGGCCGGAGCGGAAGACGAAGCGGTTCAGCTTGTCGATATAGGCGGCGAAGTCGGTGATCGGCCTTGTCGCGACGCCGGTGTCGCAGGCTGCCTTGGCGACCGCGGGCGCTATGCGCAGGATCAGGCGCGGATCGAACGGCGAAGGAATCAGGAATTCAGGGCCGAAGATCGGCGTCTCGCCGGAATAGGCGCGGGCAGCGACGTCCGAAGGTTCCTCGCGGGCAAGGGCTGCGATGGCGCGGACCGCCGCCATCTTCATCTCCTCGTTGATAGCGCTGGCACCACAGTCGAGCGCGCCGCGAAAAATGTAAGGAAAACAAAGTACGTTGTTGACCTGATTGGGAAAATCGGAACGGCCTGTGCAGATCATCGCATCGGGGCGGGCGGCGCGTGCCGCCTCCGGCATGATCTCCGGATTGGGGTTGGCCAGCGCCAGGATCAGCGGCTTCGGTGCCATGTGCTGGAGCAGTTCCGGCTTCAGCACGCCTGCCGCCGACAAGCCGAGGAAGACATCGGCGCCCGATATGACGTCGGCCAGCGTGCGCGCCTCGGTGTCCTTCACATAAGGGTCTTTCCAGCGGTCCATCTCGTCGGTCCGCCCTTTGTAGGCAACGCCGAAACGGTCGGTGACCCAGATGTTTTCGACCTTGGCGCCGAGCGAGACCAGCAGGTTGAGACAAGCAAGGGCGGCAGCCCCGGCGCCGGAGGTGACGATCTTGATTTCAGATATGGTTTTTCCGGCGAATTCCAGCCCGTTGAGCACGGCGGCGGCGACGATGATGGCGGTGCCGTGCTGGTCGTCGTGAAACACCGGTATCTTCATGCGCGCCTTCAGCTGTTCCTCGACCTCGAAGCATTCCGGTGCCTTGATGTCCTCGAGGTTGATGCCGCCGAAGGTCGGCTCCAGCGCCGAGATCGTCTCGACCATGCGCTCAATACCGGGCGCGTCGATCTCTATGTCGAAGACATCGATGCCGGCGAACTTCTTGAACAGGACGGCCTTGCCTTCCATGACCGGTTTGGAGGCCAGCGGGCCGATATTGCCGAGGCCGAGAACGGCCGATCCGTTGGTGACGACGCCGACCAGATTGGCGCGCGCGGTATAATCGGCGGCGGTCGCCGGGTCGTCGCGGATTTCCAGGCAAGGGGCGGCGACGCCAGGCGAATAGGCGAGCGCGAGGTCGCGCTGATTGCCGAGCGGCTTGGTCGCCTGTATCTCGAGTTTTCCCGGCCTTGGGTGCTTGTGGAAGTAGAGGGCGGCTTCGTCGAGGTCCGAACGTGCCGTCTTTTTGCTCTCGCCTTCCATGCGGCCGCTCCCTCGAATTCTGGCTGGAGATTCCCTTTTAGCATGCAGCCGTGGTTTTTCGCGACGCTAATTGACGCGCCGAGAGCTTTACCCGGCGGCGCGTCGAAAGCCACAATTAATCAGATGCTTATCTTGATTTTCTGACAGACGATTCCTGCAGTTTCACGGACAAGTTGATCAGAATGCGCTGACGTAGAGACCACCATCGACCGGTATGTTCTGCCCGGTCAGATAGCCGGCATGGACCGAGCACAGGAAGGCGCAGATCTGGCCGAATTCCTCCGGCGTACCGAGCCGCTTGGCCGGAACGTCGGCGCTGATGCGGGTCTTGCGCGCGGCTGCGGCCTCAGGGCTTTCGACACTGCCGGCTTCATGCGGGCCGCGCAGCCGGTCGGTGTCGAGCTTGCCCGGCAAAAGACTGTTGATGGTCACGTTGCGGTCGATCACCGTTCTGGCCACGCCGGCAAGAAACGAGGTCAGGCCGGCGCGCGCGCCGGACGAGAGATCAAGGCCGGGAATGGGCACATAGACCGACAGCGAGGTGATGTTGACGATGCGGCCGAAGCCGCGCGCCGCCATGCCGTCGAGGACAGCCTGGACCAGCTCGATCGGCGTCACCATGTTCTGGGTAACGCCTTCGAGGATCTTTTCGCGATCAAGCGTACGGAAATCGCGAAGCGGCGGGCCGCCATTGTTGTTGACGAGGATGTCCGGCTCGGGGCAAGCTGCGAGCAGCGCCTTCTGCACCTCCGGCTTCGAAACGTCGCCAACGACTTCCGTCACCGTGACGCCATAGCGCTCGCGCAACTCAGCGGCGGTTTTCGCCACCAGTTCGGCGTTGCGCCCGTTGACCACGACATCGCAGCCGGCCTCGGCCAGCGCCATGGCGCAACCGAGCCCAAGTCCCTTGCTCGAAGCGCAGACGATGGCCTTCTTTCCGCGGATACCAAGATCCATGACGATTTCTCCTGTGATTTGGCCGGCAGGCTAGTCCTTCGGCTGGACCAATCGCAACCGTCATACGGTTGTTGCATGAATCGGGGCATAGGCTCGCGAAAGCAACGGTGAAATCGCGATGTCCGGCCAAGAGCCCCGCACTTTCCGCAGCATGTTCATTTCCGACGTCCATCTGGGCTCGAAGGCGGCCAAGGCCGAGTTCCTGATCGATTTCCTTCGATATCACGATGCCGATATCATCTATCTGGTGGGCGACATCGTCGACGGCTGGCGGCTGCGACGGAGCTGGCATTGGCCGCAAAGCCACAATGACGTCGTGCAGAAACTGCTGCGCAAGGCGCGCAAGGGCGCCAACATCACCTACATCGCTGGCAACCATGACGAGTTCGCCCGCCAGTTCCAGGGCGTGCATTTCGGCGGCATCGTCGTCGCCGACAGCGCCATCCACGAGACCGCCGACGGCAAGCGCCTGCTCGTCATCCATGGCGACCAGTTCGACACCGTCGTCCACAATGCGCGCTGGCTCGCCTATCTCGGCGACCATGCCTATGACGCGGCCATGCTGGTCAATCGCGTGGTGACGCGGCTGCGGCAACTGCTCGGCCTGCCGTATTGGTCGTTTTCGTCCTGGGCCAAGCACAACGTCAAGAAGGCGGTGAACTTCATCGGCTCGTTCCAGACCATGCTTGCGGACGAGGCGCGCCGCTCGCATGTCGACGGCGTCATCTGCGGCCACATCCATCATGCCGTCATCGAGAATTTTGGCGATGTCCAGTACATCAACACCGGCGACTGGGTGGAAAGTTGTACGGCCGTGGTCGAGCATTTTGACGGCCGCATGGAAATTCTGACCTGGGCGCAGGTGCTGCCCGAAGCGCCGGACGAGCCCTTTATCCCGTTGCTCATCGAAGATCGGGTAGGGCAGGCGGCATAGTCCGAAGTCTTTTCGGGCTTCGGAATCAATCAATTAGTCCAACCGGTTTCGTCCGGTTTTCGTCCATGTTAAGGGATCGACACGCGTTGCCGTCCGGTCGAATACAGCGCGATTGGATCGATTCATGGCCCTGCCGCAGCTCTCGTCCGAACAACTCGTCAAGCCGCGCCATTTCGAACTGCGCATGAGCCTGATCTTCGCGACGCTGTACGTGCCGCTCGGAACGCATTTGCCTTATTTTCCACTGTGGCTGCAGGCCAAGGGTTTTCACGCCGAGCAGATCGCCGTCATTCTGGCGGCGCCGATGTTCCTGCGCGTGGTGACGACGCCGTTACTGACCGCGCTGGCCGACCGTGCCAGGGACCGCGCCGATGTCTATGTCGCGCTGATGGCTGCATCACTGCTCTTGTCGGCAGGCTATTTCCTGCCGCCGACCTATGCGATGGTGCTGGCGGTCTCATTGGCGCTGACCATTGTCTGGACGCCGCATTCGCCGATCGCCGATTCGCTGGCGCTTTCGGGTGTCCGCCGCTTCGGTTCGAACTACACAAGCATGCGCAAATGGGGCTCGATCTCCTATCTCTGCGCCAATGTCGCCGGCGGCTTCATTCTGTCGGCAACCGGTTCGCAGGCCGTTCCGGTTGTCATTCTGGCGGCGTTTGCCGCGGCCCTTGCCGCCGGCCTGCTGGCGCCGCGTCTAGGCCGTCCGCGGCGCGCCTCACCGCTGTCGGCCGCCGACATCCAGCATTCGGCGCCGAAGCTTCTCAACCCGTATTTCCTGTATTTTTCCGTCGGCGTCGGCGTCATCACCGCCAGCCACGCATTCCTCTACGGTTTCGTCTCCATCTATTGGAAATCGATCGGCATCAGTGATTCGGTTGTCGGTCTCTTATGGGCTTGGGGTGTGGTGTCGGAAGTCTGCATGTTCATGATGTTCACCCGCTTTTTTGACCGGTTCTCCGTCGTGTCGATCATGGTGATGGCGGGGATCGGCTCCATCGTGCGCTGGATCGCCTTTCCGCTGGTCTGGCCGCTCGGCCTCGGCATTCCCGGTTTCTTCGGTGTCCAGTCGCTGCACTCGGTCTCGGTGGCGCTTGGGCTGATCGGCCTGCAGAAGATGATCGGCGAAACCGTCTCCGAGGAGCGGACAGGTGCCGCGCAAGGCATTGCCTATTTCTCCAACGGCTTCTTCATGGCGGTGGTGACGCTGGCGTCCGGCCCGCTCTACGACCGTCTCGGCGTGGACGGCTTCTTTGCCATGATCCCGATCGCCTTGATCGGGCTGGTGCTCATCGGGCTTGCTGCGCGCTCAGCCCCACAGCGCCACATCGGGCGGTGACACCAGCGATCCCTGGTAGATAAGGCCCGGTACCCGGTCGCGGGCAAGCAGCAGCGGACCGTCGAGGTCGACGAAATCGGCATGCTGGGCAAGCAGCACCGCTGGCGCCATCGCCAGTGACGTGCCGACCATGCAGCCGACCATCACGCCGAAACCGAGTTCGCGGGCGCGATCGCGCAGCACCAGTGCCGCAGTCAGGCCTCCCGACTTGTCGAGCTTGATGTTGACGGCATCGTAGAGACCGACAAGCGCTTCGAGATTCTCAGCCTCATGCACGCTTTCATCGGCGCAGATCGGCACGGGATGGGCGATATGGCGCAGGATCTCGTCACGACCGGCCGGCAGCGGCTGTTCGATCAGCGCGATGCCTTGTTCGGCGGCAAAGGCGAGGTTCGCAACGATGTTGTCGTCGCTCCAGCCCTCATTGGCGTCGAGGATGATGCGGCTGTCTGGCGCTGCCTGCCTGACCGCGCGGATGCGGGCAATGTCGTTGTCGCCACCGATCTTGACCTTGAGCAGCGGCCGCGCGGCATTGGCGCGGGCCTGCGCCGCCATCGCCTCCGGCTCGCCCAGCGACAGCGTGTAGGCGGTTTCGAGCGCCTGCAAGGGAAGAGCACCTATCGCGACTGCTACCGAGGTTCCGCTGAGCTTTGCCTCCAGATCCCACAGGGCGCAGTCTATGGCGTTGCGGGCGGCTCCGGCCGGCATAGCATCGAGCAAGGCTGTCCGGCTGATGCCAGCGGCGATTCGGCCGCGCATGGCCTCGATCGCGTCGCGCACGCCCTCCATGGTCTCGCCATAGCGCTTGTAGGGGACACATTCGCCGCGGCCGAAGTGGCCGCCGTCGCCGATCGTGCAGGAGATCACCTCGGCTTCGGTCTTGGAACCGCGCGAAATGGTGAAGGTTCCGGCGATGGGAAAACGCTCGGCCTCGACCGAAATGACACGCGCCATATTTTTCTGCTCCTGCTATGCGACAACCGTTGTCGGCAAATCGACAGGTCAGACCCGTCAGGCTAAACAGGACGCCATGTTGACCATCGGCAAGCGCGACGCAAGCGGCACGACCGCAGGGGAGGCTGACCACGAACCGCGCGTGGCGATCGGCGAGGAGGATGGCGTTCTTGGCTGCGCTTTCTCCGGAATCTGGACCACAAGGACCGTCGCGCTCATCGACGCCGACATGCGCAAGATCGAAAAGCGAAGCGGCTTCAAAACCTTGGCGCTCGATGTTTCCAAGATCGAGAAGATGGACACCGCCGGCGCCTGGCTGATCGACCGGCTGGTCAGCGCCTTCGAGAAGAAGGGCGTCGAGATCCAGATGCAAGGCCAGAGCGAGATCGCTTCGATCCTGCTCGAAGCTGTCGGCGAGGCCGTGCGGCGCGAACCCGAATCCGGCCCGGCGCGACCGCCCAACATCGTCATTCGCGCGCTGGAGGCGGTTGGCCGCCGGGTCTACGAGATGCGCGACGATTTTCTCGCCTCGATGAACATCCTCGGCGCCACCATCCGTGGCGCGCAGATGAAGCTCGGCCGTGGCCATGCCGTCAACCCGGCGGCGATTTTCAACCAGATCGACCGCATGGGCGTCGGCGCCATTCCGGTGGTGGTGCTGATGTCGGCGATCGTCGGCGCCATCGTTGCCCAGCAAGGCGCCTATCAGCTCAGCTATTTCGGCGCCGATATCTTCGTCGTCGATCTGGTCGGCGTGCTGATCCTGCGCGAGCTTGGCGTGCTGATGACGGCGATCATGATCGCCGGCCGCTCCGGCAGTGCGATCACCGCCGAGATCGGCTCGATGAAGATGCGCGAGGAGGTCGACGCGCTGAAGGTCATCGGGCTCAACCCGATCGGCGTCCTGGTCTTTCCGCGGCTCGTGGCGCTGGTCATCGCCTTGCCGTGCCTGACCATCATCGCCAATTTCGCCGCACTCGGCGGCGGCATACTGGCTGCCTGGCTCTATTCCGACATCCCGCCCGCCGCCTTCATCGACCGGCTGCGCGTCGCCATCGATCTCAGCACCATCTTTGCCGGCCTGATCAAGGCGCCGTTCATGGCCATGATCATCGGCACGATTGCCTCGGTCGAAGGCATGAAGGTCGGCGGCAGCGCCGAATCGCTCGGCCAGCATGTTACCGCTTCGGTTGTGAAGTCGATCTTCGTCGTCATCATCCTCGACGGACTTTTCGCCATGTTCTACGCAGCGATCGAGTTCTGAGATGAAGCTGCGAAACAGGAAAAGGGCAGGCGCATTGGCTGAGGACGCGGGTGAGGGCGACATCGTGCTATCCGCGCATGACATCAGCGTGTCCTTCGCCGACAAGCTTATCCTCGACAGACTGTCGCTCGACATAAGGCGCGGCGAAATCCTTGGATTTGTCGGCGCCTCGGGTGCTGGTAAATCCGTTCTGCTGCGCACCATTCTCGGCCTGACGCGCAAGCAGTCGGGTACGATCAAGCTGTTCGGCGTCGATATCGAGAAAGCTGATGATGCGGAGCGTCTGCGCATCGACATGCGGCTTGGCGTGCTGTTCCAGCACGGCGCGCTGTTCTCGGCGCTGACAGTGCTGGAAAACGTCCAGGTGCCGATGCGCGAATATCTCGACCTGCCGCGAAAGCTGATGGACGAACTGGCGATGCTCAAGATCGAGCTGGTCGGGCTGCCGCCCGATGCAGCGCAGAAATTCCCGTCCGAACTGTCCGGCGGCATGATCAAGCGCGCCGCGCTGGCCCGGGCGCTCGCGCTCGATCCCGACATCGTCTTCCTCGACGAGCCGACATCGGGCCTCGATCCGATCAGCGCGGCGGAGTTCGACGAGCTGGTGGTCAAGCTGCGCGATACGATGGATCTGACCGTCTACATGGTGACGCACGATCTCGACACGCTGTTCACCGCTTGCGACCGGGTGGCCGTGCTCGGCAAGAAAAAAGTGCTGGTCGAAGGCACCATCGGCGACATGCTGAAGAGCGAGGAACCGTGGGTAAAGTCCTATTTCCGCGGAAAACGCGCCCGGCAACTTGATCTTGCGGCGCGCGCATAGCCATAAGTGGGACAATGGAAACCAGAGCCAACTACGTCATTGTCGGCATCTTCACGCTGGCCGCGATCCTGGCGGCGTTTGCCTTCGTCTACTGGACGGCGGCCATCGGCGACAAGGGCGAGACGACGTTGCTGCGCGTGCGCATTCCGGGCTCTGCGTCCGGGCTTGGCCGCGGCAGTTTCGTGCTGTTCAACGGGGTCAAGGTCGGCGACGTCAAGCGCGTCTATATCGACGTCGACAATCCGACGGTTGCCATCGCCGATACCGAGATCGACCGCATGACGCCGATCACCAAATCGACGCAAGCCGATATCGGGCTTGCCGGCCTGACCGGGCAGGCCAACATCGAGCTCAAGGGCGCCGACCCCAAGGAAGTGAAACTCCTCGACCAGGCGGAAAAGGAAGGCAAGGTCGCCGAGATCGTCGCCAACCCGTCGGCGGTGACCAACCTCTTGCAGACGGCGCAGAATATCTTCACCCGCGCCGACAAGGTGCTGACCGAGCTCGAAGGCTTCACCAGGGACGTTCGCGGGCCGCTGACGCAGACCGTCCAGAATGTCCAGACCTTCTCCGATGCGCTGGCCAAGAATTCGGACGGCATCGACAAGTTCCTGTCCGCCGCCAGCACGCTGGCGGATGAGCTGAAAGGCGTTTCCGGCAAACTCGACGGCACGCTGAAAGCAGCCGAAGGCCTTCTCAACGCCGTCGACAAGGACAAGATCAAGAGCATCGTCGCCAATGTCGACGCGGTAACCGGTAACCTCAAGGAGACGTCGAAACAGCTCGACGGCGTGATCAAGAACGTCGATACGGCCCTGGGGTCGGTCAACGATTTTACCAAACGGACGCAAGGCACGCTGGCCAAGGTCGACAACGTGCTCGACGGTATCGATCCCGCACAAGTGCGCTCGGCGCTCGCCAACATCCAAAAGGCCAGCGAGAGCGCCGACAAGGCCGCCGCCGACATCGCTGAGGTTACCCACAAGTTCGCCAACCGGGCCGACGACATCGACCAGACGATCAAGGATGCAAAGCAGCTCGCGCAACGGCTCAACGATGCCTCGGTGCGCGTCGATGGCATTCTTGCCAAGGTCGATACCTTGCTCGGGTCGGGCCAGGCCGACGGCGTGATGGCGGATGCCAGGGCGACGCTGAAGTCGTTCAAGCAGGTTGCCGACACGCTGAATGCCCGCCTTGGCGTCATCACCGACAATCTGGCGCGCTTCTCGGGACAGGGGCTTTCGAATGTCGAGGCTTTGGTGCAGGACAGCCGCCGTTCGATCAGCCGCATCGAAGAGGCGGTGACCGATCTCAGCCGCAATCCGCAGCGCATCCTTTCGGGTGGCGACGGCGAGGTTCGGCAATTCGATGGCAGGGCGCGGCGTTGACTTCGGCGACGGCGCGCCCCAGAAACATGAGCCGCGAAAGCGGGTCGATCTTACGATCCGGGGACAACGGGGATCGCGCGTGAAGTCTGTGTGGGTGAAAACGGGCGGGTTGACTTCGGCTGCGGCACTGCTTGCCTTGACGTTGGCCGGCTGCGCGGCGTTGGGCGGCAAGCCCGCGCCGCTCGATACGTTCGAGTTGTCGGCGCCTTCGGTCGACGCGCATGGCCACAGCCGCCGGCAGATCCTGATCGCGCAGCCGTCGGCGCTCAAGGCGCTGGACAGCCAGAACATCGTCATCAAGCCGTCGGATCGCTCGATCCAGTATCTCAAGGGCGCGCAATGGGCCGACCGGCTGCCGCTGATCGTGCAGGCGCGGCTGGCCGAGACGTTCCAGCGCTCGGGCAGCTTTGCCGGCGTCGGCAAGCCGGGCGAGGGCCTGGCGATCGACTATCAGGTGATCGTCGAAATCCGGTCCTTCGAGGTGCGCGTCGAAGGCGGCGAGCATGCCGAGGTCGACCTGTTCGTGCGCATCCTGAACGATCGCAACGGCGAGGTCCGTGCCTCCAAGAGCTTCACCGCAGCCGCACCCGTCTCGGGCAGCGGCAATCCTGCCTATGTCAGCGCGCTCGACAAGGCGTTCGGCGACGCCGCCGGGCAGATCGTGAGCTGGACGGATTCGGTGATCTGAGCGCGGGGGCGCCGGAATCCCACAAAGCTTCATCCCCCCAGGCTTCTCTACCTACAAGCGGTCGAAGATTTCCGGGCGGAGCTTTCCGGTCTTCATCAGGTACTGCAGGGTATAGGTGACGGACAGCGCGTCACCGAGCGCGTCGTGCCCCTGCAATGGCGGGTGTTCGACGCCGTAGTAATCGGCGAGCTTGTTGCTCGGCGTTCTCGCCAGATCCTCGATCGGCATTCCGGCCGCGATCAGCAGCTTGACGGCATTGTCAAACCGGGTGGCCGGGACCGGAGGCTGAATGCCCGCGACATAGCAACTGATGGCGATCATGTTCAATTCGTCCTTGCCCCAGGACCAGAATCGCGACCCGTCGGAAAAACGATCGACGTCGGCGAGCGCATCTCCTAGAGCGTTTCATATTTTGACGGAAGCGTAGCCTGCGTTTTCGAAGTAGTTCTTGCATTCGGCTGCCTCGATGGTTTCGACG
>NZ_JAMYLI010000049.1:0-26655 GCF_040317955.1 Mesorhizobium sp. M1342 | reverse complement strand
CCCTAGTCCCCTCTGCTCGTAGTCGCGTATTCCCGAATTCCCCTATTCCCCTATTCCCCTATTCCCCTATTCCCCTATTCCCCTATTCCCCTATTCCCCTATTCCTCAGCTGCCTGCCGCAAATCGGCAATCACCGCCCGTCGGTCATGACGCCGCCAGGCGAGATAGATGGAGACCGTGCGGTCGAACCACGGCAGGTCGCGAAATACGATCCGCGGCGGCGCAGCGACACGCAGGCTGGCTTGCACCGTCGCAAGGCCGAGACCGGCGCTGACAAGGCCGAGCGAGGTCAGCGGGTCCGCCGTCTCATAGGCGATGTCGGGCAGAAAGCCGGCCTTGGCGCAGGCGGCAAGGAACTGGCCGCGATTGGTGTCGTCCGGCTGGCGCACGACGGTGATCCAGGTGCGACCGTCAAGGTGGTCGGGCCCAATCTCTGGCACTTCAGCAAGCGGATCATCTTCGGGGATCGCCAGCACCAGCGGCTCATGCCGCAGCGCTATCGCGGCGACATCCGGGTCATCATCGGCTGGCGGCGAGTAGACAAAGCCCAGATCCAGCGACCGCTGCCGTAGCCCTTCCAACTGCGCCGCCGAACGCAGGCTTCTCAGCTGCAGGTGGAAATCCGGCCGGTCGCGACGGAACTGGCGCAGCATCCCAGCGACAAGCCCGGCATGAACGGCGCCTTCGACATAGCCGATGGCGAGCCGGCCGACGGCGCCGCTGGCCAGGTTGCGGCCGAACTGCTCCAAACGTCGCGCATTGGACAGCAGCGCGCGGGCTTCGACGAGGAAGGCGCGGCCCTCGGCGTTGAGGTGGACCCGCTGCTTTGCCCGTTCGAACAAAGCGACGCCGAGTTGCTCCTCGAGCTGGATGATCTGCCGGCTGAGTGGCGACTGAGAAATATGCAGCATTTCGGCGGCGCGCCCGACATTGCCGGTTTCGGCGACGGTGACGAAATAGCGGAGCTGACGCAGATCGAACATTTCTCCGGACTCCAGTCCCCCCAGGTCTCAACTTAGCCTAACCAGTCTTGGACAGTCTGACCAGCGGGAGCGATAATTCGGCCATTCCAACCAAAGGACGCACGCTCTATGCCAAAGGCGCGGTACGCCAGGTGTGGAACCGAGGCGACATCCCGGGCAGCGGCATGATGTTCGAGGCAGCCGATGATGCAGAGGTTCGCGCCCACCTCGCCACCTTGCCGTTGGTCAAGGCCGGCATGATGGACATTGCCGCAATCGTATCCCTAAAGCCCTACCCCGGCTTCGGCCCGAAGCACTGACAGGGACACAACCGGGGGTGGCGAAGGCCGTCACCACCGGATTGACGTAGGTGATCGACAGACCGTGATCGGCTGTCAAGAAACCGTCACACGGAACCGGGTTCGCTCGTGCTAGAAATCAAGGCCAGGCAGCCGCCGTGCGGTGCCATCTTCGGAACATGCATCTGGCACCGCCCCCATGGATATCACTCTCGCCCCGGAAGGCACCGACCTGTCGCCCTACCTGCCCGACGAGCACGGATTGTTCTTCATCTATCACTTCACCGCTGAGGGCGTGCGAACCAGGGACACCGCCGCCGCGCACTGGACATGGCGCAGCTACCAGCTTTCCGACATGCGCGCTCGCCATGAGATCGGCACCGATCAGGCTTTGCCGGCACCAGTGCGTGAAGCTTTCCTGTCCGCCAGCCATGGCTGCCACATCGACCTCGAGGATGACTGGCTCTACGGCGACCTGCCGGACCTGCGCCATGACTATTCGGCGGAAGCGGGCGGGCTTGGCCATTTCCGCTTCGCGCTCAATGACACGATGCTGGTCGGCGCCCGCAAGCAACCACTGCAGTCGGTCGACAACATCCGCAAGGCGATCGAGAATGGATCGCGCAAGTTCCGCTCGCCAGCCGAGTTGATCGAGGCTGTCGTCGGCCAGTCGTTCGACGGCATGGTGGCGGAACTTGCGGCACTCGGCGACAGTCTCGACGGCATCGAAGACCGTATCGTCTGCGACGCATGGCACAATGAACGGCAATCCCTCGTCGACGCGCGCCGGCACCTAGTGGTGATCCACCGGCAGATGGCGACGCTCACCAATCTGTTTCGCCATCTCGACCATTCGCACCGTAACGACCTGCCCGATTCGATCAATGACATGGCGGCCCGGCTTTCGCACCGTGCGCAGACGCTGCATTATGACGGCGAGCAATTGCAGGCACGCGCCCGGCTGTTGCAGGACGAGCTTATGGCCAAGCTGACGACGCAGTCGAACCGGCTGCTGTACGTACTGTCGGTGATGACGGCGGTGCTGTTGCCGATGACCATCATCTCAGGCCTGTTCGGCATGAACGTTGGGGGCCTGCCGCTGGTCGACACGCCAATGGGCTTTTGGGTGGTGACGGCGGTGTCGATGGTGATCGCGGGCGCGACCTATCTCTTTGTCAGGCGGCTCGGACAGATGTAGCACCCGCCGGCGGCTTTCACGCCGTGGCGCGAAGATCCTCGATGACGGTGCCGGCGGCGGCCACTTCCGCTTCGTGATCGGACTCGCGCCAGATTTCGGCAAGGCCAGCCGCATACCATTCGCGCATCGCCGGTAGAGCAAGCAATTGGGCCGGATAGGCCGCAGCCGCACCCTCGAAGGAGAGCCCATAGGACCGGGCGCGAAACGCCACCGGAGCAAAGAAAGCGTCGACGGCGGTGAAATGAGCGCCGGCCAGAAACGGCCCCCCGAAACGGGCAAACCCATCGTTCCAGAGGTCACCGAGGCGGAAAAGGTCCTGTTTCAGCCCATCGGACATCGGGAACGGCTTTACCCGCACGCCGCAGCTCATCGGGCATGCCCCGCGCAATGCGGTGAAGCTCGAATGCATCTCGGCGGCGGCCGAGCGTGCCCAGGCGCGCGCCTTGGCTTCGACGGGCCACACGCCATGGTGGCGTTCGGCCAGATATTCGACGATGGCCAGCGAATCCCAGACCGCCCAGCCATCGTCGATCAGGCATGGCACGCGGCCGCTCGGCGAGAATGGCCGGTACAGATCCCAGCTCGATCCGGTCGGGAACGGGGTAAGCCGCTCCTCGAATGGGATGTCCAGTTCTCGCATCAACACCCAGGGCCGCAGCGACCATGAGGAATAATTCTTGTTGGCGATATGCAGCAGGTACATAGGGGATCCTTACCTTGCAGCCGGCACCGCCGGCCGGATCTCGCGGCCACGGAACATCGACCAGGAATACATCGCGAGCGCTGTCCAGATCAGGCCAAAGGCAATCGCCTGGGTTGTGCCGAAAGGCTCGTCGAAGATCAGCACGGCGATCAGAAACACAATGGTCGGCGCGATGTACTGCATGATGCCGATGGTGGACAGCCGCAGCAGCCTCGCGCCGAACGCAAACAGCAGCAGCGGGATCGATGTGACCGGACCGCAGCCGATCAGCAATGCCGTATCGGTGCCACTGCTGGATACGATATGGTCCTGTTCGGTGGCGATGAGATAGACGATGTAGCCAAGTGCCGGCACCGACAGCAGAAGGACTTCGAGCAAAAATCCCTGGCTCGGTCCGATCGGCAACGTCTTGCGGAAGAAGGCGTAGGCGGCGAAGGAAAACGCCAGCGCCAGCGACACCCAGGGCAGCTTGCCGCCCTCGACGGTCAGCACGGTGACGGCGACGGCCGCCAGCACCACCGCCGCGATCTGCAGCCGGTCGAGCCGCTCGCCCAGCAGCAGCGCGCCGACGACGACGTTGACCAGTGGATTGATGTAGTAGCCGAGCGCTGTTTCGACCGTGCGGTCGACGGCGATCGCCCAGACATAGATGCCCCAATTGACCGAAATCAGCGCAGCCGTCAGCGCGGCCATGGCGATGGTGCGCGGCGAACGCAGTGCCGCCTTGAAATCCGCCGTGCGGCCGGCCCAAATCAGGACGGCGGCGGCGATCGGAACCGACCAGACGATGCGATGGGCAATGACTTCGGCGAGCGGCAGATGAGCGACCGCCTTCATGTAGAAGGGCAGCAGCCCCCATAGCAGATAGGCGCCGAGCGCCAGCAGAAAGCCGCGCCGGGCCTTGGAATCCGCGTCCAGGGTGATTGCTTCAGTGGCCATGGGCCAACGCTATGGCCCAGCCACCTTGGCAAGACCATCGCAAAGTTCTGATGGATCAATGGACTTTCGCTGATGGTTCAACTCTATTCGGCGGCCACCAGTCCGGCCATCTCGCGGTTCTTCATCAGCTTGTAGACGATGGAATCCATCAGCGCTTGGAACGAGGCGTCGATGATGTTTTCGGAAACGCCGACCGTCCACCAGCGCGCGCCGGTGCCATCGTGCGATTCGATCAGAACGCGGGTGATCGCCTCGGTGCCGCCATTGAGGATACGCACCTTGAAGTCGGCCAGCTCCATGTCGGCGATCTCGCTCTGGAACTTGCCAAGGTCCTTGCGCAGCGCGATGTCGAGTGCGTTGACCGGGCCATGCCCCTCGGCCACCGACATCTTCTCCTCGCCGTCGACCACCACCTTGACGATCGCTTCGGAGACTGTCTTCAGCTGGCCGTTGGCGTCGAAGCGGCGCTCGACCATGCAGCGGAACGAGGTGACGTTGAAGAACTCCGGCAGGCCGTGCAGCATCTTGCGTGCCAGGAGCTCGAAGCTGGCATCGGCGCCCTCATAGGCGTAGCCCTCGGCCTCGCGCTCCTTGACCACTGATATCAGCGCGTCGAGCCGGTGATCGTCTTTCGGCACGTCGATGCCGCGCCGCTTCAACTCGGCGAGGAAATTGGCCTTGCCGCCCTGGTCCGAAACCATGACGCGGCGGCGGTTACCGACCGTTTCCGGGGGTACATGCTCATAGGTCGCTGGCTCCTTGGCCAGCGCGGAGGCGTGGATGCCCGCCTTGGTGGCGAAGGCGGAAGCGCCGACATAGGGCGCTTGCGCCTCTGGCGCTCGGTTCAGGAGTTCGTCGAAGGCGCGCGAAAGGCGCGAAATGCCGGTTAGCGCCTCGGCCGAAATGCCCGTCTCGAAACGATCGGCGAAGGCCGGTTTCAACGCCAGCGTCGGCACGATCGAGATCAAATTGGCGTTGCCGCAGCGCTCGCCGATGCCATTGAGCGTGCCCTGGATCTGGCGCACGCCGGCCTGGACCGCGGCGAGGGAATTTGCCACGGCCTGGCCGGTGTCGTCATGGGCATGGATGCCGAGATGATCGCCTGAAATACCTGATGAAATAACCTTCTCGACGATGGCGCGGACTTCCGAGGGTTGCGTGCCACCATTGGTGTCGCACAGCACCATCCAGCGCGCGCCGGCATCACAGGCGGTCCTGGCGCAGGCCAGCGCATAATCGGGATTGGCCTTGAAGCCGTCGAAAAAATGCTCGCAATCGACCAACGCCTCCTTGCCGGCGGCGATCGCCGCCTCGACGGAGGCCTTGATGGCGTCGAGGTTCTCCTCATTGGTGCAGCCGAGCGCGACACGGACATGGTAGTCCCAACTCTTGGCGACGAAGCAGATGGCATCCGACCTGGATTGCACGAGTGACGCAAGGCCGGGATCGTTGGACGCCGACACCCCTGCCCGCTTGGTCATGCCGAAGGCGACAAATTTGGCGTGCGCCGTGCGCTTCTCCTGGAAGAAGGCTGTGTCGGTCGGATTGGCGCCGGGATAGCCACCTTCGACATAATCGAGGCCGAAAGCGTCGAGCAGTTTCGCGATAGCGATCTTGTCTTCGATAGAGAAGTCGATGCCCGGCGTCTGCTGGCCATCGCGCAAGGTGGTGTCGAAGAGGAACAGTCTTTCCTTTTTCATGACAGCAAGGTGCTTGAGCACCCCCCTCTGGCCTGCCGGCCATCTCCCCCGCAAAGGGGGAGATCGGCAGCTTTGACGATAGCGCTGGTCCTGCAATGTCGGCGATTGGCGAAAGCGAAGGCGACATCCAATCTCCCCCCTTGCGGGGGAGATGTCCGGTAGGACAGAGGGGGGTGTGAAGGATCGCCGTGCATCGACTATATCTTCCCTGCAAACCGATCCGTCGCCCGGATCAGTTGATCCAAAATCCCCGGCTCCGAATAAGCATGACCGGCGCCCTCGATCAGATGGAAATCCGCCTTCGGCCACGCCTTGTGCAGCGACCAGGCATAGCGCGCCGGGCACGGCATGTCGTAGCGGCCGTGGACGATGGTGCCGGGAATGTCGCTCAGCTTGTGCGCGTCGCGCAGCAGCTGCCCTTCCTCAAGCCAGCCGGCATGGACGAAATAGTGGTTTTCGATGCGGGCGAAGGCAATGGCATAGTCGTCCTCACCAAACGGTCCACTGGTCTCCGGTTCCGGCAACAGCGTGATCGTTTCGCCCTCCCACAGGCTCCAGGCGCGGGCGGCTTCGATCTGCGCCTTGCGATCCGTGCCGACCAGCCGCTTGCGGTAGGCAGCCATCATGTCGCCGCGCTCGGCCTCCGGGACCGGCGCCAGAAAGCGCTCCCATTTGTCCGGGAACATTTCCGAGACGCCGAACTGATAGTACCATTCGAGTTCCGCACGTGTCAGCGTGTAGATGCCGCGTACCACCAACTCACTGACGCGTTCGGGGTGCGTTTCGGCATAGGCGAGCGCCAGCGTCGACCCCCAGGAGCCGCCGAACACCAGCCATTTGTCGAAGCCGGCCATTTCGCGCAGGCGTTCGATGTCGGCGACCAGGTGCCAGGTCGTGTTGGCTTCGAGCGAGGCATTGGGCGTCGATTTTCCGCAGCCGCGTTGATCGAACAGGATGACATCGTAGAGCTTCGGGTCGAACAGCCGCCGGTGCTTTGGCGAGATGGTGCCGCCCGGCCCGCCATGCAGAAACACCGCCGGTTTGGCGCCTTTGGTGCCGGAACGTTCCCAGTAGACCTGATGGCCGTCGCCGACATCGAGCATGCCGGACTCGAAGGCCTCGATCTCGGGATAGAGGGTACGCAATTGACTGCTCATAGTTGCAAACCTTTGGTCGGCCAGTCCGCTGTTTCATGGTCGGGGTGCTGGAAGGAGATGATGGATTCCTGCCTGTTATAGTAGTCGGGATCCTGGTGGACGGGCTGATCGAAGATCGTCTCCACCCAGGGCAGCCGCGCGGCGTAGTTGACCTGGATCTGCGGGGCGAGATCTGAGCGGTCGTCGAAGGCACCGATAGCGATCTCAAGTCCACCGGGCTGCCGGTAGGTCAGCGGCGTCCCGCAGCGGGCGCAGAAACCACGATCGATGTTGACCGACGACTGGAAATAGCTTGGCTCTTCATGGGTCCATTTGACGCCATCCCTGGGCACCGTGACCAGCGCACCGAAGAACGAGCCGAACTGCTTCTGGCACATCCGGCAATGGCAGATCGAGGGACGGCCGAGCGCCCCATGAATGCGGAAACGCACGGCGCCGCATTGGCAGCCGCCAGTTCTTACTGTCTCGGTCATGGTCTTTCCTTCGGCGGCCATTGTTCGGTGTCGTGGTCCGGATGCTGGTAGGAGACGAGATCGGCCAGATAAGAGGCCGACGACACGTCGGCCATCGTCTCCTCGCCCGGCAATTGCGGGATCGTATCGACATAAGGCAGCTTTGCCTCGACACCCCATTGGATCAGCGGCACGATCTCCGCCGGATTGTCGAACGCGCCGATGGCGAGGCCAACGCCGTCCGGCGCGGTGAAGGTCAGCGGCGTGCCGCAATCGGCGCAAAAACCGCGATCGACATGGTTGGAGGAGCGGAAGTATTTCGGCTCGCCGCGCGTCCAGTCGAGCCGGGCGCCACGCACCGAAACCAGCGGCGCATAGAACGAGCCGAACGCCTTCTGGCACATGCGGCAATGGCAGACCGAAGCGTCGCCGAGCGCGCCTTCAACGCGAAAGCGCACCGCGCCGCACTGGCAGCCGCCGGTGTAGATCGGCCGGTTGTCGAGGCTCATCTCGGCTCACTCCGGCGCATGGCAGACGGCTTCGACATTGTTGCCGTCGGGATCGAAGACGAAGGCGCCATAGTAGTTCGGGTGATAATGCCGGCGCAGGCCCGGCCCGCCATTGTCCTTGCCACCGGCAGCAAGTGCCGCTGCGTGGAAGGCATCGACCTCGGCGCGGCTGCGCGCGGTGAAGGCGACGTGCTGGTGATCCCTGGGCTTGTCCTTGGCCGAACTCAGCCAGAACACCGGCCGGTCACGGCCATAGCCGCCGACCTTGGCGCCGCCGGTGTATTCCAGCGGCACCATGTAGAGGAGCGCTGCACCAAGCGGCGCCATCGCCTTGTCATAGAAAGCCTTCGAAGCATCGAAATCGGCAACGGTGATGCCAAGATGGTCTATCATGAAATTGCCTCCCTAGCTGGTTCGATCGCCAGCACTTCGGCAGCGGCCAGGCCGGCCTCGATGACGATGTGCTGGCAGACATTGTCGATATCGCGAATGACGTCGTCGTTCCAGAAGCGCAGGATGGTCCAGCCACTGCTCTTAAAATATGCGCTGCGTGTCTCGTCTTGTTGTAGATTTTCGCTATCCGCATGCTGGCTGCCGTCTACCTCGACGATGAGACGATAGGCCGAGCAAGCAAAGTCAACGATATAAGGTCCGATCGGCACCTGCCGTCGAAAGCTCATCCCCATAAGCTGGTGAGCACGCAACTCATTCCAAAGTTTCAACTCCGCATCGGTCATGACGCGACGCATGGATTTTGCATTCCGGCGGTGTCGTTGCGGAACGAGATCGTGTCCCATCAAACACCCCTTCGCCGGTGATTAGCGAAATCGGCGACGAGGGCTGATCTCCCCCCTTGCGGGGGAGATGCCCGGCAGGGCAGAGGGGGGTGCTGTCCCGCCCGCTTATCAATTGGAGACCGCTGCCTTCTCAGGAAACGGTCGAAACGAGGGTAGGCAAACAGAAACGATGGCGTTCCTTCACACCCCCCTCTGTCCTGCCGGACATCTCCCCCGCAAGGGGGGAGATCGGCTGTCACCAGCGCCTCCGCCAAACTTGTAAAGGTGTTTCGCGCCACCCTCACCGCTTGACCTCCCACGTCGTCACTCGCTCGCCGTTGACCGGATCCTTGCCGTCCTTCAACTGTACACCTTGCGCCAGCAGTTCGTCGCGGATGCGGTCGGCCTCGGCCCAGTTCTTGGCGGCGATGAATGCGAGACGCTTGGCGATGGCCTTGGCGACGTGGTCTTCATCAACCGTCGCCGACGCGACATCGAAGCCGAGGAACAGCAGCGACGCCTTCAGCGCAGCCGCCGCATCGTTGCCGTCCGCTGCCTCGCCAGCCAACTGCGTCAAGACCTGGAAGGCGGCATAGGTTGCGAGATCGTCCGACAAGGCATCGATGACCTGCACGGGCAGCAGTCCTGCGGCGGCCGGCGCAAGGTCGGCCGCCCGCTTCCATTTGCGCAGCGTGTTCTCGGCCTCTTCCAGCTTGCGCACGGAAAAGTCGATCGGCTCGCGATAGTGCGTCATCAGCATCGCCAGCCGCAGGACCTCGCCCGGCCATTTGCGGCCGCCAAACGTCTCGGTTTCGAGCAGTTCGTTGATCGAATAGAAATTGCCGACGCTTTTCGACATTTTCTGACCTTCGACCTGCAGGAAGCCGTTGTGCATCCAGATGTTGGCCATCACGTCCGTGCCATGGGCGCAGCGCGACTGAGCGATCTCGTTTTCATGGTGCGGGAAGATCAGGTCGAGGCCGCCGCCATGGATGTCGAACACCTCGCCAAGATAGGCGGCCGACATTGCCGAGCATTCGATGTGCCAGCCCGGCCGACCCCTGCCCCATGGCGAATTCCAGCCAGGCTCCTCCGGCGACGACAACTTCCACAGCACAAAATCGCCGGGATTTTTCTTGTGCGCGTCGACGGCGACGCGAGCACCGGCCTGCTGCTCCTCGAGATTGCGCTTCGACAGTTGGCCGTAGTCGGGCATCGACGCCGTATCGAACAGGACTTCGCCCGCGGCAACATAGGCATGGCCGCGTTCGATCAGGCTTTGAATCAAGGTGATCATGTCGACTTTGCCGTCGGCGCGGGGCTCGACGAATTCGGTGGCGCGGGGCTCGACCGTCGGCTCCAGGCAGCCGAGAACCGCCACGTCCCGATGGAACTGGCCGGCGGTCTTTTCGGTGACCCGCCTGATCGCCTCGTTGAGCGAGAGCATTCCAGAAGCGATCTCGCCGCCAAAATCGCGCAGAGCGCGCGCGTTGATCTTGTCGTCGACGTCGGTGATGTTGCGCACATAGGTGACGTGCGCCTCGCCATAGACTTGGCGCAGCAGGCGGAACAGCACGTCGAAGACGATCACCGGTCTGGCATTGCCGATATGGGCAAAGTCGTAGACGGTCGGACCGCAGACATACATGCGCACGTTCAGCGGATCGATCGGGACGAAATCCTCTTTCGTCCGCGTCAGCGTGTTGTAGAGGCGCAGGCCCTGCGATGCGTCAGACATTCGTGCCTTCCCGTTTCAGATCTTTCATCTGGATGGAGCCAGCCCGCGCCAAGACGCAAATCAGGCTCCAGCCTGCTGGCCGGGGCGTTTGTCCAATCTGGGGAAAGATGAGGCGAAAACGTCCGGACCAGCGCGAGGCTAGCCAATAATGCAAATGCCACAAATGGCGAAAGACGTTTTCATGGGCGGCTTTATCGCCTTGGCATGTGTTGCCGTCAAGTCGCAAGTTTCGGCAAAAACGTCGCTGGATCACAGGTAATGATGCACTGAAACATTTTATTAAACATGTCGGCACAGTCATGAAACATTCGCCGGCTAGATCAGCAGGCGTCACGATTTGGTCAGAATCAGCCATCAAACGCAGACACGAAAATGTTACCTGGGAAGAGAAACATGCCCCGAACCAAGCAGGAAGCCAACCGAGCCAAGCAGCCGGCACTGGCCAACCACTATCGCGCGATCGGCCCGGCCGCGATCGTCGCCGCCCTCCTTCACACCGCGAAGAAGAAAAAGCCGGTACAGAAGATCGTGTCGCCCCGCGCCGCCTGAAGTGGTGTGCGGCCCTGCGCCAAGGGCGCCTGGCAAATGGCGCAGACATACGCCGCTGAAGAACAGTTCAACTAGAACAACGTCATCTGATTGTCGTCCGCGCCGGGCTTCTGGCGCTTGACTTTTTCGGGCTCCGGCCCGATCTCGCCCCGCTCCTGGATCTCCGGTCCGGTGTTGACGACCTTGTTGACGAGGTCGGAGACGGGAATTGCCTCGAAGAAATCAGGCTGTGCCGGCCGCAACAGGTCGGCGACATCGCGCGGCTCGAGCGTGCGGCAATCCAGCCAGCGGGCGAAATCCCTGGGATCGATCACCACCGGCATGCGGTCGTGAATATGGGCGATGTCGGCATTGGCGTTGACGGTCAAGATAGCGCCGGTGTCCATTTCCGAACCGCCCGGCTCGGCATAGGTCTCGATCAAGCCGGCAAAGGCGAGCAACCCGCCATGCCTAGGCCTGATCCAGTAGGGCTGCCCCTTCTTGCCACCAGTTTGCCGCCACTCGTAAAAACCCGACGCCGGCACCAGCGCGCGGCGATGGCGCATGGCGGCTTTGAACGAGGCCTTCTCAGCTGCGCCTTCAGAGCGCGCGTTGAACAGCAGCGGAAATTCCCTGGTATCCTTGACCCAGGTCGGAATCAGCCCCCAGCGCACCAGCATCGGCTGCCGGTCCGGCAGATTGGAGCCCGGCGCCTGCGGGGGGCCGGCGACCGCCATCAGGATCGGTTGGGTTGGTGCGATGTTGTAGCGCGCCGGGAAATCCTCCAGTTCAGCCAAACCTAGCAAGGCGGCAGTCTGGTCCGGCGTCGCGGTCAAGGCAAAACGTCCGCACATGGTCGATTGGCGCCCTTCGAATGGTTCAGCTTGAAAGTGGCGATAGAACCGCCGTTGCGCAACCGCTAAAGCTTCCGCATGCTGGCGGTTCCACAACAGACCAGCTTCACGCCTGATCGGGAACCCATGAACAAAGCGCGCAAGACACTTCCGGCAGTTTCGGTCGCCGTCGTGCGCGCAGACACCGTGCTTCTGGTCAAGCGGGCGCGGCAACCCTCGCAGGGGCTCTATGCCTTTCCAGGCGGCAAGGTCGAGCCCGACGAAACGCTGGAGCAAGCCATCGCTCGCGAACTGTTGGAAGAGACCGGCTTGCGGGCCACCGATTATCGCCGGCTTCGGGAAATCCACATCGACGGCAGGGACGACAGCCACCCGGTTGACTATCTCCTCACAGTCTTCGGAGCCGTCTATGCCGGCGGCGAGGCGGTGGCCAGCGACGATGCAGAGACGGCGGCCTTCTATACGCTCATCGAGATGGCGGCGCTGCCGCTAGCAGGCTCGGTATTCGCGGTCGCAGAAGACTTGTTGGCCCCTGGCAGAAACGCCGGACTGCTGCCCTGAAAACCGCCTTGCAGGCGACAAATTGTTTCGCCACAAAGACTTATCCTGTTTGGCAGAGCCACGCCGTTGGGTAGAGAAGGCTTATGAACCGTCCATCCATGCTCCTCGCCGTGTGTCTTTCCGTCAGCACGACCGTTTCGATACGGCCCGCGCTCAGCGCCGAGTCGCCGTTCGAGCCTGGGTTGATGCGGCTGGCGGAGGTTCTGGGCTCGCTGCATTTCCTGCGCAATCTGTGCGGCGAGAAGGGCGAGCAGTGGCGTGTCGAGATGACAAAACTGCTCGATTCGGAAAATCCGGACGCCGAGCGGCGCGCCCGCTTCATCGCCAGCTTCAATCGCGGCTACCGCTCTTTCGGCGGCACCTATACGAGGTGCACGCCCTCGGCGACCGAAGCCATCAGCCGCTACATGAAGGAAGGCGAGACGCTATCTCGCGATATCGCCTCGCGTTACGGCAACTAGGCACTCGCTCATCAACAACTATCCGGATCATTGCTGGGCACAGCGGATATATCGGCTTGTGCCAGGCGATATCTTGGTGCAATCCTCATGTTGCACTTCTGCAACAGTATTAACGAAACCTTACCGCGCGAAAGCGGAATTAACTCAAACTGAAGGTTTTCGCCCCGCAGGCCGCCCCAATCGGCTAAGTTTGACTCGAGCTGAACGCAGCTTCGCACAAGGCAATCGGGCTTTGTAAAAGACGATCAAAAAAATGTCGTATTTACAAATACTTAATTGCCCCTGCGTGTGAAATGAACAGATCAGGCCTGATCCACATCGATGGATCGCAGCTTGAAAGGGTGGACATTCGCTTATGGAACATGGTGTCAACGACATCGACGCGCTGGTCAGGGAAGAAAAACGCCTGACCGCCGTGGAAAGCCACAGCGAGGCCTGGGCGGAAGGTCTCTCCGCCGGGATAGAGCCCGAGATCATCGCCGAAGCAGCGCTCGAAACAGCCTTCGGCGAGATGTTGCGTGCCAATGGCGAGACCTCGGCCCTTGCCCTGCTCGACCGTATGCGTGAAAAGGTGATTGCTGGCGCCTTCGAACCTGAACGGCTGCGGCACTGAACCGACGTCCGGTTCTTTGACGGGAACATGCCGCTCGGGCGTCATGCCCGGAAGCAGGGAGAAACGGGCAGTGAGTTTTTCGATGTCAGGCAAGCCGTGTGGCTTGATCCTTCGCATCTCCTTCGCCGCTTGCTGTGCCGCGATTCCCCTGCTTGTGTGTCTCGCGAGCAGCCCCGTGTATGCGCTGAGCGAAATCAAGCGCGAAGAGCTCCCCCCGACAGTCACGCCGCCGGCCGACGACGACATGTCGCCCCCCGGAAGCGCCGTGCCAATGCCCAACCCGGTCGGAACACCGCCGCCGGCCAGCCAGCCGACTGCTCCTGCCGAAGCCGAGCCGGACAGCCCGGCGGATGGCGGCGTGACCAGACCGCGCGTCGATCCGGAAACGCCGGTGCCTGAGGTCGTCTACGATCTCGGCAAGCTGCCGGAACCGGTGCGGCGCATGCACGATCTGATCGTCGAAGCCTGCAAGGGCGGCGATATCGAAAAGCTGCGGCCGTTGATCGGCACGGGCGAGAGCATGACACAGATATCGCTGACCGACATAGACGGCGACGCCATCGCCTTCCTCAAGGGCCTCTCCGGCGACCCAGACGGCCAGGAGATTCTGGCCATCCTGGAGGAGGTGCTTAATGCCGGCTACGTCCACCTCGATGCCGGCACGCCACAAGAACTCTATGTGTGGCCGTATTTCTTCGCCCTGCCGCTGGACAAGCTGGACGCCAAGCAGCGGGTCGAGCTCTTCAAGATCGTCACCGCCGGCGATTTCAATGACATGAAGCAGTTCGGCGCCTATATCTTCTACCGTGTCGGCATCACGCCTGCCGGACAGTGGTCGTTCTTCGTCGCCGGGGATTGAGCTTTCTGCCTCTGCCCTTGCAGAGATCCGGGAGCCTAGACGGGCAATGCCTCGGAAAACTCCACCGCTTTGCCCTGGCCTGGCGTGACGATTTCGCCCTCCCACATGACACGTCGGCCTCGAATGACGGTGCCGACCGGCCAACCCGTCACTTCCCTGCCATCATAAGGCGTCCAGCCGGCTTTCGAGCCGGCCTGCGCATTGGTGATCATCTCGCGCCGCATCATGTCGACGATGGTGAAGTCGGCGTCATAGCCGGCGGCGATGCGGCCTTTCCTGGCCATGCCGAAGATCCGCTGCGGGCCATGACTGGACAGGTCGACGAAGCGCTGCAAGGTTAGCCGGCCGGCATTGACGTGGTCGAGCATGATCGGCACCAGCGTCTGCACGCCGGTCATTCCCGACGGTGAGGCCGGATACGGCTTGGCCTTCTCGGCCAGCGTGTGCGGCGCATGGTCGGAGCCGAGCACGTCGACGACGCCTTGCGCAATGCCGTGCCAGACGCCGTAGCGATGGCGGGCGGCGCGCACCGGCGGGTTCATCTGGATCCGCGTGCCAAGCCGTGCATAGTCGTCGGCGGTTAGCGTCAAATGATGCGGCGTTGCCTCGCAGGTCGCGACATCCTTGTGTTGTTCGAGGAACACAATCTCCTCGGCCGTCGAGATGTGCAGGACATGAATGCGGGCGCGAACGCTGCGCGCGATGCGTACAAGCCGTTCGGTACAGCGTAAGGCGGCGATCTCGTCGCGCCAGACAGGGTGCGATGCCGGGTCGCCCTCGATGCGCTCGCCAAGACGCTCGCGCAGCCGGAATTCGTCTTCCGAATGAAAGGCTGCACGGCGGCGCGTGTTTCTCAGGATCGAGGCGACACCTTCGTCGTCCTCGACCAGCAGATCGCCGGTGGACGAGCCCATGAAAACCTTGATCCCGGCCGCGCCCGGCAATCGCTCAAGCTCGCCGACATCCTCGGCGTTTTCGCGGGTGCCGCCGACCCAGAAGGCAAAATCGCAATGCATGCGATCCGTGCCGCGCCGAACCTTGTCGGCAAGCGCTGCCTCGCTGGTGGTCAAAGGATTGGTGTTGGGCATCTCGAACACGGTGGTGACGCCGCCAAGCACGGCCGCGCGCGAACCCGTTTCCAAATCTTCCTTGTGCTCCAATCCCGGCTCACGAAAGTGCACCTGGCTGTCGATGACGCCCGGCAGGATATGCAGGCCGCGGCAATCGATCGTCTCGCCCGCCGAGGCCTGGCGGAGATCGCCGATGGCGGCGATGCGCCCGCCCTTCACGCCGATGTCGCGAGCCCCTTCGCCGTCGTGGTTGACCACGGTGCCGCCTGTCAGGATGAGGTCGTAGATCATGGCCATGCTCTCTTGCGGGGGGAGTGCCAGCGGCTTACGTAAAGGCCGACCGTTTTGCAAGATCAGGTTGCTTTTCCGCCCATGCCCTTTGCCCAGCTCAAAGACCGCGCCCTCATTTCCGTATCAGGTCCGGATGCCGAGCATTTTTTGCAAAACATCGTGACCACCGATCTCGACATCCTGGCTCCCGGCGAAGCCAAGCCCGGTGCGCTGCTGACGCCGCAAGGCAAGATCCTGTTCGATTTCCTGATCTCGCGCACCGGCGAGAATGCATTCCGGCTCGAATGCCGTGCCGACATAGCGGACGATTTCATACGCCGGCTGACGCTCTACAAACTGCGCGCCAAGGTCGAGATTGCCAAATCCGATCAGGCACTTGTCACCGTCGCATGGGGACATGAATCAACACCCTCACAATCTGATTCAACGGCAGCCGCCGACACACGCTTTCCGAAGGGTGCCGTCACGCGTTCCTATGGCGAAACAGATGAGCGCAGCGATCTTGCCGCGTGGCAAGCCTTCCGCATTGCCGGCGGCATTGCCGAAAGCGGCAGCGACTACCAACTCGGAGACGCCTTCCCCCACGACGTGCTGCTGGACGAAACCGGTGGCGTCGGCTTCAAGAAGGGCTGCTATGTCGGCCAGGAGGTCGTCTCTCGCATGCAGCATCGCGGCACCGCCAGGCGGCGCGTGCTGATTGTATCGGCCGACGGGCCCCTGCCCGCGCCGGGCGCCGAGCTAACCGTTGCAGGCCGGCCGGTTGGCACGCTCGGCTCGACCACCGGCACGACCGGTCTGGCCATTGCCCGCATCGACCGGGTCAAGGCGGCGCTCGACGCCGGCCAGCCGATCATGGCCGGGGACGCCACCGTTTCACTCGCCATTCCCGGTTGGGCAAAATTCACCTTCCCGCAGGAAGCCGTCAGCGCGGAGGGGGTCTGATGGCCGCCGACCGCGTTGGCGCGCCGGCACGCGCCTGGCAGCGCATGCTGTCGGGCCGCCGGCTCGACCTGCTCGACCCCTCGCCGCTCGACATCGAGATTTCAGACATTGCGCATGGGCTCGCCCGCGTTGCCCGCTGGAACGGCCAGACCAGCGGCGAGCATGCCTTTTCGGTTGCCCAGCACTCGCTGCTGGTCGAAGCGCTGTTCCGCGACCTGGTACCCGAGGCTTCGGCCGACGCCCGGCTGGCGGCCCTCCTGCACGACGCCCCCGAATATGTCATCGGCGACATGATCTCACCGTTCAAATCGGTAATGGGCGGCAGCTACAAGGATTGTGAGTTGCGGCTGCAACGCGCCATCCATCTGCGCTTCTCGCTGCCGGAACCGGGTGCTGCGCTGCGCAAGGAGATCAAGCGCGCCGACCAGATCGCCGCCTATTTCGAGGCAACGCTGCTCGCCGGCTTTTCGACCGCCGAGGCGACCGAGTTCTTCGGCCGTCCGCGCGGCTTCAATGCCGACCGCTTCGATTTCACGCCACGCTCGGTGACCTGGGCGCAAAATGCGTTCCTGAAGCGGTTTTCCGCGATCGAGACATCGCGACACCAGGTTTCGGCGACCGCAATCGACTAAAAACGCTAAATTAACCGGCGGCGGCCACAATAGCGCGTTCGATCACGGTCCGCAGGCGCGCTCATGCCCGTCGCTGATGCCAAGGATGGTTCGACCAACCCGAAACGGGAGGCCGAAGGCATGGACCGCTCCCGCCACATGGAAGACGAACTGCGCGAGCAGAACCAACGCTTTTCGGCTGCGGTCGAGAACATGTCGCACGGCCTGTGCATGTTCGACGCCGACGAGCGGATGATCATCTGCAACGGCAACTACCTGAACATCTTTTGCCTCGAAGCCAGCATCATAAGGCCCGGCATCCGGTTCCTCGACATTCTGCGCCACAGCGTCGATATCGGCATCGCCTCGCAAACCGCCGACGAACTCTACGCCATCCGCAAACCCTATATCGATCAGGCAAAGCCCTCGACCTACGAAGAAACACTGTCGGACGGCCGCATCGTCAGCATCTCGCACCGCCCTCTGGCTCTGGGCGGCTGGGTCTCGATCTATGAGGACATCACTGAGCAGCGCCGCGCGCAAGAGGATCTCAAAGAGCAGCACCGCCGCTTCGACGCAGCGCTCGCCAATATGTCGCAAGGCCTGCTGATGTATGACGCCGACGGCAAGATGATCGTGCGCAACGGGCGTTTCCTAGAACTCTACAACGTCACCGCGGCGGACTTCCCGCTTGGAACGACGCACCGCGACGCGCTCGAACGATTGCTGGAACTCGGCATCTATACGAAGATCGATGTCGACAGCGAAGTCGCCAAGACCGAGGCCTGCCTGGTGGCGAAAAAATGCATTCGGCCTATCGGCATCTTACAGACGGCAGGACGGTTCTGGTCACCCGCCAGCCGATGAACGGCGGCGGTTGGGTGGCGACCTTTGACGATGTTACGGAGCGCCGCCGTACCGAAGAGCGCATGACCCATCTTGCGCATCACGACATGCTGACCGGACTGCCCAACCGCTCGATGTTTCGCGAACGGCTCGACCTTGCGCTGGAGGACACGGCGGCCACGCCGCTGGCGATCTTCTCGCTCGATCTCGATCGCTTCAAGGCGGTCAACGACACTTGGGGACATCCGGCCGGCGACTGGCTGCTGAAGAGCGTGGCCGAGCGGCTGCAGCGCTGCCTTCATAATGAAAACGACGTCGTTGCCCGCTTCGGCGGTGACGAATTCGTCATCATCCAGTTCAATTTCAAGGGCATTGCCAATGCTGAAAAACTCGCGAAGCGCATCATCGAGACAATAGGAAAACCGTTCCGCGACAAGAGCCGCGAGATGCATATCGGCATCAGCCTGGGCATAGCGGTTTTCCCCGACGACGGTGGAGATGCCGACACGCTGCTGAGGAACGCCGATACGGCGCTTTACCGGGCGAAGAGCGAAGGGCGCAATCAGTATCGGTTCTTCGAACCCGGAATGGACGCTATGGTACAGGCACGGCGTGCGCTGGAGATCGACCTCGAGACCGCGCTGCCGCGCCAGGAATTCGACCTCGACTTCCAGCCCATCATGAACATCGCATCCGGGGAGATCGTCGGCGCGGAAGCCTTGATGCGCTGGCATTCGCCGACACGCGGCACGGTGGCGCCGGACAGCTTCATTCCGGTCGCCGAAGACACTGGATTGATCGTGCCGCTTGGCGAATGGGCGCTGAGGAAAGCTTGCACGGCGGCGGCCGACTGGCCCGCCGGCCTGCGCGTCGCGGTCAATGTCTCGGCCGTGCAACTTAAAAGCGGCAGCTTCGCCCGCAGCGTCATCTCGGCGCTGGCTTTCTCCGGCGTGCCAGCCGATCGGTTGGAACTGGAGATAACCGAAACCGTGCTGATGGACGAAAGCGAGGCGGTGCTAAGGACGCTGCGGCAGTTGCGCGAACTCGGCGTCCGCATCGCGCTGGACGATTTCGGCACCGGCTATTCCTCGCTCGGCTACCTCAGGCGTTTTCCCGTCGACAAGATCAAGATCGATCGTTCGTTCATCCACGACCTGGGCAATCGTGACGCCGCGGCGATCGTTCGCACCGTCATCGGGCTGGGCGCCGAGCTTGGCATCACTGTCACCGCCGAGGGGGTCGAGACCGAGGCGCAACTCGACATCCTGCGCGGCAATGGCTGTACAGAGGCGCAGGGCTATCTGATCGGCGTGCCGTCAACGGCCGCCGAGATCCAGCGTCTGTTGAAATCCCGAGCGCTCCACAGCCAGACCGGCTGAGGCCGGCCATCGTCAACGCAGCGTGTCGATGTATTTGCCGTGGAAGCTGACATAGCCGGGCTCGACCACCTTGAGATGCCGCTCGATCAGCGCATGAAACCGCGGCAGTTGATGAAACGGCACGCCTGGATAGGCATGATGCTCGGCATGGAACGGCATGTTCCACGCCAGCCTGCGGACCAGCCAGTTGGTCAGCGTGGTCCTGGTGTTCTCCAGCATGTTGGCGACGAACGGACAACGGCCGTGCTCGGCTAAGAGATAGAGGCGCAGAAACGGCTGCCCCAACAGAGCGGGCAAGATCCAGACATAGAGAAGCACCGAGAGCCGGAAATAGACGGCCAGCAGAAGGACCACGGCGTAAAAGGCAATCATGGCGCGTGCCTCGATGCGCACCTTGTCATAGCCCTTTGGCGGAACGTAGCTTTCCCGGCCGCGGTCCATCGCATTGGCATAAAGCGTCTTGAGGTGGCCCCACCACAAAGGGATGCCGGATATGTGGACGAGATATTGCCGCCATGTCTCCGGTTTGGGGAAGGCCAGTTCCGGGTCGTTCTGCGGGTCCTGCGTGTATCGATGGTGGGCGAAATGGAAATAGCGAAACCAGTCCGCCGGCAGCGCGATCGCCAGGCTGCACACCCGCGCCACGGCATCGTTCAGCCATTGCGACTCAAAGGCCGTGCGATGGACCGTTTCGTGCAGCAGCGTGAACAGGAAGACGATGAGGATACCTTGCGGCAGCATCAGCAGTGGCCAGAACGGCACCTTGACGGCGATCAGCGATCCGACGACCACGATCGCGCCCCAATGAGCAGCAAGCTGAACGAGGCCCGCAACATCAGACTTGGCGGTCAGCCGATTGCGCTCCTCCTGCGTCAGCGATGAAATTACGTCACGATGATCCACGTGCTTCGATCCAGACTGGAGTTTGATGAACCCACTGTAGCCAATGAACAACCTTTCCAAAAACGACGATTTCTGCAATCTAGATAAGCTGAACTTATCTATTCGGTGATTATGGCCGTACCTCCCTCTCTCAAAGGGCTTCAAGCTTTCGAGGCTGCGGCCCGTATAGGCAGCTTTGCCGCGGCGGCGGAAGAGCTTTCGGTGTCGGCCGCTGCCGTCAGTCAGCTCATCCGCACGGTCGAGGAGCAGATGGGCCGCAAGCTGTTCCACCGCGTCAACCGGCGCGTCGTCCTCACCGAGGCCGGCGTCGAGATGCTGCCCAGGCTGACCATGGCCTTCCAGGAGATCGGCAGCGTCGCGCGCCAGCTGGGCGGCGATACGTTCCGCCCACGCCTTGTGGTGTCGGTGCCGCCATCCATGGCCATGGGTTGGCTTTCGCAGCGTCTCGCTGGTTTTGCCTCAAGCCATGGCGTCGTCGACATATCGCTCAGAGGCGACGACGACCCGGTGCCGTTCGACCGTGAACTGATCGACATCAGGCTCTCCTATGGGCCGCATTATCGCGAGCACCCGACCGAGGACATCGTCCAGGACGCAGTCTATCCCGTGTGTGCCCCCGGGCTGGCGGACACAATCAAACCCGAGGGCCTGGCCAGCCTGCCGCTTATCCACACGGGCTGGGGACCGACTGGTGCGTCCTTTCCGTCCTGGCACAACTGGTTCGAGGCGGCCGGCATCGAGCCCGGCCGGGCAGCGCAGCGCGGCCTCTCGGCCAACTCATCGCGCGCGGCACTCGACCTTGCCATTTCGGGATTGGGCGTGGCGCTGGCGCAAGGGATCTACTGTGCCGCGGCGCTGGCAGACGGCCGACTTGTCAGGCCCCTCGCCCAGGCACTGGAGCTGCGCCAGCCCTATTGCCTGACGATCCCGGAGCGCAGCGCCAGGCGCGATGTCGTGGCGGCGTTTCGCCTGTGGCTGATCGACGAGTGTCGGCGCGCAGTCGGCTCGCCGGCACTGCGTTGACGTAGTGTGCGGCGATGATCAGAGGTGCCCGCTCAATGCCTCAGCCATGTCCTTGTTTGTCGCCACGGGGATGATCTCGAACTCCACCAGATCCGCCCATTCGATGACCCAACGCTGCAGCAGTGTGACGTCATCGGTCTCCACCAGCAGGAAGCAGCGGCTCATGTCCGCCGCGATCCAACTGTGGTGCACGAGAAGCTCGTCAGGTTTCAGGCGGCCGCGGTCGCGAAAGCGGCGGTAGATCTCCTTGCGATCGCAGCCGGTGAAATCCTCGATGACGATGAACTGCATGTTCTACCCCCGATCAAATTACCGCCCCGGCCGGTCCAGCCGCTCCAGGAACCACTGCGTCAGCCGCACCCAGACCTCGTCCTTCTCGCCGGAATCCTCCCAGCCATGGTCGAGGTTGGGATTGTCGTTGACCTCTATGACGAAGACGCCGTCCTTGGTCTCCTTGAGATCGACTCCATAGAGCCCGTCACCGATGCAGCGCGCCGCCTTCACTGCCGTCTCGACGACATGCGCCGGCGTTTCCTTTAGCGTGAAGGTCTTGATGCCGCCCTGGTCGGGCTTGCCGTTGGCCTTGTGGTTGACGATCTGCCAGTGCTTCTTGGCCATCAGATAGTGCACGGCAAACAATGGCTGGCCGCCGAGCACGCCGACGCGCCAGTCATACTCGGTCGGAATGAATTTCTGCGCGATCAGAAGGTCGGAATCCTCCAGCCATTCGGTGGCCAGCGTCTTCAGTTCCTCGAAATTGGCGCATTTCTTGACGCCGCGCGAGAACGACGAATCCGGGATCTTCAGCACCAGCGGAAAGCCCAGGGTCTGCGCCGCCAGTTCGAGATCCGAGGTGCCGGCGATCATCACCGTCGGCGGCACCGGCACCTTGTTGTAGGCCATCAGCTCGTTGAGATAGACCTTGTTGGTGCAGCGGATCATCGACAGCGGATCGTCGATCACCGGCATTCCTTCCTGCTGGGCGCGGCGGGCGAAACGATAGGTGTGGTTGGAGATCGAGGTGGTCTCGCGGATGAACAGCGCGTCGTAATTGGCGAGCTTGGCGAGGTCCCGTTTGGTGATCGGCTCGATTTCGACGCCCATCTTCTCGGCGATCTTGGCCCAATAGCGCAGCGACGATATCTCCGAGGGCGGCAATTCCTCATGCGGGTCGACCAGCGTGGCGAAGGTGTAGCGCGCCGGCGTGCGGCCCTTGGTGTCGCGCCATTCGCGGTTGGTGTAGGTCTCCAGGCACTGGATGAAGCTTTTTTCCTCGTCCTCGGTCATCCGCGCCAGCGGATGGAAACCGATCTTGCGGATCGAGGCCCATTCGGCGCTGTCCTTGATGTGGACTTCGAGCGCCGGCGCTCGGAACCAGTCGAACAGAAGTTTGGCGAAGCGGTCCCAGATTTTCGACGGGCCGATGCCGAAGAAGATGCAGACCTTTTGCGGAAAAACGTCGCCGAGGTCCTTGCGGCATTTGTTGAGCGCCAGCTCCAGTTCCGGCAGCGCGTGTTCATAGAGCTTGCGCTCCGAAAGGTCGATCATCGTTTCGACCGTCGGGATCACCTTGTGGCCGCGCGAGCTTGCCAGCAGCGACGCATAGTAGCCGCGGCTCTGGTAGGCGTAATTGTTCGACAGGTTGATGACCTTCGGCCGCTGGCCGCGAAACAGTGACGGATGCGCGAGATAGTCGCGATTGGTGATGATCTTGTGCGGTGTCGCCACCTGGTCGAGATCGCTCTGCCTGCCGGTAAGGATGACCCAGGTCATTATCTGTCACGCTTTCCCAGAGTGATGGCGGCACGCAGTCCATCGCGACCGAACTGCGCCATGTTCATGAAGATGCCGTAAGGCACGGGAATGTTGGCTGCATCAAGAATGGTCTCCTGCCTTTCATCCTCGACCCAAGGGTCGTGGATCAGGATATGGTCGCCGTCATCGCCGATCGCCAGCACCCAGTGCGGCACCTTCTTGCCGAACATCAGGAAGCCGCTGATCAGCACCAGCACCAGCTTTCCCCCAGCGATCGCAGCGCGGATATCGTCGATTGTGAATGCACGGTAATTCACCGGGATACCGTAAAGTTCCGCGCGTCGGCGAAAGTCGACCTGGGCCAGTTCCATCACCCTGCGCTTGTCCTCACTGCGCACCGATTGCAGGAACAGCGCGCCATAGAAGGAAACGTAGATCTCCACCGCGAGCCCGCTTTCGTAGCCCGAGACAGCAAGGCCGAATGGCTCGCAACCACCGGGACCCGACATCATGAAGACGGTCGTCGCTTCACGCCACAGGCGGATTTCCATGACCGGATCCGGCACGAAGCCGCGATCGAAATTGGCCATCGCCATCATCAGGCAGCACGGGCCGCAGGTGAATTCGCAGGTCTGCGGGTAGAACGGAACCTTGGTGGCGATCGGAATGTCGCCACGCAAGGTCTTTTCGTAGCGAAGTGCCGTTTCGCCATCCTCATAGTAGCCGGGCTCACGGCCGATCTTGCGATAACCGGCCCGTTCGTAGATGCGGATCGCGCGGCTGTTGTCCTCGCGAACTTCGAGGCGCAGCATCATGCGGTCGTGCTCGAAGGCGGCATCTTCGGCGGATCCGAGCAGCATGCGGCCGACACCCAGTCCGCCGAAAAACGGACTGGTCGCAATCGAGTAGAGGCGCGCCACGCCGCTGCCCTTGCGAAACAGCACGATCGCATAGCCGGCCACGCGGCCATCGACTTCGGCGACCAGCGTCTCGGCGGTTTCACGCTCGATGAACAGGCGGAAGGAGCGGCGGGAAATACGGTCGCTTGAGAAAACAGCTTTCTCGATGGCGGCGAGATCATCGACGTCAGACGCGCGGGCCGTGCGGATCTCGGCAGGCATGCGGCTTCAGAAAACCTCGATTGGTGGTGGAAATGGCCCTACTCGAACACGTCCTTGACGCCAACCAGGGCGTTGGGAAAACCGGCGTCCACCTGGGCGCACGAAGTCCGCTCCACCACCTTGAATCTTCGCCTCGTATTTCCAAAAACCGTTTCCGATTTTCGGGGCGATGCGACGGCATTCATCAAGCGCTATCGCACCTAGATTAGGGCCGAATTGTGACAAATCCGACGCCGGCCCGACGGGCGCAAAAGGTCCTTCGGCCGGATCAGCATTCCTGGATCGACGGCACCGGCAAAAGCGATGCCGTTCAGCTTGCCAGCCCGTTTACAAGTTGCGTGTAGGCGCTCCTCGCGACCTCGGCCAGCCGCTCGCGTGGCAAGGAGCCGACCACGGCGCAGCCATAGCCCTTGTCCAGCCAATAGACGGCCTCGGGTCCGTCTTGCGTGGCGGCGTAGGTGCCCTTGGCATTCTCGGTCGATTCCGTGGTGACGAACAGCGAGATACGCTGCCCATTGCCGTCCTCGTAAAGCAGCATGGCGGCCTTGCTCTCGCCTGCCGGCAACAGCCGGCCGCCCACCAGCTGGAATCCGTCGGCGGTCAGGTCCGGCGCCACCAGCTTCAGCCCTACCCGGTTGGACAGCCAGGTCTGCAGATGGTCCTTGTCGCTGGCCGGCACCTCGACGGCATGCCGCTTTTCGGCGGCATAGATGACATGGGCCGCGATTGCCTGCTCGGCCAGCCGATCTTCCGCCGGGTCCTCCTGGCCGATGCCATCGATGCCGGCAAAGTAGCCACCAAGTCCGCCAGTGACCAGAAGCACGGCGGCAGCAGCGGCAAGCCACCAGCGTGAGCGTGGCACAGATGCCTTGACCGGCACCTCGCCAAGCACGACCTTGCGCAACCGCGCAGGCACGGCTTCGTCCAGCACGTCGGCGAAGGCGGCACGCAGCGCCGCTCGGTCGGCGGTGAAACGGGCGCTCTTGGCCTTCATTTCGGGATTGGCGTCGAGCCAGGCATCGTAGGCCGAGCGCTCATCGCCGGGCAGCTCGCCATCGAGCGCCATGTGGATGTCACGTTCGGAAAAGTCGCGGCGGATCATTTCTCGACGATCCTTATCGCCCGGCGGCGCGCCGTGTCGTCCAGCAACCCGCGCAATTCCTCACGCCCGCGCGCAATGCGCGACATCAGCGTGCCCGCAGGCACGCCCAGAATATTGGCGGCTTCGGCATAGGAAAAACCTTCGATGGCAACCATGACAAGGGCTGCGCGACGGTCGGGGCTGATCGCCTGCAATGCGTCGATGATCTCGCGCGAGGCAATGCTCTCCATCTGCTCGGCCGGCTGGGCAACGGCCTCGCCCGCCTCCAGCGGCAGCATCGCCGCCTCGCCGCGGCGGTTCACCTTGCGCATCTGATCGATGAACAAATGATGCATGATCGTAAACAGCCACCTCCTGGGGCTTTCTCCTGTCTGCCAATTGTCGAGCCGCACAAGCGCCCGCTCGAGGCAATCCTGAACAAGGTCGTCGGCTGCGTCGCGGTCGCGCAAAAGCGAGCGTGCGTATCGGCGCAGGCGCGGTATTTCGCCAAGGATTGCTGCCTTCTTTTCGTCCATGACCGCTGGTTTTCGAGGTCGCCCTTGTTGATCCGATTGAACGCGCCTTCCGGGCGCGGCGCAAGCGGCCAGCGCGAAGCGGTCCGCCGCTCCGGTCACCCAAGCAATGAGATAACGCTGGCTGGTGCCGATTTATTCCCGACCGGAAGGCAGCGGCAAATCGATTGCTTAGATACGTAAAATATGCACAATAGGTGAAATACATATGAGGACCACCCGATGAAGCAGTTCACCTTTTCAGACATGAACCGGGCGTCCGGCGAAATTCTCGAAACGGCAATGATCGAGCCTGTCGCTCTCACGAAACGTGGCAAGGAGAAGCTGATCATCCTGTCAGCCACCCAATACCGGCAGCTCGTCAGTTCGCCTCATGCCGTAGCCTACACGCTTGAGGACGCGCCGGACGAGATCCACGATGAACTCATGTCCGGATTGGAGGCCATCACAACCGGCGACAAGCCGGATGCTTAAGCCCGGCGATTTGCTTCGATACTACTATCTATGGGCGCGGCAGGCTGATGTCGGCGAGGAGTCCGGCCGCAAGGCGCGGCCCGTCTGCATTGTGGTTAGAACGCCGGCAACGCCTGCCGCACTCTTCTTGTTTCCGCTCACTTCGCAAAAGCCCGACCAGTCCCACACGCATGTTGCCGTGAGCGAAATCGAGTGCCGCAGAGGTGGGCTCGATTTTCCGTCGTGGCTGATTCTAGAGCGTTTCATATTTTGACGGAAGCGTAGCCTGCGTTTTCGAAGTAGTTCTTGCATTCGGCTGCCTCGATGGTTTCGACGAG
>NZ_JAMYLI010000048.1:0-29335 GCF_040317955.1 Mesorhizobium sp. M1342 | reverse complement strand
TTTTTTTTTTTTTTTTTTTTTTTTTGTTTTTTTTTTTTTTTTTTTTTTTTTTTTTTTTTTTTCTTTTTTTTTTTTTTTTTTTTTTTTTTTTTTTTGGTTTGCGGCGTTGGCCTCCCCCCCTGACAGATGTTCCGGATGTGTGGACCAACAGCTGACGTGCGGGTTCCGTCCTGAAGACCGGGCGACGCAGGCCGAGGGCCGGCTTGACGGCCCAGCGCAACCACAAAGATTTTTTGCCATCAGCGAACCGCGGAGCTCAGGCACCGCGCCGCCGCAATTGGACACTCGAAAACCTTGGACAACCAAGGTGATGCAGACCGGCCACCCGTACCGGCTCAGGCAAGCACCGCGCTCATCCCGCAAGACACGAGTCACATGAACGCTCCGGCAATCGCGAGGGAATCTCGCCTCGCTGGTCGCCACCCTTCCAAACATCACTGGTGTCATTCAAACGGACGAGGACAGGCACCTGGTGTCCCCCTAGCGTGCACTCGGGCGGCATGCGCTCAGAGGTGATTAAACCGGGCCATGGCAGCATCGAGAGCCAATCGGCCATGTGCGCTTGGGAGAGGCAGATGAACCCGCACCTGGTCTGCGTGGGAGGCGAGGATCACGCCTTGAGAGTTCCCTTCCTCATCGCGTTGCGAGAGAAAGGCTTTCGCGTTACGGCGGTCTCGAGCGGTTCTCCCGTACCGTTTTTACGGCATGACATTTCGCATCACAGGTTCTCCTTCGACCGCTTTGCAAGCGGAGGCGGGGAATGGCGCACTCTCGGAACGATGCGCCGCTTGATGCAGGAGCTTCAGCCTGACATCATCCAGAGCTTCGACACCAAGCCAAATCTGTTAACGCCCCTTTCGGTACGGGGAACTGTTCCGGTCATTCGCACCATCAACGGACTGGGATGGACGTTCTCATCGCTGGAGCCTCGAGCCCTGGCCTTGCGTCCGGTCTATTGCGCACTGCAATGGCTTGCGTCTTCCTGGACGGCAGCGACCGTATTCCAAAATAGCGACGACCAACTGTTCTTCGAGCGCTTTCGGCTGATCGGTCGCGGAAGTTCGCGACTGATACGCAGTTCCGGAATCGATGTCGGCGCGTTCGCAACGGTGCGCCATCTCGGGTCCTCAGCAACGAAGATGCGAAAGGACCTCGGCCTTCAGTCCGCCGAAGTGGTGATCTTCGTCGGCCGTTTGACGCGCCAGAAAGGCGTGGCGACCCTTCTCAAGGCGGTCCCTCGCATTCTGTCCGCAAGGCCCTCGGCACGGTTTGTGCTCGTCGGCCCACGAGAATCCGAAGGCTCATTCGCAATCGACAAGTCGGAACTCGATCGGCATGCACCTCATGTGCTGGCCTTGGGTCCACGACGCGATGTCGCCGACCTCCTTGGCATGGCCGATGTATTCGCCTTTCCCACTCAGTATCGCGAAGGGGTTCCGCGTGTATTGCTGGAGGCGGGGCTGGCGGGACTGCCCATCGTGGCCTCAAGGATGCCAGGCTGCAGCGACGTCGTCGAAGACGGATGGAACGGCTACCTGGTTGCGCCGCATGATGCCGATGCCCTCGCCTCGCGAACAATAGACTTGCTGTCCGACCGCGCGGCGGCCAAGGCGATGGGCGCCCGTTCTGTTGAACTTGTCCGGAAGCGATTTGCCCTGCCGCTGGTGGTCGACCAGTACTGCGACCTTTACGACAACACACTCCGCGCGGGGCACATGCGACCGCTCCCTGCCGTTGGGCTTGGAGGCGGCCTCGCAAATCACCGAGGCGGGGCACATCAATGATCCGGGACGCCTTGCTCGCCCTGGGGGTTGCTATGTCCTATGCGACGCAACTAGGCGTTCCGGGATTGCCGCTCGGCTATGGCGAATTGTTCATCGCGATCTGGATCGTGCTGGCGATTGGACGAATACTCGCTGGCGGTCGTCTCCAGCTCACACCCGCTTTTGTCCAACTGGCGAGCTTCTGGCTGCTCCTGTCGCTCGCTTTGGGGATCGGCACGATCGTCGGTTACCTGACCACCGTTCTTTATCTGACCGGGTTTGTACATGACATTATGGCATATGTGTTGCTGGCAAGCTTTACGTGCCTGGCCGCGGCGGAGCCGGACGCCGATCGGCATCTGCGCCGCAGCGCATGGTACGTGGTCGCGTTTGCCAATGGAGCCTTTGTGATACAGCTTGGCTTGGCTTATGGTGCGATCCACCAATCCGGCGTCGATCCCTGGTATTGGGACCGGTTCCGCGGCTGGTCAGAGAACCCGAACCAACTCGCGCTCTATTGCGCGCTCTTTGGCCCGCTGGCTTTGCATCTTGCCACGACCACGCGCAACCCATGGGCTCGTTTGCTAGCATTCTCATGCCTGCTCCTGACGTTCTATGTCGGCCGACTGACGAAGAGCGACACCTATCTCTATACCAGCATCCTGAGCTGCCTCATCTTCATCGGATTGCGGCTTCGTGCATGGATAGCAACGAGCGGCCGCGCCAGCATGCCCCGCCTGGCGGCAATTATGCTGTTGGCAGGCTCCTTCCCTCTAGCGCTTGCAATGACGCCGTACGCGCTCACCGAAGAGACCAGCGTCGCCAATTTTGCGAAGAGCCTTACCAAAGACGAAGGCGGGGAAGCGACCGTCGAAACGTTCGAACTCCGGCTTTATCTGTGGCAGGAGGCTGTGGAAAAAGGATTGAAATCCGGGTCCCTGGGACTGGGCCCTGGCCCCCACCTCGAGCGGCCTCCCGTGGCCGACCGTCAATTTCTACAGCGACCTTTCGAGGCGCATAACACCGTTCTCGACCTTTACCTGCAGGGCGGATTGCTTGCCGTGATGGCGTTGGTCTGGATCGTGGGCGCCGCCATGTCCTCCGCCTGGCGAGCGGGATTCGACGCCCTGCTGGTGCTCGGGGGATCGACGATAATCTTCAGCATGCCTCACCTGATCATCCGCCACCCGATCGTGTGGTTTTCGCTGGCTTTCTGCCTCGTTGCCGGAAATCCGACCGCACTTCGGCGGCAGCTTGCTGAACCGAGGGTGGCCTAATGTGTGGGATCGCGGGAATTCTATTGGCTTCGGACGCTCTGGACATAAAGCCGCTTGGAGCGATCGGGCGGATGACTGCATCGCTGCGTCACCGGGGGCCGGATGGCGAGGGGCTCTGGATCGACCGCGAAGCTGGAATCGCACTGGGCCACAGGCGGTTGGCAATTGTCGACCTGTCAGCCGCCGGGCACCAGCCGATGCATTCCGCCAGCGGTCGGTACGTGATCACCTTCAACGGTGAGATATACAATTTTCGCGATTTGCGTAGCGAACTCGAGTGTGCGGGCCAAACCTTTCAAGGTGCTAGCGACACCGAAGTGATGCTCTGCGCAATCGAGCATTGGGGGCTTGAGGCCGCCCTCAATCGCTTTGCCGGTATGTTCGTCTTCGCATTGTGGGATCTCAAGACAAGAACCCTGCATCTGGCCCGCGACAGAATGGGCAAAAAGCCCCTCTATGTCGCATCGACCCGAGATGCGCTGGTTTTCGCGTCTGAGCTGAAGGCGATCAATTGCTTTCCGGGCTTTTCTCCCGACCTTGATCTTGATGCCGCCGCGGCAATGCTTTCGACGGGATGGGTGCCGGACCATCGCTGTATCTGGCGAAGCGTGTTCAAACTGCCGCCTGGTTCTGTCCTTTCCGTCACGGCGGCGAATTTTGCCGAAGACCGCAGCGCGGACCGTCTTTCCCGATGCGTTCACCGCTGGTGGTCGCTGGCTGCCGTCGCTGCCGATGGGCGACGGAATCCCGCCATCGGCACCGACGAAGATCTGGTTGACGAACTGGACAACCGGCTTCGGCTGGCTGTGCGGGAACGTATGATCGCCGACGTGCCTCTGGGCGGCTTCCTGTCGGGCGGGATCGACAGCTCAGCCGTGATCGCCTTGATGCAGGCCCAATCCTGCAAGCCGGTTCGCAGCTTCACGATCTCGTTCGGAGAGGGCGGCTTTGATGAAGCTCCATACGCAGCGGCCGTTGCCCGTCATCTGGGTACCGACCACTCCGAACTTCACCTCTCGCCAAGCGCCGCACGTGACGTCATTCCCGAGTTGCCCCAGGTCTGGGATGAACCCTTCGCCGATGAATCACAAATACCGACCTTGCTCGTTGCCAGGCTCGCTCGTCAGCACGTCACCGTAGCGCTGTCGGGCGACGGTGGTGACGAATGCTTCGCAGGATACGGCCGCCACTTTATGGCGGAGCGGCTGAAACGGCACCTGCGCCTGCCCCGACAACTGCGCCGAACCTTGGCGGCAGGGGCAGGGTTTTTCGCACGCGCCGGACGTGACGATGCCGTTGGCAAACTGCCGCTCTCTGCGAGCGCGAGGCATTTTATCCGGAGCGACCGAATGGAACGCCTCGCCCGGCTGCTCACGGCATCGAACGAAGACGAATTGTTTCAGCGGCTGGCGCGGCCACAGGCTGAAAACCTGGGATATCAGCGGCCGACCGAACCAACCCACGGCTACGGCGGTCCGCCGCTTGACGACCTGCTCTCCCGTCTTCTGTACGATGACATGGCGGGCTACTTGCCTGGCGATATCTTGGTGAAGCTGGACCGTGCCACCATGGCCAACAGCCTTGAGGGTCGGTGTCCTCTGCTTGACCACCGCGTTGTCGAATTCTCCTGGCGGCTGCCATCCAACATGAAAGTTCGTGATGGCGCCGGCAAATGGATCCTTCGCCAATTGCTACGCCGCTATCTCCCGCAGCACCTGATCGAGCGTCCGAAACAAGGCTTCGATGTCCCTATCGCTGCATGGCTGCGGGGTCCGCTGCGCAACTGGGCCACCGATCTTCTCGCCGACATGCGAACCGAAAGCAGTGACGTATTGGACACCGCGAAGATCGACGCCTGCTGGCGCGATCACATTGATGGCCATAACCGCTCGCGCGAATTGTGGTCCGCGTTGATGTTCCAGGCCTGGCGGAGCAAAGCCAATCGGCAAGCACAGCAAACCGGCCCAACTCATGAACGCGACCTGGCAGGAGTGTAAGATGGTAGGTTCCGCAATCAGCCCGATCCAGCTGCCACGGGTCAATCAACTACCAGCACCGGTTCTCGAAGGCAGAGTGCCCGTGCGGTCATTGCGTGAGTATGTCGAGCCGCCCACCGCGTCGCGCCAACTCTTCGTGATTCTGGCAAGGAGAAAATGGTCTATTGTTGCCTTCGCTGTGTTGGGCGGCTTGTTGGCGGGGTTGCTGGGAAGCCTTCGACCAGTTCTCTACGAGTCAACAACCCAGCTTATCGTCGACGCCCCCTCGCGCGGTTCACTGCCCGTCGGCGCCCCGTCTTCGCAGGACCTCGTTGATTCAAGCATAGATGACCACATCACGATGTTATCGTCGCAAGATCACCTGCGCCGCGTCATGGCGGCACTGCGCAAGACAGGTGCGGCGGAAACCGGACAGGACAATTCCGCTAGCAGGAATTCCCGGCTTGAACCGTCTGCCACCCCTCCCCCAAGGACACGCTCACTTGCCGGCGGTCTACTGGACTGGCTGTGGCCAGGGGCGGACCAGGCAGCCAACGGTCCACAAGCCGAGGATGCCTCCGAGTTAAGAGATTTGCGGCGAGGCATGCGGGTCGGGCAGGAGCTGCGATCGAGAGTAATCTCCGTCGCTTTTGCCGATGACAGCCCCGCGCGGGCGGCGCTCGTGGCCAACACATTCGCTCAGGTTTATGTCGACTCCCTAGCGAAGAAAAGGCAGGCATCCGACCAGCAAGAGCTCGATGCGATCACCGCCAGTTTGCCCGGGCTGCAAAATGATCTGCAGGCAGCGGCAGACCGCCTTGAGAAATATCGGCTGAGCCACGGAGCCATCGACCAAGGCTCGGCGGACAATGCAGCCAGGGAACGGGCCGACCTCAGCCAGCAATTGTCGATGTCAAAGGCGGACCTCGCCGCTGTGGAATCTCGGCTTCGATACGTCCAGGGGCTTCGAGAGCATGGGGCCTCTCTCACCGCCTTGGCCGAAGCTATTGGCGCGCCTGAACTTGCCGACCTTGCGGCTCGACAGGCTCTCGCGCCGGCAGACCAGGAACTCAGAGCCACGACGCAAAGCAAGATCGAACAAGGCGTCGACAAGATTGCTGCCGATGCAAACATTTTCCGTGCACAGATCGCCGCTCTTGAAAGCCGAAAGAACATCCTGGATGCGGTCATGGCCGACACCGCCAGCCGGCTTTCCGGTTTGCGGGCTCTCGAGCCGCAGGTCAGCCTGCTGACCCAGCGATATAACGAACTCCTTGGTCGACAACAGGATTTGACGCGGCGTATCGGAGTTCCCTCAGCTGGAATTTCCATCCTGTCCGCTGCTTGGCCGTCGACTATCCCGCAGACCTTGCCAGCCATCTTCCTTGTTCCCCCTGGGATGATCTTATTCGCCATTCTGGGGGCGATGTACGTCACGATGCGCAATCATTTTGACCGGACTTTCCGTGGCGAGGCCGAGGCAGAAGCGGTGCTCAAGGTTCCATGTGTGGGGCAGATTCCCGAAGCAGGCGGAATGCATGCCAAACAACTGCGAAACCTCGTGCTGGGGGAGCGCAGGTCCGCATATAGCCGCGCCGTGACGTCGTTGCTGATTGCGGCGGCACCAAATGCGCTAAGGGCTCGTTCGTCGTACACGGCGCTTGTCACCTCCAGCGTGCCGCAGGATGGCGGGACCGAGCTCGCGTGGAGCCTGGCGCTCGCCGGCACGCGACTGGGCGGTCGAGTTCTGTTGGTCGATCTTGAACGCAAGGGCGTTCAGCTCACGCTCGAGTTCCTGCACCAGTTCAGCGAACGCAAGAACCGCCATTCCTTCGCTGACTATGTTTGCAATCGCTGCGACCTGGAAGGTGCCGTTGCCAGGCTGCATGAAATCGGGATCGACGTAATGACCGCCGCTCCGTCGGACGACCTGCTGGCGCTGCTATCATGCGAGGACGGAGGCAAAGTGATGGCGGATCTGCACGCGACCTATCGCATCGTGATCATAAACCTGCCGTCGGCGCTGGGGCAGCCGGAAGCCAAATTTCTGCCAGGATGGGCGGACGTGGTTCTTTTCGCCATCCGGTGGAGGAAAACGCCACGCACCCTCGCTCGCGGGGTGCTGGAACTCCTTCAGGGCAACGGTTCTCTTGTGATACCTGTTGGCAGTGTCCTCACGCGAGTGAATCTGAAAAAACATGCCGGATATCGGCTCGAGGACAGCGCTGACCTCTTGCGCGAGCAAATAGCATGACGGCCACAGGCTCGTCCTTGGGCTACGGACGATCCTGGGGCGGTTCATCCAGGGAGCGGCCAGGACGATTCACGGTGCAGCCTGTCAGCAGAGCGCGTCATTCAGGTGAATGATGGCAAGGTCCGGTGTGCATCGTAGGCTGCGGCAATCCCCGATATTTGCCTCCCTCGGAAGCGCGAACCGATGGCACCAAGCGACCTTCTGAGACCCAAGACGGTTCCTGCGGCAGGCACAGCCATCATCGTTGTTCGGCCGAGCCCGATCGGCTCGATCATTCGTGCAGCAAGCGGAGTGTCGGCAATGGCGATTGTCGGCCAGCTCACCCTTCTTGCCGCAATCCCGGTTTTGGCGCGGCTCTATTCGCCGGCCGATTTCGGCATCTTTACGATTTATCTGTCGATCGTGAACATACTCGCCGGGGTCGCGGCATTGCGCTTCGAGGCTTCGCTCTATGGGGTCAAGGGGAACGCGCAGGCCTATGTGACGGTCAAGCTTATTCTCTTGGCTGTGTTCGTGACGACCGTCCTGGCCTTTTCGGCCGGACAGATGCTGTCGAACCTTGCTCCCAATCGCCTCGGCTCGCTCGCCTGGCTCATTCCGATTGGAATGGGAGGCGCAGGTCTGGTCGAAGCCATGAACTGCTGGAGTCTGCGTGCCGGGCTTTTGCGCGATTTTGCTCTCGGGCGCCTGATCCTGCCGGCAAGCATGGCTGCACTGCAATTGGCTTTCGGCATCGCCGAACTCGGCGGTGAAGCGATGATCCATGCCCATATTTTAAGCCAGTTCGTCTTCATCGGGGTGATCGGCTATCGGGTGATGAGTTGGGAGGATTTGCGTGGCATCGCCTGGGCACCTTGGCGTGCGGTATTGGAAAAGGCTCGGCGGGAATACAAATTTCCTCTGTTCGATATTCCCGCAACGCTCGCGAGCATAGCAATCAACAATCTTCCAGCAGTCCTTGTCGGCGGGCTGTTCGGCACCGCATTTGCCGGATATTTGGGCGTGGCCGCGCGGCTGGTCACCGGTCCGGTGACGCTGATCGCCACACCGCTCAGCAATGTTTTTGTCGCCGAAGCAAACCGGAACAGCAATCGTGGACACCTGCTTGGTGTGGCGCGCGGGCTTCTCCTGCTGGCCGCCGCCTTTACCGCGGTGCCGATCTTGCTGCTCGGCCTCGCCGCGCCCTATGTGGTCGTTCCGCTTCTGGGCGAGCCTTGGATGCCCACTGCGGAAATCATGACCGCACTGGCGCTGATGGGCGCGGCACAGGCGTTGTCGACTCCGCTCAGCGACGTTCCCGCTCTGTTACGGCGGCAAGGAACAAGACTGGTCATCGACCTCGCACGGGCGGTTCTCGTGTTTGGCCCGCTGCTCGCCGGCGCCCAGGCGGGCTGGCAGCCAGTCACCGTCATCTATTTCATGGCCGCCGGCGGCGCGTCGGGTTTCGCTCTGAAAATGGCAGCATCACTGTATCTGTTGACCCACGACCCTCAACCAGCAGGCGCTGCAACGTGCATCCAACATGAATGTCTCGAGGAAAAAACACCATGAATTCGTCGTCGGTTGACAACCTTCAAGCGGCAGTTGCGGTCACCCAGCATGACCGGGCCGATCTCTCGTGGTCACGCCCTTTTATCTCGGTCGGGATACCAACCTTTCGTCGACCGGATACGATCCGCAGGGCGATCGACAGCGTCTTGGGCCAGGATTACTCCGATTGGGAGTTGGTCGTGAGCGACGACGAGGGGCCGGAGGGCGAGACCTGGGCTATCGTGACCGACTACGCACGGAGCGAACCTCGCATCCGCATCATCGAAAACAGTCGAGGTCGCGGTCAGGTGGAGAACACCAACAACGCTATGCTGGCTTGCTCCGGACGATGGATCAAGTTGCTACATGACGATGACTGGCTTGCGCCAGGTGCACTCAGGACATTCGCCGAAATTGCCAAACAGTACCCCTCAGTCGCCTTCATGACGTCAGCCGCAAACATAATCGAGGACAAGCGAGTGCGATTTCGCCAAGTCCCCAAGCAGCAGGAACCGATCTCGCTTTATTCCAGCCAGCAGTGCCTGATGGACCTCTATCTGGTGCGCGCGACACGCTGCCTGGGGATTATTCCATCCACATTGTTGATCAACAGCGACGTCATTCGTGCCGGCTGCTTGATGCGCACGCACAAAGAGATTCCGGCCGGAGTGGATCAACTGTTCTTCGTGGATCTAGCCAGCCATGGGGACATGGTGGCGATAAGCGATCCGCTTACCTTTTACGATGCAACGAACCATCCAAGCATTACAACGTCAAAGAGTTTTCGCGAGGTCGACGAAGTGACCCTCGCCGTCAAACAGCTTAACTGGAATCTCATCAAGGACCGCAACCATCTCCCGCCTCCCGAGACATTGCTGCGGGCATTGCGGGTTGCTCGTATTCCCATGAGGTTCCACCAGCAGTCCTGGTTGACCACGTTCCTGGACGGGATTCAGATCTTCCGGCCTTCCGTCATGAAGGTGGCGGGCTGGCACGTGCTTAACCACGTGTTTGCAATCCGCCCAAGATTGGGCCGGGTGCGCACACGACGGCGGTAGGGTGAGGCTGGCGGACAAGCACGCCGGCAACAGATTGCGCGCGCACAAGCCTGTTGCGCGCGCGCATGGTACGGCCGTTACCTCACGGCAAGACGCATATGCGCCCAAGAAGAGCTACCAGTTCCGCCTGGCGCCGTGTTTCGGTCTTGGCGAAGAGCGACGCCAGCTGTGACCTTATCGTGGTCCGGCTCAAGCGCCGCTTGCGGGCTATCTCCAAAGGGGCATCGCCCTGCGCCAAGCGCAGCGCGAGTTGCGTTTCGGCACTCGTCAGACCAAACATTCTTTGCAGCGTCTGGGGATTTGGCCCGGACCTGTTTTCACGATCCAGCAGCGCCACGATACTCGTCGCGTCAGGCGTTGCTATGCCCTTCTCGTTCAAAATCAAGGGCCTGTCGCCCATACCGCGGATCACCACCCATGAAAGCGTGCCAGGAAGAAAATTCCCCGGCACGTTTGCGATCAGCCGCCTCAGAGCAACCGACACCTTGCCGGCCGTATCAGCTGCCTCGCCCTCGCGCTCCAAGGTGTTTTGAGCGGCTGAATTCCACTCCATGACCTTCCTGTCGCTGTTCAGGATCAGATAGCCACACCCGATGCGATCAAGCATTCTCACAACAGATGCAAGGCTGCTCTGCTTTGGCTCGACAGCCACGCCGTCGAACCTTTGTGGTGCTTGGTGCCAGGCGGAACTATGGCCACCCTGCGTTCTCAAGGCCGAGACGGGCTTTCCCCCGAAACTTCCATATTGGCGACCAAGAATTCCATCATGCTGCCTACCAACCAGTGCCATTTTCTTACCTCCCGCAAAACGGCAACGCCTCCCTGTCAGGAGGTGCCTTAAACATGTCAGTCAGGTCGCTTGGAGAGTTGCGGTCCGATCCGCCCCCGACAACGGACAAAATGCGCGCTACAATCCCGGGGAACAATCCTGCGGTCGGACTAGTCTGTACGCTTTTCGGTCTAATCTCGACGGACTAGTCAGAAGGTTATAGTCTGGCACATGCGTTTGCATTCGCTCAGTTTGCATCCGAACAGCTCAGGCAAGTTGCTAACCCACCTTGCCTCGATGTCGCTCCTGGTCGCGACACTTGCGGTCGAGACAGCGCTGCCCGCCTCCATGGCATACGACATCGGCTTTTTTGAGTTTGTTCCCACCATTATTGCCATCTCATATCTCGAAGATCGCCTGATTGCCCTTGCGGCAACGTTTGTGATGGTGACTGTCGGCTTGTTGGCGCGGGATGTCCTTCACAATCCAACCGACGTCGACGTTTGGATTAGGGCCATCCTGCTGCTGGTTGCAGGGGGGATGATCGCCCTGACTTTCCACCGGCAGAGGCAGGACTACCGCACCCTTTTGCGGGTTGCAGAGGCTAGACTCGTGGCCTTGGAGGCGACCGAAAACAGTTATCGCTGGGCATTTGAACGTGCCGCTATCGGCTTTGCCAATATGAGCGAGAACGGAGAGTTGCAACGATCCAACAAACGTCTTTGTGAGATGACAGGGTATGCCGAGGAGGAGCTTTCTAGTTTGCCAGTCAGGGCACTCGTCCATCCTGACGACAACCACACTTTGGCGGAAGCATTGACTCGCCTCAAAGACACGACTTCGTTCGGCTCGGAGATCCGTCTCCTGAGAAAGGACGGCACGGTTTTGTGGACAAGATTGGCGCTGTCTTTGGCCGTGCCAGCTGATGCTCTCCCTCAAAGCATCTTTGTAATGGTGGACGACATATCGGGAGAGCGAACCGCCCGCGAGGCACTCCGGGCTCAGAAGGAATGGTTGGACCTGGCGCTGTCGTCCAGCCGGTTGGGAACATGGCGCATAGACTTCGAGAGCGGATCCGTGAACGGCTCGGCCGCGTTCTGGGAAATGATGGGACTGGCACCCGCGCCGAGCCGTCCGCTGCAGGAACTGGCTGCGGTCGTTCATCCAGCCGACTTGCCTAATTTGACGGCCCCGGGAGAGCTTGCATCCGGCGCCAACTATGACGCGGAGATCCGCATCAGGCGAGCTGGCGGACATATCCGCTGGATTGCTCTTCGCGGACGGGACGAATTGCGCGATGGTCGTGCACAGCGAATAGGAGTCGCCGCGGATGTCACCGATCGGCGCATAACCATTCTGCTGCGGGCTGCGGCGAAGAAGCGAGAGCGGGCCATGCTTGAACAGCGCCACAGGCTCAACAATCTGTTTCCGGTGATCACGGCGCTTGTGAATATGGTTAGTGCCCCCGACAACGATATCGCCCGCTATAAGCAGACACTGATCCAAAAAATCGGCGCACTCCAGGCGACGCATCTGCTTCTTTCACGCGATGGCAACCTGTCGGCGTCCTTGCGCGACCTCATCGTTCAGGAATTGCAGCCCTACATGGGAACGCACAACATCTCGATCAGTGGGCCCGAAGTAAAAATCGCAGAGGGTTCGGCTGAGAGCTTCGCAATGATCGTTCACGAGCTTACGACCAATTCCGTGAAGCATGGGGCTCTCGGCACTCCGGCAGGCCGGATCGAGGTCATGTGGCAATTCACAGCCCAGGAGCCCGGCGCCGACATCGTGTTTGAATGGTCGGAATCGGGAGAGCGCCGGGTCTCCACCTCGGCTCGGCGCGGTTTTGGGTCGTTGATCATTGGAGCCGACGGTGAGCCTATCGTGGGTCACTCTTCCAAGCTTGAGATGCTGGCTCACGGACTGAAATATTCGGTCCGGCTGCCGCCAAAAGCAATCGGCGCTAGTTGACGTCTCTGGCGGCCCATGTCTTCAGCAGAACCGCGGCCTCTGTCCGATTTCGTGCCCCAAGTTCGCGCAGGACGGCGGCGGCATGAATCTTCGTCGTCGCTTCTGCAATTTCAAGAGAGCGGGCAATCTCTTTGTTCGAGTAACCTTCGGCCATCAACCTGAGGACTTCCTTCTGTCTGGACGTAAGCCTGCCCAGATTGTTGACGCTGGTGGTCCTGTGGGGCATTCGCGTGGGAGCCTCGGATGGAAGGCGTACCGGCTCCTTGGACCTTTGTGAAAGAAGTGCCGGAACGTAAATACGGCCGGCCAGGATTTCCTTCACCGCCAGGACCACCTCCTCGTCCGTTTGGGACTTTACGATATAGCCATGAAGTCCAATCGAGAGGGCAGTTAGAATCTCGGCGCGTGAATCGGTCCCTGAAACAATTGCAAACCGTGTGTCGGGATGAGCCGGTAAGACGTCGCGAAGATCGTCCTGGCCGGACAGTCCTGGCATGTTCAGGTCGATGACGGCGAGATCAACGGGCGCCTGATCTTCAAGCAGGCTTATGACGGTATCAAAACACGCCGCTTCGAATATTTCCAAGTCTGGAATGCCGGCCATCAATGCCAGTCGCAGCCCACGACGATACAAGCCGTGATCATCGGCGATGATAATACGATACATGAACCACCCACCTTTTGGCAGCCCGCATGTGTCCCTAGCTGCCGAACCCTCCCTTTGGATGGACTGTACGGTGACCCAACACAGATCAGCCGCCCGCTGATCCCCCGTATGTCGACGCTCGTCGCCGCCCATCCGCACATTTCAACCTGCTAATATAGCTTACAATCGCACACATTTCAGGGCCAGATAGCAAAGTGTTTTTTTCGTACGAACGGTAGCGATGCCCTTCCGAGAAGGTCGTTACCGGCGCCGGACATGCGCACAGCAGTTGCCAATCGAGCGGCTACAGCTCCCAGCTCTGATTGACCGCCCTGCCGCGCCCATGCCCTGCCGGCTGGAATATTGAAATCAAAACGCCGGGAAAGTGCCATTCAAATGCACGACGACGCCTTCTCGGGCGCCACTTACCATCGCTGCACCCGGAGAGGCGAAACCAACACTGGCGTACCTTCCGGCCGGTGGGCTGGACCCATCACACCGCGACAGTCGTATCAATAGGAGGACGAGATGAAAGCGGTCATTCAGTGCGGTGGAATGGGAACACGCCTTCGGCCTTTCACATCCATCTTGCCCAAGCCTCTCATGCCGATCGGTGCTCGACCGGTTCTTGAATTGCTTTTGAAGTGGCTGCGACGGAACGGCATTCAGGAAGTCTACGTCACGACCGGCTATCTGGGGCACTTGATCCGCACCGTATGCGGAGACGGATCACAGTGGAATCTAAGGATACGCTATACCCAGGAGCTGGAACCTCTCGGCACTATCGGCCCGCTCTCCCTGATCAGGGAGGAACTGGACGAGCCGTTCATTGTTCTCAATGGGGACGTACTTACCGATCTCAGTCTCAGCCGGTTTGTGGCATCACACCGGACTCACACGGATCCAGTCACCATAGCCACCGCTTCCCGCGTCATCAAGATGGACTTCGGCGTCATCGACGAGATCGACAATACTGTTAAAGTATTTCGTGAAAAACCGACTCTATCTCATCTGGTAAGCATGGGTATATATTGCATGAACCCAGATGTTTTCCGTTTTATACCTGACGGTATCGCCTTCGGATTCGACGACCTCATGCTGCAGATGATGCAAAACGGCACGAATGTGCACGTCTACAAACATGATGGGCTTTGGCTGGATATCGGACGCGTTGAAGATTTTCAAAACGCACAAACCATTGCCTGGGAAGAGCAGTCCGCATCGATCGAGGTCTCGGCAGCGGCCGCTTGAGGGCCGAACGCTCGGCCGCGCCAACATGAGGAGGTCGTAATGCTCTTGGTCAGCGCTCCTATTCTTGGCTTTCCGGAAAAGGCGGCCCTGGCCAAAGTTGTCGACAGTGGGTGGCTGACGATGGGGGACCAGGTACGAGCCTTTGAAGAGGCCTTCGCGGCCGTGCATGATGCGGTCGATTGCGTCGCCGTCAGCTCTTGCACCGCCGCCCTGCATCTCATTCTCCATGCACTTGGGATCGGCCCTGGAGACGAAGTGCTGGTTCCCTCGCTGACCTTCGTGGCGACCGCGAATGCAGTGCTCTACGTAGGAGCAACACCGGTATTCGTCGACATAGAGTCGGCCGAAGTGCCACTGATGTCTCTAAGCGACGCGGAAGCCAAGTGCACCGGACGCACCAAGGCAGTCATTCTCGTCCATTTTGCCGGCTACCTCGCCGACCGGGAAGAATGGCAGAGATTTGCCCGTGTGCGAGGACTGCATATCGTCGAGGATGCCGCGCATGCTCCCGGCCTTAAGGAGGTGGGGACTTACGGTGCGGCCGCGGCCTTTAGCTTCTACGGCAACAAGAACATGACCACCGCGGAAGGCGGGGCCGTTATCGCCCGGGATGCACAGCTCCGTGAAGCGATCCGCCAGGCTCGCGGACATGGGATGACCAGTGGCACACATCAGCGGCTGAACAGCCGCACGCCGCAATACGACGTGACGATGCTCGGTTTCAATTATCGCATGGACGAATTGCGCGCCGCTATCGGCTTGGTCCAACTTCAGAACCTGCAGGAATGGAATGAAATCCGGCGCATATTGGTCGTCCTCTATCGGCGTCTGATCGCAGATTATTGCTCGGCTGTGACAGTCCCGTTCGGCAAACCGCGGACCTCGGCCTACCACATCATGCCTGTCCTCCTGCCGCATGACGTCGACCGGCAAACGGTAATCGACCATCTGCGAACGAAGGGTATACAGACCACAATCCACTATACGCCCGTGCACCAGATGACGCTTTATCGCCAGATGTTCACTGAAATCCATCTGCCGAAGACCGAGGACTTCGCGCAGCGGGAATTGACGATTCCACTACACCCGCAAATTACGGCAAGTGCGATCGAGTCGGTGGTTGTTGCGTTGGCCACGGCGATTGAAGGCAGCGGGCGGGCGGGAGCCGCGGCATGAACGCACTCGACGTGACGATGCATCGGCCCGCCGTAGCTGGCACCAGCCACGGAATTGCCAGACGCGCTATGGACATCATCCTCGCCGCAGTAGCGGGAATGGTACTCGCTCCACTGATGCTCCTGATTGCCGTTGCACTCTTTGTCGAGGGCGGTTGGCCCGTGCTTTTCGCACAGACGCGCCTGGGTGCCGGCGCAAAACCGTTTCGCATGTACAAGTTCCGCAAATTCAAGACGACAGCCGATCCTTTCGGCCTTGCGCTGACCATGAACGATGACAGCCGCATGACGCGGGTAGGCCGTTTTCTCGCGGCAACGAAACTTGATGAGCTGCCCCAACTGTGGAACGTTTTCACGGGGGACATGGCAATTGTCGGGCCGCGGCCGGAAAGCCTTGCCTTCGCCGATTGTTTCCGCGGCGGCAATGAAGCTGTCCTACAGTGGAAGCCTGGCCTGCTCGGCCCAACCCAGGTTCTCTTCCGTCACGAAGCCTGTTTTTACCCGCCCTCCCTTGATCCGCTCCTGTTTTATCGAGAGGTCCTGTTCCCGGCCAAGGCAACGATCGACCTCGCCTACTATCCGCGGCGCACCATTGCATCGGACCTCGTCTGGATAATGCGGGGCTTCAGGGCGGTTTTCGGCGTGTCCCTGCCTCCCGCGGCAAGTGGGTAGAGTTGGCAAGTGAGGAGAGTTTGGCATGAATGGATTGTTGTTCGTTCGCCAGTTTGACGGCTCACATGATCGAAGGAGTGCACGGTCGTGAACTATCACGGCAGGAAGGTCCTGGTCACGGGTGCGGATGGATTTATCGGATCCCACCTCACGGAAGCGCTGGTGCGCGAAGGTGCCGATGTCACGGCACTGGCCCTCTACAACTCGTTCGACAGCCATGGCTGGCTGGATGATTTGCCCGACCACGTTCGAAGCCAGTTGCAGTGCATTCGGGGGGACGTTCGTGACAGCGCCTTCATCAACCGGATCGTGCGCGGCCAGGCGGTGGTGTTTCATCTGGCTGCGCTGATTGCGATTCCCTATTCCTATGCGGCTGCCCAATCCTATGTGGAAACCAATGTGCTGGGTACCGTGAATGTCCTCGAAGCGGCACGCCACTGGGAAACCGAGCGCATTGTGCATACGTCCACAAGCGAGGTTTATGGCACCGCTCTGACCATGCCGATCCACGAATCCCACCCGTTGCAGGGACAATCCCCCTACTCCGCATCCAAGATCGGCGCGGACATGATGGCGGCGTCCTATGCCAGGTCCTTCGATGTGCCGGTGGTGATCCTGCGACCGTTCAATACATACGGGCCGCGCCAGAGCGAGCGGGCCATCGTGCCGACCATCATAAGGCAGGCTCTGGACGAGAACTGTTCGGCGATCATGGTCGGCGACACCAGCCCTATCCGCGACCTTACCTTTGTGGAAGACACTGCGGCGGCATTTGTGGCGGCAGGGGCGGCCAAGCTTGAATTTGGCCATGCCTACAATGCCGGCAGCCAGCGCGCCGCCAGTGTCTCGGACGTTTTGGAGTTGGTGCTCGAGTTGAGTGGCACCAGGAAACCGGTCCGCCGCGATGAAAGCCGGGTGCGGCCGCAGAACTCCGAGGTTCGTGCGTTGCTCGCCGATTCCTCAAACCTTGAAAGTAAAGTCGGATGGCGGGCACATACGAGCCTGCGTGATGGTCTGGAAAGGACCATCGAGTGGTGGCGCTCGCGCCTCAGCGAAGGCCGCGTCCGTCGTGAAATGAGCTATATGACATGACCTTTCCGCGGCTCATACCGGCTGTGCTGCTGATGGCCGCTCTGCTGGCGCTGCACACAGCCGGAAACCGGCCGAGCGGTGCGGCAGGCACGGAGCCGTCAATGGATCTGCCCGCTTACCTGAAACCTGTCACTGATCCGGCGACAGGGATCAGCTTTACTCGGATTACCCAGCCCGGAGCTCTTGGCAGCGGAATTGTCTGCGGCAAGATATATTGCAGTCACCGATACTCGAGCGCGCAAGCGTGGAATGCGGATCAGAGCCTCCTCGTCCTCATGAACGGCTGCAACGGCATGTGTTTCCTCGACGGGAAAACCTACCTCCCTTTGTTTCACCGCAACAAGTCGGGTGAGTGCGAATGGCGCCCTCGAAAGGCGGAGATGATGATCTGTGTCGACGGTCAAAAGATCTCGACTTGGGCTCCCCGCACCAATCGTGAGGACATAGTGTATGCCGCAACGAAATATCGGGATCTCGAATTCGGCCCGTCCAAGGGAAATCCTAGTCGTGACGGCAACCGCATTGCCGTACGCGCGACCCGCGATGATGGAGCTGCCGTCGTCTTCGCATACGACATCGACCGGCGTCTGAAATACCCGGACATCGATCTCGCCCAGGTTGCCGGAACGACCAGTTCCTGCACCATTTCTCCGCTTGGAGAAAACATCCTGTGTTTCCAAAACCTGGTCGACGGCACCGAGCAGCGAGCCATTTTCGCAGTCGACGGCACCCTGCGCCAGAGGTGGAAGGACCATCATCGGCCCGGCCATGGCGATTTGACTCTCGATGCGGATGGTAGCGAGATTTACGTCGGAACCAGCAAATCCGCTCCGGACGAATATCAGGTGATCAAGCGTCGGCTGTCCGATGGAAAGGTCACGTCGCTCACGAAGTACGGTGAGGCCGAGCATACGTCGCTGCGTGCTTTGGACAGGCCCGAATGGGCATTTATAAGTTACGGGGGCAATCCCGATGAGGTTCGGAGCCATCCAAACTGGGCGCCATACACGCGCGAAGTGATCGCGCTGCGTGTTGACGGTCGTCAGGAGGTCCGACGCATCGTGCAGACGCGAAACGCTCCATTTGACTATTGGAGCGAGACACATGCCTCACCGTCCCCTGATGGGTCGCAAGTGATCTGGTCGAGCAATTGGGGGGTGCCTGGTGGGCCGGTCTACGAATTCGTCGCCCGTCTCGATTGGCCGCAGCAGCCGAGCTTGAATTAAAGGGAGATTGCCATCAATGGCCTTCGTTAGCCGAATTTTCTTTGCAGCGCTTGCCGGCTGCCTGGCCCTGGATATCGCAGCCGCGGCTGAAGCGCCGGTGGCCTACAAGCTTTCCCCCGGCGACACGGTAGAGATAGGAATTGCCTCCATAGCGGAACGAACGCAACGCGCGATTGTCCAGATGGATGGCTCGATCGCGCTGCCCGAGTTCGGGATGATCCCAGTTGGCGGGTTGACGCCGGCTGAATTGCAGACGCGCATGGAAGCGGTGCTGCCAACCAAGATCGTCCACCAGCGTCTGCCTGATGGACGGGAGCAAATGATCGTCATCAAGCCGAGCGACGTCACGGCCGTGATCGCGGAGTACCGGCCGATCTACGTGACTGGCGATGTGCTGACGCCAGGGCAGCAGGCTTACCGGCCACTCATGACAGTCCGGCAGGCGATTGCGGTCGCCGGCGGTTTCAGCCTTCTGCGGTCGCGGGCAAGCCAAAGCGGACCTGATCCCGTTGATCTGCGACGCGACTACGAGTCGATCTGGGGGGATTATATCAGGGACTACTTTCATGGCGCCCGTATCCGCGCCGAACTTCAGAACCAGGCAGAATTTGACATGCAGCCGCCGCAAGGTTCGCCCCTGTCGAATGCATTGATATCGGCGGTCGCGCAGGCGGAAGCGGAGGGTCTCAGAATTTCGCTGAACAATTTTCAACAGGAGCAAAGCTATCTCGACAAGACCGCCAAGGATGCCGAGGCTGAGGTCGAGGTTCTGCTCAAGCGCGAGCAGACGGAAGCGGCCGCGGTGAAACAGGATGAGGACGATCTGGCGCGGGTCACCAAATCGTTCGAATCGGGCAACCTGACCAACAGCAGGCTCGCCGACGTCAGACGTGCCGTGCTGATGTCGTCGAGCCGGGCGCTCGAGACGTCGGTCGAACTCATGAGAACGCGACGCCAGCAGGAAGACTTCGTCAGGCAGCAGGAACGCAATGAAAATCAACGAAGGATCGGCCTTCTGAACGAGTTGAGGGACACCGACCTTCGCCTCGCCGAGACCACTGCAAGGCTCCACGCAGCCAGCCAGAAGCTTCAGCCATCAGGGGCGTCCGCTCTTCCACTGCCGGTCGCCGGCGAAACCTTCCAGGCGCGGATCACAATAACCGGCGGGGCCGGCGACGCGTCGAGAAGTCGACCGGTCGACCAGGACACTGAGGTCGCGCCTGGAGACACGATCGAGGTGAGGTTCAGCAGCGACCTGCAGAGTGCGGCGATCCAGTAGCTACGCGGACGTGAACCTAGCCGGGAACGATGAGGCTGATGCCTCGCCTCACAGCATGAAGACATGGGCGACCTGAGAAATCGAGCATGGGAAAATCAAGAAAGCGGGTTTGTCGTGATTGGTGAAATAGATGTCGCCAGCGCCTACAGCACCGGCCGCACCGACTTCATGGGACTGAAGTTGGTTGTCGCGCCCGGCGTGCTCGTCCCTCGCCCGGAGACGGAATTGCTCGGCTGCACCGCCCTCAATGTGCTGCGTGAACTTAATCGGCCGGTCCCGCGTGTCGTCGACATGTGCTGCGGGGCAGGCAATCTCGCCTGCGCCATTGGATACAAGGTCCCCACCGCGCGCGTCTGGGCGAGCGATCTCACTGACAGCTGTGTAGAAACCACGTGCCGGAACGTCGCCCATCTTGGCCTGGCCGGACGCATTTCGGTGCTGCAGGGCGACCTGTTCAATTCCTTCTCGGGTCTGGAGCTCGAAGGCACGATCGATCTGGTCGTTTGCAACCCGCCTTACATCTCCGAGAAGCGGCTCGAAAACGACCGCGCGCATTTGATGGAACTTGAACCACGTGAGGCGTTCGCTGCCGGGCCCTACGGCCTGAGCATTCACATGCGGGTGATCAAGGAGGCGCGGCGCTATCTGCGGCAAGGTGGTATGCTGCTTTTCGAGGTCGGGCTTGGCCAGGACCGGCAGGTCATGAGTTTGGTTGAACGTTCCAAAGGCTACGAGAGCATTCGCACGGTTGCGAACAATGCTGGTGAAGCCAGGGTGGTTTGTGCACGAGCCAGAACGCCAGCGTGAGCCGCGCCATGGGTTTGCGCGCTCGGTTGGGAAGACGCCCTTATTACCATCGCCCGGCGATCAGTTTTCCTTGCTCACCACGTAACGTGCAATTCCCTGGATGGAATCGAAATTCTCAGGCAGAAGTTCACTGTCCTCGACAGTGATGCCGAATGTCTCCTCGACGAAGCCGATAACTTCAAGCACTCCAGTCGAGTCTATGATGCCCTGGTCGAGCAACGACGTTTCAACCTCCAGGGCACGCGGGTCGGCCACGTAGAAATTTGACGCCAGAAAGGCGCGTATCTGATCGCTGTAGGTGTCAATTCTGTTGTTCGTGCTCAGCATTGAATTGGCCTCCGATCCAAATGATTTCCAGGTATCGCTTTATGACAGCGCTATTTTCTTGAGCTTGCCCGTGTCCGTCATCGGTAGACTGGACACAATTTGGATGGACTTCGGAATCATGAAGTTTTCCAACCGCTTCTGACATTCCATCCGCAGCTGCTTTTCGCCTATGATCGTTCCTTGCTCCATGACGACAAACGCTTTCACTGCTTGCCCCAGCAGGTCGTCGGGAACTCCGACAACCGCGGCTTCCCGTACTCCCGGGATTTCCATCAGCACGTTTTCGACTTCCCTAGGCGCCACCTTTTCTCCCCGCGATTTTATGATCTCATCGCTGCGGCCGACAAAATAGAGGTACCCTTCCTCGTCCATTCGGCAGTAGTCGCCGGTGTACAGAACCTGCTCGCCGGGCAAAGGGCCAGGCTTGAGCTTCCTCGCGGTAGCCTCCGGCTTACCCCAGTAGCCCTTCATGACCGTTGCTCCGCGGATGACCAACTGGCCGACGACATTGGGACCGACCTTTCGGTCATCCTCATCGACAATCCACATTTCGGTGTTCGGGATGGCGATCCCCACGCTCAACGGTTTTCGCGCAAGATCTTCCGGCGGAAGATAGGTGCAGCGTTTGCATTCGGTCAGGCCGTACATCGAATAGATCCGGGCATCGGCAAACAGTTCCTGGAGCAGGCGAATGTGCTTGAGCGGCAGTGCCGCAGCAGTGTTCGTGACATACCTTATGCTTGCAAAATCATTTGCCTTCAGCGTCTTGAGATCCGACAGCGCGGCAAAGATGGTCGGCACGCCGGGAAAGCCTGTAACTCTCTCCCTTTCGATGATCGCAAGTATCTGTGCGGGGAAGGCAAACGAGCGCTCGAGGACCAACCGCGCCCCGGTACGGAATGCCATTATCATCTGATAGAGGCCGTAATCGAAGGCCAGGGGCAAGACATTGAGGATCACGTCGTCTTCGCCAAGCTCGAGGTACGAGGCGATAGACGCGCAGGCTGCCATCATGTTCCTGTGTGTCAGCATCACGCCTTTGGGTTCGCCGGTCGAGCCCGACGTGTAGATGATGGCTGCGAGATCGATATCGATGCGGCGGCGGGCCGGCGCTTTGCCGTGGCCGGCAGCCGCCTCATCCCAGCGCACGGCATGCGGCAATCCCCGGAGCTCGGCGTCGTCCACCTGACCGGAGACGATGAGCCGCCGCAGCGACGGACAGTTACGCGCCGGCTCAGTAAAGATCGGCTGCAAATGTTTGTCGGTGATCAATGCCGCCGGCAGGCAATCGTTGAGCAAATACCCCAGCTTGTCGCTCTTGGTGAGCGGATTGACGACGCACACAACGGCGCTCGCCTTGAGAACCGCCCAGAAGCTGACCACGGTCTCGACGGTGTTGTCGGCGAAGATCATGACGCGGTCACCGGGGGCGACCCCGGACGTGACGAGATGATGGGCGACCGCGTTGGAACGTGTCTCAAGCTCATCATAGGCGAGCCGGTGCCCGCCGCACACCAGCGCCACCTTGTCGCCGAGCCGGCCGGCCGAATGGCTGAGGTAGTCGTGCAGCAGAGGGACGGCGCCATGCATCATACCAGCACCTCTTGCCTGTGCAGGTGATCGACATCTATCCTGAGGTCGACCGCACACCCGCTCGAAGGGCGGCTTGCGACAAACTGCTGATGGAGGAGCTGCGTCGACAGCACGCCGACCAACGCCATGTTGTCCGAGTTGGACAGATCCCCATCGCCGGTCTTGGCAGCGCATTTGTCCAGCAGGCGCGCGACCGAGTTCGGATCAAAGACATTCGCCGCGCGCAGGGCAGTCTCCGAGAGTGCTTCGCGGACATAGGCGGGTGCGCTATCGCCGATGAAGCAAAGTGCGTTGGGCGCCCGGTAGGGTTGCTTCTTGCGGGCCACGACTTCCGCGGGCACGATCGATTTCGCCACACGCTTCAGCACGTGTTTCTCATCCAGAATGCGCAGCTTGTAGTCGGCCGGTAGCGAATTCGCCAAGGCCACCAGCCTGTCGTCCAGGAACGGGAACCGCCCTTCGACGGAATGGGCCATCAGCATCCTGTCTCCCTGCGAGGAGAGCAGGTAGCCCGACATCAGCGTCCTGATCTCAAGATACTGGTCCTGCGCGAGAGGACCCCATCGTTGAAACTCTTCGGGCAGGCGGCAGAGCAGGTCCGCCACCACGTCGTGACGCGCCGTTTCGGCGTGCATGTCGGCCGAGAACAGCCGTTTGATGGCGCTGGTGGTGCGCCAGCGGGTATCATGCGCGAAGCCGGGCGCGCCAAATGCATGGATACCATGTCCAAAGAACTGGCGCGCCATCGCCTGCTGCTTGACCGGCGAGCGGCTCAGATAAGGGTAGAGGCGTTCCAGCAGTCGCGCGCGTCGGGCAGAGGCGGGCTGCCGCCCCCAGAAGCGGCGGACCTTGCCTTCCCGGAACAGGTCGTAGCCGGCGAACATCTCGTCGGCCCCTTCGCCGGTCAGCACGACCTTGATGCCATGTTCGCGCACCAGCCTCGAGAGAAGGAACAACGGCGCCGGCGCCGTCCTGAGAATCGGACGCTCGGCGTGACGGATCACATCTGGGAAGATGTCGGCGATGTCACTGCGCGAAACCATCACCTCGTGGTGCTCGCCGCCGCTCGCACTTGCAACCAGCCGCTGGTAACGGGTTTCATCATATTCGGCGTCAGCAAAACGCAACGAGAAAGTCTGGAACGGCGCGCCGGCGAAGCGCCTCCCGAGCATGGCGACAAGTGAGCTGTCGAGCCCGCCGGAAAGGTAGCAGCCGACCGGCACATCCGCCTTCACCATCCTAAGCGCCGTCGCGGCCTGCAAGGCGCCGCGCACTTCGTCCACCGCATCCTCCAGCGAGCCCCTGAAGGTGCCATGGGACAGGTCCTCGCTCTCGGGATAGCAAGGTTTCCAGAAAGCCTGCTCACGAACGCTGCCATTGTCGTAGATGCGGACATGGCCGGGGGTAAGTTCCTGTACTCCCTGAAATACGCCTTGCGGCGGTACGACGGTCCACAGCGTGAAAGTCTGGTCGACCCCCGCCGGATCGAAGGCCCGCGGTATCGCCGGGTCGGCTGCGAAGATGGCCTTAACTTCGCTGGCGAAATGCAGGCGGCCAGCGTGTTCGCACAAATGCAGCGGGCAGATGCCGAACCGGTCGCGCGACAGGACGAGGCGGCCTGTCAGCGAGTCCCAGATGGCGAGTGCCCACTGCCCGTTCAGCCGCTCGAACGCGCCCACGCCCCAGGCGCGGTAGGCATGCACGACGACCTCCGTATCGCTGCGGGTGCGGAAACGATGTCCCAGGGCTATGAGTTGGTCACGCAACTCGACGTAGTTGAAGATCTCGCCGTTGAACACGATCCAGGTGGTATTGCCTGTGTCGGCGAGAGGCTGCTGTCCGGTCGAGAGATCGATGACCGACAGGCGGGTATGCGCCAGCCCCGCTCGCTTGTCGCGGTAAAGGCCGCTTTCGTCCGGACCTCGATGGGAGAGCGCGGCTGCCATTCTCAGAAGCGCGGCTCGTGACGGAGGCTCCGCAGCCGCTTTCAGCGCCACAATTCCGGCGATGCCGCACATGGGTCAATCCCTGTCCATCGCAGCGGACAGCTGCGGCCGTGCGTGAAGGTAGCGTGCGGCGCGGCGTTTGCTGACGATATCCTTATAGACCTTCTCGACCTGCTCGGCCGTGAGGCCGGCGGCGGCGGCGACCGCGCCGGCCGAAATTCCGTGATTCATGCCGTAGAGGCACAAATCCATTAACTGATAGGGCAAGGCGAAGTAGAACTCCTCCTGGGTTTGCGCCATGGAAAACGTGTCCGTGGTCGGCGGCCTTGTTCGGACCTCCGTGTCAATCCCGAGATATTCCGCCAGCTGGTAAACCTGGGTCTTGTAGAGATGGACGATAGGCATCACATCGGCGACGCCGTCGCCCTGCTTGACGAAGAAGCCCTGGTCGTATTCGAGCCGGTTTGGCGTGCCTGCCACTGCATAGTTGAGGCGGTCCGCATGATAATATTCGGTCATCTTGCGAACCCGCTGCTTGTAGTTGGTAGCAGCGACGATCTGCAGGTAAGCCGCCGGCGACAGACGCACGGTGTCGATCTTTCCGTCCGGATCCTCGACCGTAAGGCGCGTGATATTGAGGCCGCTGCTCTCCAGCACCGATGCCATGACCAGCTTGCATTTCCAGCCTTCGCCATATCCAGGGACGGCAGTTCGGATGGCCTCGATCTGTCGGGCGTAGGCGCCAATGCCTTCGAGCGCCGGCTCGATATCTTCAAGGATGGTGTCGATGCCAAGCTGCCCAGCGACGCTGCGGCCAAGCCTCAACGAGTCGCCTGACGAATCGCGCTCCGGCATGAACAGGCCCAGTACCTTGTACTTTCCGAACGCCCGTGCGCACACCGTTGCGACGACCGAACTGTCGATGCCTCCGGAGAGCCCGACGACCACTCCGCGACGCCGTTGTGTGCCGAGAACCTGTTCGCGCAAAGTCTCGACGATGCGATCGATCTCCAGCCGGGCATCGAGCGCCAGCACATCGCTGCTGAATTCGCCGATCAGGTCGATGACACTGCCTCCTGTTTGCGTGACTCGATTGAAGAGTAGGTCTCGGTCACAGCGTTTTCGATGAGTGGGCGATTGACGGTCAGATGAGGCTCCACGACCATGTCGATGTGGGTGCCGGCGATCGGAATGACGTCCAGATGGACGAATGCCCGATCCCACCCGAGTGCAAGGGGCATTCCGGGCCGCGCGCAACGGAACAAGGTGCCGGTGATCGGCAGTATCGGCCTAGGTTCTGTCAGCCATTGGAAGAAGGCCCGCGCCCGCAGAACCTCCTGCAGTTCCAGTTTGGTTCTGAAGCTCGTCGGATTGAACTGACCCTCGGCATAGCGGTCGAGGAAGCCGGCAAGCCGGGATTCGCAGTGCATTTTGACCGCGACCTTGGCAAGCGCGCGACACGCCACCCGACTAGCCGATATACGATTGGTTCGGATCCGGTGAAATGTCCGGGTAATGGTCTCCCAACGCTTGCTGCGCTCGCCAACCAGGCTGGTATCCAGAATGCCCGTGAACGCTACCGCTCGCCCTTGATCAAGCAGACGCGCGGCAACCTCAAAAGCGACCGCTCCTCCGAGCGAGTGGCCAAGCAGGCGAACACAGCCGGTCGGCTGCACGCGGTTGATATGATCAATTGCAGCTTCGACCATTGCGGCGACAGTGTTCTGACCTTGCAGGATCATGCCCAGGGCCGGATATCTGATGGGAGACACCCTGGCGACCTTGCTTATTGCTGATGCGAACGAAGCAAGGCTCGGACCATAGCCGACCGACCCGGGGAAAAGGAAAAGCAGCGGAGGCTCGTGTTTCCAGGCGGGCGCGTGCTCTCCGCCTCCTTGAGCGGAAATGACCGCTGCAACCATCTCATCGAAGCTCATTCCAACCGTGAAGGCTTCCAATCCGAGCTCTTGCCCGATCGCGCTTTCGATTTCCATCACGCAATGCAGCAGCTTCAGCGAATCTCCCCCCGCTCCATCCCAGCACCCCAGTGCGACCCGCGTTTTAAGGACCTTGGTCCAGGCACGCCGTACGATCTGATGAGCAGGAACTTCATTTCCCGCATGGGCGATTTGCGGTGGGGGCGTTGTTTCCCGCACCGAAAGGTCGATTGCAGCCAGCATTGCCATATCGATCTTTCCGCTGGCCAGCCGCGGTATCTCGGCGCTTGCATGGAGCCGCAGCGGGCAAAGCGCCGGCGGCAATTTTGTCCTGGCAAATTGGCGCAGCTCGTCGCAAAAACTGACTCCCGCCCTGCCGTGCGGTACGGCGAACGCAACCAGTTCATTCGCCGGGGTGACGATAACCACGGCATCCTTCACCGACGGCGCGCCACGCAGAACCCGTTCGAGTTCGGCCGGCTCAACGCGCCGCCCATTGACCTTTATCTGGCGCCCTTTGCGACCGATGATCCGCAACAGGCCATCACTCCCAATTTGCACAAGATCGCCCGTTGCAAAGATACGAAGCGTCTGGTCGGCGGGATCTATTTCAAACGGAACAACTGCCCCGTTTTCCCAATATCCGAGTGCGACATACGGGCTTCTGATCAACAGTTCTCCGATCTTGCCGGGCTGAACCGGGTAACCCTCTTCATCGACAATTGCGAAGCTGATTCCCGGAAGCAGCCAACCGACGGGAGCTGAGGAATCGAATTCCGGCCAATCGTGCGGCAAGAACCACTGCGATCCAGTCGTTTCCGTCGATGAATAGCCGATCTGCACCAGGCAAGTTGGCGGGACAGCCTTGCGCACCAGGCGGATGTCGGCCGAGGACACCTTCTCGCCTCCAATTCGGGCAACCCTGAGTGAACCAAAGGCGTCCGCGGGCTCATCCGCCAGGAGAGCGCGAAGCAATGCCGGCACCAGATACGTGATCGTCACGCCTTCCGATTGCATGCGGCCGCGAACCGAGCGCAGGCCGACGGCTTCGACCTCCACAAGCTGCAACGTAGCACCCGTAAGAAGAGCAGCAAGGATTTCCCGGCAACCGGCGATGGTTGCCGGGCCGGTCAGGGGCAGGAAAACATCCTGCGCATTGATGTGGCAGGCGTCGACATATTGCTGCACTCGGCACAGCAAGCTCCGCTGGCTGTTGACAATCCCCTTGGGGCGGCCCGTGCTGCCGGAGGTATAAAGCACCATTGCCGGTGCATCGACAGAAACGGTACGGTGTTCAGCTGGACGAAGCGTTGCCTGCAACGATTGCGCTATCTCGATCCGGGCAACGTGCTGGGGCAGATCAAGGCCATGGATGCCTTTGTCGCCAATTATGGCGGAGAGCCTCGCGTCGGCGACGATTTCGTTGATGCGCGAGTCCGGATCTCGCACGTTAAGCGGTACTGACGGTCGACCGGATGCCATGCTGGCCAGCATCGCAACTGTGTACCAGACCGAGTTGGCCTGAAGTATTCCAACCGCATTTCCGTCGGGAACGACGGCTTCAATCCGGCTGGCCAAGGCCTCGACCGCCCGAAAAAGCTCGGAATAGGTCAGTCGGTTGGTGCCGTCGCTGGCGGCTAATTTTTCGGAATAATGCCCGGCGATTTCCCTCAGGTGATCAAAGACCGGAATGTCGACGAAGCCAGTTCCCATCCGTTGATGCAGACGTAGAACGGGCCCGCCCTCGTCAAGAGCATGATCGGGAACTTTTGACCATCGACAAGAGACCACCGGTTGGTAGTCAGTCTGCACCGTTCGAATCGCCCTCGAAGATTCTAAATGCGCCAGAGACATAAGGGCCCCACGCTAGGATTGTTGCCGCTTATCGCCCCGCGGCATGATCTTTTCATCAATCATTCGGATGATGCGCCAGGCGGTCTTGATCGCTTGAATCGTTCGAAGTTGAGCATGCAAGCCTGCGCCCGCCCGGGCTGTGGGACTACCTTACCGAGGTGTCGGGCTGTGCGCTGCTGTCCGCTTCGCCGGCGCCTGAAACGAAGCAATATGCGAATACTTCTCCTCCAAGCTCATCCGTGACACGAACCCAGTTGTTTTCCCATGTCCGCAGGGTAACCTGGCGTCCTGTTGATATAGTCGCCGCCGTGAACGGGCTGGACGCATTGACATTACTCGCCGCAACTACGTCGTCCCCTTCCATTTGCTCTACCAGGTATGTTTGCATCACTGCTCCTGACTGCAGGGCATGGCCGGCTCAATTACGTGTAGCTGGAGGCATGAACTCCCAACCGCAAGGAACGGATTTCGTTCCATGCAACAGGCAGCACTACCGCCGGCAGTCAGCGTTCAGACTGCCCTGGCAGGACCATGGCCTAGCCGCTGAATGACTTGGCCAGGACTGAGCTATGCTTTGGCGGAGATGGACCCTCGCGTTGCGAAGCCGCATACTTCTGGAATAGTGCAATCTTGTCGGGATAAGTGATCCGGATTTCGCTGTGACACCCCTCGCAGCGATATTTGGATGCAACCTGAAACCAGCGCCCGGGTTTCAGCAAAGCCAATCCGCAACGCGGGCATTTGAATGTCATTTCAAGAGGGCATAGATTCTGACACAGCGGCATTTCGCAGATTCCATAAGAGATATCTAATGTTAGGCAACGGCAGCCGGCCGGAATCGTTCCTAGAGCGTTTCATATTTTGACGGAAGCGTAGCCTGCGTTTTCGAAGTAGTTCTTGCATTCGGCTGCCTCGATGGTTTCGACGAG
>NZ_JAMYLI010000047.1:0-34964 GCF_040317955.1 Mesorhizobium sp. M1342 | reverse complement strand
CGCCCCCCCCCCCCCCCCCGGCCCCCCGCCCCCCCCCCCCCCCCCCCCCCCCCCGCCCCCCCCGCCCCCCCGCCGCCCCGCCCCCCCCCCCCCCCCCCGCCCCCCGGGTGCGGTTACTTCTTGGGGAGGTATTGATCGGGCATCGGCGAGCCTGGGAACCACTTCTCATAAAGCGTCTTCCAGGTGCCGTCCTGCATGGCCGCATGCAGGGCGGTGTTCAGCGCATCGCGAAGCTTGTCGTTGCCCTTGCGCAAGACGAAGCCTGCCGGCGCGTCGAAGGACGGGATGTTAACCGCGATCTTCAAGTCCGGATAACGAACGCCATAGTCCTTGGCTGCCTCGTAATCGAGGAAATGAGCGTCGACCGTGCCATTGTTGAGCGCCGAGACGGCCGAATTGTTGTCAGGAAATTTGACGAGATCAGTCCCGACAAAATTCTTCGCCGCATAGATTTCCTGCAGCGTACCCTGCACGACGCCAAGACGCTTGCCCTTGAGCCCGTCGGCCGACGTGATCGCCTTGTCTGATGTAAGCACGGAGAGATAGCCTGCAAGATACCCGTCGGAAAAGTCGACGGTCTTCTTACGCGCTTCCGTCGTGCCGATTGCCGCGACCGCGACATCGAAGCGCTCGTTGGCAACCGAAGGCATCAGCGCCGAGAATTCCTGACCGGTGAAGATCACCTGGTCCGGCTTGAAGCCAAGGCGGCTCGCGACGTTGCGGAACAATTCGATGTCGAACCCGGTGAATGTGCCGTCCGCCTGGGTGAAAGCGTAGGGCTTGGCATCACCCATGGTACCAACGCTGATGACTTTCGCATCAATAAGACCATAGGGATTGTCATCCGCGGCGGCTGCTCCGGAAACAAAACCCGCGCCGATGCACACAGCCATAAGAGCCATTGCGCCGGCCCGGACCGGTGACATCAACGACTTGAGAATTCCTATCCTGCTCATGTCTTCTCTCCACTCTGAAGGTCTGTTCTTCTTGGTATTGACGTCGAGCCGGCAATCCCACGCTTGACATCGCCCGCCGCCGCGACCGCGGCATGCGCCTCTCGGCCCGCAATCTTCTAAAAGAGACCGGTCTCTTATTGATTGAGACCGGTCTCTTTGATAATCGTTATCGCCAGATTGACCTTCCGTCAACAACTCTTGTAGTCGTTCATCCAATGAAAAGAACCGCACCCAAGACCCAGTCGATAACGGTCAGCGATGTCGCCCGAGTGGCCAATGTGTCCAAAGCGACGGCCGCGCGCGTGCTCGGCGGATACGGTGTCGTCAGCGACACGATCCGCGCCAATGTCATGGCCGCCGCCAAGGCCCTTGACTACCGTCCGAACGAACTGGCCCGAAGCATGACGACCGGCAGGTCCGGCATCATCGGCGTGGTGGTCGGAGACATCGAAAACCCGTTCTTCAGCCTGGCGGTGCGTGGAATCAGCGACGCGGCAAGGGCGGCTGGCTTCAACGTCATCTTGGCCAACTCCGGCGAGCGGATCGACGCGGAAAGGGCAGCTGTGCGGCTGTTGATCGGCAAGCGCGTCGACGGACTGATCGTCACGCCGTCGGAATCGCGTGACATCTCACACCTGCGCGACATCCACCGTTCAGGCCGGCCGCTTGCCCTGCTTGACCGGGCGCTGCCTGATCTCGATGTCGACACGGTTACGGTTGACGATCGAGACATCGCCATGCGGGCGACCCGTATCCTTGTCGACGCCGGCCACAGCAAAATCGCCTATGTGACCGCGGTTGACGCCGAAGGCAATGAGTATCGCGACCTAGGACAAATCTACACCTCATCGGTCCGTGAGCGCATCGACGGCTTTCTCAAGGTGTGCCGGGACGCCGGAATTGATCGACCGGAACGTCATATTCGCCTTGGCGCGACAAGCCCCGACGAGACGCGAAAGCTCGCCGACAAACTGCTGTCGGGGCCAGATCGACCGACCGCAATCCTTGCCTCCGACAGTCTCATAGCCCTGGAGATCTTCAAGGTCATGCGCCAGCGCGGGCTGCGCATTCCACAAGACATCTCGCTCATCACTTTCCATGACGCGGACTGGACGAGCGTCACGACCCCGCCCATCACCGTCGTCGACCAGCCCGTCTATGCGCTGGGCAAAAGCGTCGCGGAACTGCTCATCCGCCGCTTGAAGGGCGAAGCACGGCCAGCTGAAAGGCTCATTCTGCCGACCACAATCATCGAACGCGGATCCGTTGGTCCGCCTGCTGCCTACAAGCTGTAGATTCTCAAAGCCGAGCGGTCCAAAGCATAGCATGGAAGCCTATGCCCGAGCGTCGGATGGTTTGTATTCTGCGCCCGCATCCTTCGGACCAAAGGAGCAAATCTCGACTCGAGCCAAGCCAGCTTCCTTGGTGCCAACCCGCCAATTTTTACCTTTGTGGAACCTCGAGCAGCGCCAAACCAGGCTGTCGTTACGGTGAAGTTGCCCACCAGAATCGTGTGATTTTACGCCACCGTCGGACGCTGCCCGCGGACGTGCATGTCCGTGCAATAGATGTGCAGCAGTCGTTTTGGCTTCTCAACCGAGTAGCGCTATTTCTAAGTGCCTGATTTCCCTTTGGAAATGGCACGGGCAGCAGGGCTCGAACCTACGACCTGCGGTTTTGGAGACCGCCGCTCTACCAACTGAGCTATGCCCGTACGTGCGCATGTCGGCGCAGCAGGCGCTTCCTAAAAGCTTCCGCACGCTCTGTAAAGGGTGGTTTGCAAGCAAACGTACCTTCACCCCCCCTGCGCCAGAAATCGGGACAGCTGACGACCAGCTCGTTCGGCGAGAGGTTACTTTGTTTTCAGCGGCCGATAGGGTCCGCCCGGCACGCCCCAGCCCCAGGCCGGCATCGGTTCCGTCTCGGGATCGCACGTCTCGCCGAGATTGGAGTTCATCTTGGCCAGACGCGATCCCCATTCGACATAGCCCATGAAGGCCGAACGGAATTCCGGATCGTCAGGCAGGCCGACCGCGTCGGCTGCATCGGCCAGGAGGCTAATCCAGCGGCGGCGCTGCTCCTCGCTCAGATGCTTGCCCAGATGGTGCATGACCATCTCGCGGTGGCCACCGAACTGCTCGCTGTAGGTTTTTGACCCGCCGAAAACCTCGCCGATGAAGGCCGCGACATGGGCGGGATGATCCGGCGACATGGTCTTGAACACCGGCCCGACGATCGGGTCCTGCGCCACCTTGTCGTAGAAAGTCTGGGTCAGCCGGTTCAGGGCCTCGCCGCCGCCGGCCCATTCGTAGAGGGTCGGGATATCCTGGCTCATTCTCGATCCTCCGCCTGCCTGGCGCCGCCAGCAGCGACGATAGCGGAACAATCGGAAGTGTCTCAACCTGCCTCGATGGCCAGTTCCGGCTTCGCCGCGGTCTACAATTTGGCCGGCGCGTCAGCCTCGGCATTGGCGGAGGGCCGGATCCGGCAATTCTCGGGTCTTGGCACCGCCTCGCAAATGGTGGCGCCGGTCAGCGCGTCGACCGATTGCAGGCTCGTCGTCAGTCCGACCTTCAGCATCATGCCGGGTTCCAGCCGGCGCTCGACCGAGCGACGCTCGATCGCCGCGAACAGGGCGGGAGCGATCGCCATCTCGTCGAGATAGGCCTTGACCATCTGCTTTTGCCCCATCAGGTAGAGGCTAAGTCGCGCCTGGGGACCGACAAGCCGCTTGATGCCGCCGGCAAGCATCAGCGCGCAGGCCGAATCGCACTCCACGCCCGCATCGATGCTCAGCCCGGCATAGGCGCCCTCTTTGGCCAGGCAATTCCACGCTCCCGGGTCACAGCCGACGAAATCGGTGCGGCCAACCGCGACGTCGAGCTTCCTTTCATGGATTAGCCGTCCCGCCGCCAGGGCGCTGAACAGGTCGCCTCCCCTCGAACTGACCACGACAGGCAGTTGCCGTTTGCCGAGCGTGGCGAGCAATTGGCGCAGCTTCTGCGGGGTCTGGGGAGTGATCGCGCCTTCCGCCGAGATCCATTCCGGGCAGTCTGGATTGCAGAGCGGATTGGTGCCGCGAACGACGACGAAGCGCATGTCTTCATCGCGCCGCTCTTCATCGTGTCGCGCCGGCTCGGGTTCGATCGCCGGCGGAGCAGGCTTGGCCGCGGTCGCCGTCAGGCCATCAGGCTTGTCCCCCGGCATTTCCCGGCAATTCGTGGCCAGGCGGCCGGGCTCGCACAGGCTTGCCGCGGTCAACAGGCCTACAGCGTCCGTGCTGGTGACCAGCTTCATCGCCAGCATGTCGTCGAGGGCGATCTGGTGAATTTCGCTGGCCGGCGTGCCCTTCATCGTTTCGAGCATGCCTTGTTCGATGCCCATCTGGTTGAGATAGGCCGCCAGCTTTTTCTCCACCGACTTGCTCATCTCGTAGGTCTTGTAGCTGCCGGCGTTCTTGCGGCTGACGATCTTTGTGTTGAGGATCTTCTTCTTGCCCCCCACGATGCGGTAGGTGGTGCGGTATTGCAATTTCGTGCGGATGTAGGTCGTGGTGATCTGATGGACGCCGAGATAGGCCCATTCGCCGGCCACCCGCCTGATACCGCCGGCAAACATCAGAGGACAGGCGGAATTGCACATGGCGCCATAGTCGATGACATCGCCGAAGTAGCGGGCGTCACGGTCCTGGCATCCCTTCGCACCGGGCTGGCAGCTGGAAAACACCGTCTTGCCGATGGCGATATCGAGCTTGTTCTTGCGGATCAGCCGGCCAAGCGTCAGCGCCGCCTCGACATTGCCGCCGGGAGAATCCACGACAACAGGCAGTTTCCGCCCGCCAAGCGTCTTCAGCATGCGTTTGAAGAGTGCCGGCGTGCCGGCTTCTATGGAGCCCTCGGCCGATATCCATTCCGGGCAGATCGGCTCGCACCCCGGTGCGTTGCTGCGGACAATGCCGAACCGCATCGTCGGCCCAAGATCCGGCGCCGCATCCGCCGCAAAGGCTACCGGGCCCGCGGCAAGCAATGCCAGCAGGCAGATCAAGGCCAGCGACCACAATGCCCGACAACGGTGAAGGCGCCCTGAAACCATTCTGCAAAAAGCCCCTTGATGCAACCTATACTAGACGAGGTCCAAGGGCTTGCAACAGGGTCGAGCGACAGGGCGGTAGCCGATAGCCCGGCAAACAAAAAAGGGCGGCCCGAAGACCGCCCGAAGACCGCCCTTTTCTTGTCGATCCGGCAAATGCCGGGCTCGATTATTCCTTGATGGTGACGACGATGCCGGCACCGACGGTGCGGCCGCCTTCACGGATAGCGAAGCGCAGCTTCTCTTCCATGGCGATCGGCACGATCAGCTCGACATCGACCGTGATGTTGTCGCCCGGCATCACCATCTCGGTGCCTTCCGGCAGCGACACGATGCCGGTCACGTCCGTCGTGCGGAAGTAGAACTGCGGACGGTAGTTGGTGAAGAACGGCGTGTGACGGCCACCTTCGTCCTTGGTCAGGATGTAGGCTTCGGCCACGAACTTCTTGTGCGGCTTCACCGTGCCCGGCTTGGCCAGAACCTGACCGCGCTCGACACCTTCGCGATCAACGCCGCGCAGCAGCGCGCCGATGTTGTCGCCGGCCTGGCCCTGATCGAGCAGCTTGCGGAACATTTCCACGCCCGTGCAGGTCGTCTTGGTCGTCGGACGGATGCCGATGATCTCCAGCTCCTCGCCGACCTTGACCACGCCGCGCTCGACGCGGCCGGTCACGACCGTGCCGCGGCCAGAGATCGAGAACACGTCTTCGATCGGCATCAGGAACGGCTTGTCGAGCGGACGAACCGGCGTCGGGATGTAGGCATCGACCGCAGCCATCAGCTCGCGGATCGCGTCTTCACCGATCTTCTTGTCGCTGTCTTCCAGAGCAGCCAGAGCCGAACCCTTGACGATCGGAATGTCGTCGCCGGGGAATTCGTTCTTGGTCAGAAGCTCGCGAACCTCGAGCTCGACCAGTTCGAGCAGCTCGGCGTCGTCGACCTGGTCGACCTTGTTCAAGAACACCACGATCGACGGCACGCCGACCTGACGGGCCAGCAGGATGTGCTCGCGGGTCTGCGGCATCGGACCGTCGGCAGCCGACACGACCAGGATCGCGCCGTCCATCTGCGCGGCACCGGTGATCATGTTCTTCACATAGTCGGCGTGGCCGGGGCAGTCGACGTGAGCGTAGTGGCGGGCAGCCGTCTCGTATTCGACGTGCGCCGTCGAGATCGTGATGCCGCGCGCCTTTTCTTCAGGGGCAGCGTCGATCTGGTCGTAGCGCTTGTATTCGCCAAAATACTTGGTGATCGCCGCCGTCAGCGACGTCTTGCCATGGTCGACGTGGCCAATCGTGCCGATGTTCACGTGAGGCTTGTTACGCTCGAATTTACCTTTTGCCATTGTCTCTTTCCTTGGACGGCCCGGATCTTCAGTTCGGTCGAAGACCTTCAGTTCAGTCGAATGCGGGGCGATTAGCGACAAAGGCCAAAAAACACAAGCGTCTTTTGGCCGGGTGCCGTCTCACTCAGTCCGAACCATCGATCCGATTGCGGGGATATGACGAAGATATAGGAAGGCTCTGGGCAAAATGAAGGGGTAGCGGGCCGACCGATCGAGGCCGCGAAAGCGCTGGCTTGCTTGCCCGGCCCTGTCTGATTCATGGCCAGGCCATGGACCATTGCCGCCACCACCCGCCTCTGATCTTGTGGCCAGATGCATTTCATCCCTGCCTCTATCCGCGGCCCGCTGTTCATGATCGTCTCGACGGGATCGTATCTCGTCAACGACACGATGATGAAACTCGCGACGGCAGGCCTGCCGTCCTACGAAGTGCTGTTTCTGCGGGGTGCCGCGGCTGCGCTCTGGGGCTTCCCGCTGTTGTTCGCGCTGGGCTACGGCAAGCAGATCCCGCTGATCTTCGACAAGCGCGTACTGAGCCGGAACGTGCTCGAGCTGGCGGCGATCCTTTGCTATGTGGTCGCGCTCGCCAATATGCAGATTGCCGATTCCACCGCGCTCGGACAGATCACGCCGCTCTTGATGCTGGTCGGCTCCTCGATCCTGTTTGGCGAACGGATCGGCAGCCGTCGCATGGCGCTCATCGGGCTCGGTTTCGTCGGCGCGCTGATGGTGGCGCAGCCGACCATGCAAGGCATTTCGGTCTACGCCCTGCTGGCGCTCGGCAACGCAGCCCTCGCGGCGGCGCGTGACCTCGCCGGCCGGCGGGTCTCGGCCGAGGTGCCGGGGATGATCGTGGCGATTTCCGCCGTCGTGGTGGTGCTGATCGGCGCCGGCGCCGCGCATCTGGTTTCAGAGCGCTGGGTCATGCCCCAGGCACATCACCTGCTGCTGATGGCGGGTGCTGGATTTTTCCTGATCTTCGGCCATTTCTTCATCTTCATGGCCTATCGCATCGGACCGACCAGCGCCGTGGCGCCGTTCTACTATTGCTTCACCGTCTGGGCGGTCATTTCGGGCCTGCTGGTGTTCGGGCAGTTCCCCAACACGCTGGCCATTTGCGGCATTCTGCTGGTCGTCGGCAGCGGGCTGACCATCGTCTCGCTGGATCAGCGTCAGCGCCGGCTGGCCGTCGTCGCCTGACGCATGTCGCCCAAAAGGGGCCCCGGTTTTGGGAGAACGACGTGCATAAACAAAACCTGGAGCCTCCGCATCCAAGCACCCGCGCATGAGCAGTTGCCGGGCCGAAAAAGATCGTCTACTCGGCGAAGCATCGTTCGTTCGACGACGACATGATCAATCAGCCAAGGGAGTTCCCCGTGACCGATTTTGACCAGAACAAGAGCTCCGACGCCGAGCACAAGGCCGCTATCCGCAAGTCGCTTGTCGGCTGGGCGGTGTTCATCGCCGGAACGCTGATCTTTTTCGTCGCCGCCGATGCAGTGTTGATGCCATAGACGAGCCGCTGCACGTACAGGCCTGAAGCCGGTCTTGCCTTCGGAAACTCGAAACCTCAGACGATCCGCAGGTGCCTAAAGCGTCCGCCTTGCGCTGAACTGATGGTAGGCCCACAGCACGACCACCGCTCCAACCACCGCGACGATCAGGCTGGAGATGTTGAGACCGGTGACACCCACGCCAAAGATCTGGCTGCAGATCACACCGCCGACAATGGCGCCGACGATGCCGAGGACGATATCCATGATCAGGCCCTGGCCGGTCTTGTTGACGATCTTGCTGCCCAGGAAGCCGGCAATGGCGCCCAGAATGATCCAACTGATGATACCCATTTTTTCCTCTCCATCCCCTCGCCAGCCGACATTTTCATAGGATTGTCAAAACCTCAAGCCAGCTTGAAATTCCGCCCGAATACTTCATTGTTGAAGATGGGACGGGCTTGGTCGCTATGGAGGATCCACTATGGGACTTTTTGACAATGCCGTTCCCGGCGGCAACATCACCAAACCCCTGATGATCGCGCTCGGCGCATTGCTGGTCGGCAAGATGCTGAGCGGCAGAAGTGCCGAAGAGCCAGAGCAGTCTCCCGCGCCCGCTCCGACCGCCCCCGTCCCGACGGAAACCACATCCGCCGATGGTGGCCTGGCTGGCGGATTGGGCGGTCTGCTCGACAAGCTCAGAAATGCCGGCCACGGTAATGCCGCCGACTCCTGGGTCGGCACCGGGCAGAACCAGCCGATCAACGCCAACGATCTTGGCGCCGCGATCGGACCGCAGATCATTCGCGAGATCGCGCAACGGACCGGGCTGGACGAGCAGGAACTGCTCAAGCAACTGTCCACCGCCCTGCCCGGCATCGTCGACAGGCTGACGCCGAACGGCCAGGTGCCGCAGCAGCACCAGGTCGCCACCGCGTTCAACAGCTGACGCGGCGCAGCCACCACAATTGGAGCGCTGCGCCTCGTGCGCAGTGTTTCGACTTGCCGGATGGGATGAGTGTCTGGAGCGGGTAGCGGGAATCGAACCCGCATATTCAGCTTGGAAGGCTGCTGCTCTACCACTGAGCTATACCCGCGCCGTTCCTCAAGTACCGGATTCATCCGAAAAGCGCCATGCACTTTTCGGTCCGATTCTTGTCACGTTTCAGGGCTTCCGGGCCGGCAGTGGTGGAGAGGGTTGGATTCGAACCAACGTAAGCTAAGCTAACGGATTTACAGTCCGTCCCCTTTAACCACTCGGGCACCTCTCCAGTCTGCCGCCGGAGCCATGCAACGAGGCATTCACGCCGATCCGGACCCGAGTTATGTGTTCTCCGAAACCAGCGCAGCGCCTTATGGCGGCAAGCCCATTGGGTGTCAACCGCGCAACCATGGTTTTTCGTTTCTGTTCGCCGGCTGTGACGGCGGGCCATATCCTTGGCCGGAGGAGACAGCTATAGAAGCCAGCCATGAGCGATAAAACCAACACCCCCAAAGACACCCATTACGCCAAGCTGCGCCGCGCCTATCGCGACGATAAAAGCGGCGGCGCGCCGGCGTTCCGGCCCCGACAGCCGGTTCCGCCGGGCGAAAATGCCGCGGATGGCCTGGTGCGGCTCTACGGCCTGCACACCGTGCGCGCCGCACTCGACAATCCGCGTCGCAAGATTAGGAAGATGCTGGTGACGCGCAACGCGGCCGAGCGACTGGAAATCGCCGATCTCGCCGCCCTGCCCTTCAAGACGGAACTGGTCGAACCCAGGGACATCGACAAGATCACTGGGTCGGACGCCGTGCATCAGGGTGTGCTGATCGAGGCCGAGCCGCTGAAAGCCAAGCGGCTCGATGCGCTTGGCGACGCGAAGCTGGTGCTGGTGCTCGACCAGATCACCGACCCGCACAATGTCGGCGCTATCCTGCGCTCGGCGGTCGCCTTCGGCGCCGGCGCGCTGATCACCACAGCCCGCCACAGCCCGCAGGAATCGGGCGTGCTGGCGAAATCCGCCTCCGGCGCGCTGGAGCACATCGACCAGATCGAGGTGAAGAACCTCGCCGACGCACTCGGCCAGCTGCACGAGGCCGGCTTCCGCACCATCGGACTTGATTCGGACGCGCCGGCCGAACTCGAAAAGAGCTTTGCCGGAGAAAAGATCGCCCTGGTGCTGGGCGCCGAAGGCAAGGGCCTGCGCCAGAAGACGCGCGAGACGGTGACCACGCTGGCGCGGCTCGACATGCCCGGCGCCATCCATTCGCTCAACGTGTCGAATGCCGCGGCGATCAGCCTTTACGTGGCGCGGACATTTTTGAAGCGCGGCTAGAGCAATTCTAGGAAAAGTGTGAAGCGGTTTTCCTTCCAGAATTGCGTCAAAACAAAGAGTTAGAGCATTTCGCCATTTCCGTGAAACGGTGGAATGCTCTAAGCCAAAAATATCTCGAAACGAGAAACGGGTTCCGACAGACGCTGGAACCCGTTCTTCGACGGGCCAGGAGTTTGCGGCTTGGGAACGTTGCGCCGCCCTCTCCTGACCTATGCCGCTTTGCCCCTGGCGTCGGCTGCCTCGCTGCCGACCTCGAAATTGGCCATCCGCTCCAGCGCCCTGACCAGCGCCGAATGATCCTCCTTGGCGCCGCCATTAGCCGCGCAGGAATTGAACAGCTGCTGAGTCGTCGAGGTGTTGGGCAAGGAAACGCCGAGCGCCTTCGCGCCCTCCAGCGCGAGGTTCAGATCCTTCTGGTGCAGTTCGATGCGGAAACCAGGCGCGAAGGTGCGCTTGACCATGCGCTCGCCATGCACTTCCAGAATGCGCGAAGCCGCCAGCCCGCCCATCAGCGCCTGCCTGACCTTGGCCGGATCGGCGCCGGCTTTCGACGCAAAAACAAGCGCTTCGGCGACGGCTTCAATGGTCAGCGCAACGACGATCTGGTTGGCCACCTTGGTGGTCTGGCCAACCCCGTTCGGCCCGACCAGGGTGATGTTCTTGCCCATCTTCTCGAAGACGGGTTTGGCGCGCTCGAAAGGCTTTTCCTCGCCGCCGACCATGATGGTGAGCGACGCCGCCTTGGCACCGACCTCGCCGCCCGAGACCGGCGCATCGAGATAGTCGCAGCCGAGATCGTTGATCTTCTTTGCGAACACCTTGGTCTCGATCGGCGAAATCGAGCTCATGTCGATGACCAGCTTGCCCTTCGACAGGCCGGACGCGACGCTGTTGTCGCCGAACAGCACGTCGGCGACCTGCGGCGTGTCGGGCACCATGGTGATGATGATGTCGGCAGCCTTGGCAACGGCGGCATGGCCGGTAACTGACTTCAGCCCCTTGGCGACGATATCGGCCGGCGGCTTGGAGCGATGGTCGCTGGCGATGACCTTGTAACCCGCGTCCAGCAGATGCCCCGCCATCGGCGCGCCCATGATGCCGAGGCCGATGAAGCCGATGGTTTCCATTGTGGTTCTCCAAATGACTGTGTGAAACGCCCCCTCTAGTGCTTACGCCGCAGCACTTCCCTGCCCGGCCAGTTCGTTGAACCACCCCAGCCCGGCCTCCGTACCCGCTTTCGGCTTGTATTCCGCCCCGACCCAGCCGGAATAACCAATGCGGTCGATATGCTCGTAGAGGAAGGGATAATTGATCTCACCCGTCCCCGGCTCGTGACGGCCGGGATTATCCGCAAGCTGGATATGCGCGATGCGGCCAAGGTTAGCCTCGATGGTCCTGGCGAGATCCCCCTCCATGATCTGCATGTGATAGATGTCGTATTGCAGGAACAGGTTTTTCGAGCCGACGCGATCGATCAGCGCCAAGGCCTGATCGGAATAGTTGAGGAAGAAGCCCGGAATATCGCGCGTGTTGATCGGCTCGATCAGCAGCCTGATGCCGGCCTGCTCCAGCTTCTCCGCCGCGAAGGCGAGGTTTTCGGCAAAGACATCCTCCAGCACCTTGCGGTCGGCGGCGGCCGGCGCGATGCCGGCCAGGCAATTGACCTGCTGGCAGCCGAGCGCCTGCGCGTAGGTGATCGCCTTGGCGATGCCCTGGCGGAATTCCGGCACACGGTCCGGCAGCACCGCAATGCCGCGTTCGCCGTTGCCCCAGTCGCCGGCTGGAAGATTGAACAGCACCTGGGTCAGGCCGTTCTTCTTCAACCGGGCCGCGACGACATCGGGGGCATGGTCATAGGGGCCGATATATTCGACGGCCTTGAAGCCGGCGCGGGCGGCGGCATCGAAACGGTCGAGGAACTCATGCTCGCCAAAGAGCATCGACAGATTGGCTGAAAAACGCGGCATTCTTTTTCTCCTAATCCAACATCACAATCGCCGTCGGCGCATCTTCCTGATGTTCGGCAAGCTCCTCGAATTCAGTGATCTTGTCGATCTCGGTACCCATGGAGATGTTGGTGACGCGTTCGAGGATGAATTCGAGAACGACCGGAATCCGGTGCTCCTTCATCAGCCGCTGCGCTTCCTTGAAGGCACCGGCGAACTCTTCGGGCTTGCGCACCCTGACCGCCTTGCAGCCCATCGCCTCGGCGACGGCAACATGGTCGACGCCATAGCCGGCCTCGGGATCGCCTGACCGGTTGATGTTCTCGAAGGCAAGATCGACCTCGAAATCCATCGAAAACCCACGCTGCGCCTGGCGGATCAGGCCGAGATAGGCGTTGTTCACGACGACATGCAGATAGGGCAATTTGTGCTGTGCGCCGACCGCCAGTTCCTCGATCATGAACTGGAAATCATAGTCGCCCGACAGCGCCACGATGGTGCGGTCCGGGTCGGCGGCGCGAACGCCAAGGGCAGCCGGCAAGGTCCAGCCGAGCGGGCCGGCCTGGCCGCAATTGATCCAGTTGCGCGGCTTGTAGACATGCAGGAACTGCGCCCCGGCAATCTGCGACAGGCCGATCGTGGTGACATAGGTGACGTCGCGGCCGAACGCCTTGTTCATCTCCTCATAGACACGCTGCGGCTTCAGCGGCACCTGGTCGAAATGCGTCTTGCGCTTCATCGTCTTCTTGCGGGCCTGGCATTCCTTCGCCCAGATCGACCAGTCGCGCAGCTTGCCCGCCGTCTTCCATTCGGTGGCGACGTCGAGCAGCATCTTCAGCGCCGCGCCAGCATCCGAGACGACGCCGAGATCCGGCGCGAAGACGCGGCCGATCTGCGTCGGCTCGATGTCGACATGGATGAATTTTTTGCCCTTTGTATAAACGTCGACCGAGCCGGTGTGGCGGTTGGCCCAGCGGTTGCCGATGCCGAAGACGAAGTCGGCTTCCAGCATCGTCGCATTGCCATAGCGGTGCGAGGTCTGCAGCCCGCACATGCCGGCCATCAGCCGGTGGTCGTCGGGGATCGCGCCCCAGCCCATCAAGGTCGGGATGACCGGCACGCCTGAAATTTCGGCGAATTCGATGAGCAGATCCGATGCATCGGCGTTGATGATGCCGCCGCCGGCGACGATCAGCGGCTTTTCGGCGGCGTTGAGCATCGTCAACGCCTTTTCGGCCTGGGCGCGTGTCATGGCCGGCTTGAACGGCGTCAACGGCTCATAGGCGTCGATGTCGAATTCGATTTCGGCGAGTTGCACGTCGACCGGCAGGTCGATCAGCACCGGGCCGGGACGTGACGAGCGCATCAGGTGAAACGCCTTCTGCAGCGCCATGGGGACGAGATAGGGTTCCATGACGGTGACTGCCCATTTGGCGACCGGCGCGGCAATGGCTGATATGTCGACGGCCTGGAAATCCTCCTTGTTCAGCCGCGCCCGCGGCGCCTGACCGGTGATGCACAGGATCGGAATGGAATCCGCGGCGGCCGAATAGAGCCCGGTGATCATGTCGGTGCCGGCTGGACCCGAAGTGCCGATGCACAGGCCGATATTGCCCGCCTTGGCGCGGGTGAAACCTTCCGCCATGTGCGAGGCGCCCTCGACGTGACGGGCAAGCACATGGCGGATCGTGCCCCTGGCCTTCATTGCCGAATAGAACGGATTGATCGCCGCGCCCGGCACGCCGAAAGCGCAGGAAATGCCTTCCTTTTCGAGAACGAGAACCGCGGCATCGACAGCGCGCATCCTGGCCATTTTCCAGCCCTCCACGGGTTTGTCATTGTTGGATTGGCCAAGGATGTCAGCACGCCGGTTATTTTTCAATTTTTTCAGAATATTTTTTCATTTCTAGAAAACGGCGTCACTTTCTTGATTTTATTTGATTTTGTGTTTTCCAGGAATCCGACCCGCGAACGTAGTGAAAAACTTTTTCATTGTGCATTTGGCGAAACCGGCCGAGATTGACTGCATGGAAACCACCGAAAAACGCCAGCGCGGACGGCCGCGCGCTTTCAACGGGCCGTCGGAGGCCAGCTCGGTGCAGTCGCTCGACCGGGCGCTGCGCATCTTGGCCATTGTCGCGGAAGGCAGCGGCCTGTCGCTGAGCGAGATCTCTGCGCAGAGCGGCCTTGCCGCGTCCACCGCCTATCGCATGCTGACGACGCTGCAAAACCACGGCATGGTCGAATTCGACACATCAGACCAGCTCTGGTCGATCGGCGTCGAGACCTACCGCATGGGCGCGGCCTTCCTGCGCCGCCGCAAACTGGTCGACCGCGCCCGTGTCGTCATGCAGGAGCTGATGGAAAGAACCGGCGAGACCGCCAATCTCGGCGTCGCCGAGGACGATTGCGTGGTCTTCGTCAGCCAGGTCGAGACGCACCAGGCGATCCGCGCCTTCTTCCGGCCGGGCACGCGCAGCCCGTTCCATGCGTCGGGCATCGGCAAGGCGGTGCTGGCGCATCTCGAGCCGGAGCGCGTCGGAACCATCCTGCGCAAGGCCGGACTGCAGCGCTTCACCGACAGGACGCTGTCCGACATTTCAGCGCTTGCCCACGATCTGGCGCGGATCAAGCTGCGCGGCTGGTCGGTCGACGACGAGGAGCGGCATCCCGGCATGCGCTGCGTGGCGGCCGCCATCTTCAACGAATTCGGCGAGCCGATTGGCGGCGTTTCGGTGTCGGGGCCAACGGTGCGGGTGACGCCGGAGCGGCTGGCCGAGATCGGCCCGCTGGTGCGCGATGCCGCGGCCGAGGTGACCCGGATGATCGGCGGCATCAGGGCGACCTGACGGTCCGATCGTTTCAAGCACAGCGAAAGAGGGGCTGCGGGGCGCCCCTCTTCTGGCTGATTGAAACGCCTCCTCCTCTCAAAGACGGCAGTAGTGGCGATAGCCGTCGTGGCCGAGATAGGTGTCGGAGTCCGCATCATAGCTCTGGTAGCGGTCATAGCAGCGGCGGACGTGCCACGAGCCGCCGCCTTCGTCGACATAGACGGTACGCGGCTGGGCGAGCAGGCTGCCGAGGACGAAGCCGCCGACGCCGGCGGCAATGCCGATGCCGATTTCGCGGTTGTGGTGATGGCTGTGGGCGGCCGAGGGCTGGACGGTGCCGGCCAGCGTGGCGGCGGCAACTGCAGTGGCGATGAGGCCGGAAACGAGTGTGCTCTTGAACATGACGATCTCCTTGCTTCGTTGACCGAGGCGATCCATCCGCCTCTTGATCATCTGTCGTCGCGGCCAGGAAAAAGGTTCGAATCTTTTTTCGATTTTTCTGGGATCGGAGAAATCGGATCGACCGAGGTCATGCTGAAGGCGACCTTGCGAGAGCTTGGCGAAGAAGTTGATGCGGCTGATCTCCCCCCTTGCGGGGGAGATGCCCGGCAGGGCAGAGGGGGGTGCTGTCCCGCCAGCTTGTCAACCAATCAGGGCGAGGCAACCGCACGGACAAAATAGAGAAAGTTCATGGGGAAGCCGGTGATCCTTCACACCCCCCTCTGTCCTGCCGGACATCTCCCCCGCAAAGGGGGAGATCGGCAGCTTTGCCGTCCCCACTTCACAAAGTGATCGCCCAACGCAAAAAGGGCGGCCGAAGCCGCCCTTTTGGGAAATTGGGTCCCTCCATCAAAGGAAAATGATCACCCTGCCGTGCCTGTGGTGATGGTTGTGGTGGTGGTTGTAGTGCTTCCACCAGAACTTCTTGAAGTGCTTCTTGTGATGGTTGTGGTGGTGATGATGATGACCGTGCATGCCGTGGGCTGACGACGTGCCGACAGTGCCGGCGAGCGCGCCGGTGGCGACGAAGATGGCGACGAGGCCTGAGGTAAGAGTGCGCTTCAACATGATGATCTCCTGGATCTTTTGATCGAGGCGACCCATTCGCCTCTAACCATCAGTCGGCGCGGCGCGGCAAAAGGTTCGAAAGGTTGAGAAGATTTTTTGTGGGCCGCCATTGACGCCAGCGCGGCGACGGCAAGGACACCAATGACCCGTCGCCCCCTATTCCCCTATTCCCCTATTCCCCTATTCCCCTATTCCCCTATTCCCTCACCCCATCCCCGTGACATGGCGCAGCCAGAACGCCAGCGCGATGAAGCCGATGATGGTGGTGACGCCGGTCCAGTCGACATTGGCCTTCTTCACATCACTGATGATCTTCACCAGCAGCATCCAGGCCACGAAGATGATCGGGAGAATGACGACAAATCTGATCATGCGACACCCCTGCTCGAAGCGATTGCACCTCCCCTAGATGTAGGAAGCGATCCGGCGCTTTTCAGGATGCCCTGCCCCGACAGCCTATGCCGCATGCCGAGAAAAACGGAGTTTTGTCTTTACTGGCGCAACAAATATGCTAACCGGAGCGCCGTGCCCTTGTAGCTCAGCTGGTAGAGCAGCGGTTTTGTAAACCGAAGGTCGGCGGTTCGATTCCGTCCGGGGGCACCAGCAAAGTGCGGCAATTGAGTAAATTCAGATAGTTAATCTATTGTCCTCGAGTTCGATCCGCCGCCTGATCCACCTTGGAAATCATGCACTTACCGGCGAGAATATCCGCCCCGGAGCATCACCATGTGGAAAGCCCGCCACCGTGCGGCGGCGGGATTTATTGAAGATTAGAACGGCACCTTCCACGCTCCGCTCTCGAATTTCCGGATAATGCCCGCGTCGAAACCTGACTGCCATTCCTCGCCGGCGTTGAGTTTCATTCCAGAGGTTGTGGCGGCGCCGGTGTTCGGCCGCGGAAGTCCGGAACTCCTCGAGGGATGCCTGTTTGCACCGGCCTTCCTGATACCTAGTCGCCGAATTCAGGCGCAGCAACTTAGTCCACAGGTGTGACTTCCTAGCTACATACAAAGTTGCAGGCTCATCGATATAAAGCGCTTGGCGATTTGATGGGGATTTCATGAAAGCTTTTTTGCTCGCTTCATTCGTTGCGCTTTCGGCGGCTCCGGCCATCGCTGCCGATATGATGACCGCTCCTGTCGACACCCATGAATGGACCTGGCAAGGGCCATACGCCGGCGTGTTCGGCGCCGGAACGTTGGAACATTACAAGATCTATGAGCCGGGCGCCCAGGCTGGCGCAACGCACAACGTCGGCTCGGCCGCGGTCGGCGGCTTTGCAGGTTATAACTTCCAGTCCGGCAAGATTGTCTATGGCGTTGAAGGCGAGCTTGGCTACCGCTTTAAGAAGAACACCTTCGACGATATTCCAGGCCCAGGCGTTCTCGACGCCTCCACAGGTTTGTTCGGATCCGTAAAGGGTCGCGTTGGCATGGACATGGGAGCCTACATGCCGTTTGTCACGGCTGGTGTAACCGCCGCAAAGCTGAAGACGTTCTATCCAGGTGGAAACGCCGAGCGGGATGCAACTTTGGTCGGTGGTATTGTTGGAGCAGGCATCGACGTCGCTCTCACACACAACGTGTTCTTGCGAGGCGAATACGATTTCTCCTTCTTCGGCAAGAAGTCGCTTGAATATTGCGGCGGCGGATGCACGCTGGAACACACGCTTCAGACGCACGATTTCCGCGTCGGCATCGCGATGAAATTCTAACTGTTCAGCGCGTCTCCGACGTTGACGCGCTCCGCAGGAATAGCAAGACCAAGGTCCAGCTTGCGAACGGCCTTCCGCGGGCGCAATGTCGCCAAGAACCCGACGGCCAGGGGTCTGGATCGCAAATAGTTCGCGGTTCAGGCCCTTCCTCCGTTTGGGACCATGCTATGCGGCTCTTCTGCCGGGTGCTCCGGCCCTTGTGGTGCTGGGCGGTCAATTCCACCTGATGATGAACGACGCTTCCTCGCCGGTGATCTCCTTGATGGATTTCAACAGCACCTCATGCACTGCTTGGAGCGATCGGCAATGATCGCAGCTTGGCGATAGAAGCGGCTGCACGATGCTCTTTTGAAGCCGCCTCGCCCAGCGGCGGCGTGTGGACCTGCTCGGGCTCCATCGGAGGATGAACTTCGAATGGCAAGCACCGGACGCATCACGCCCACGATGGGAATCCAAAGCACTAAAATGATTGCACTGGGAAACCTTTTTGGAGGCATCGACATTGTCGGGTTTGCATGGCCCGCTTCTACTTTGATCTGACCGACAACGGCGAATTCTATCCCGACACCAAGGGCACAGAGCTTCCGAGCGTGGAGGCCGTGGAAGACGAGGCCGCACGGGCGCTTTTGGAAATAGCGAAAGACGCGATGCCGGACGGCACTCATCGTCAGGTAGCGTTCCACGTTCGCGACGATACCAACGCCGCTTTGTTGGTCGTTAAGGTCACGTTCGAGCTAATACGATTGGGCAGCGATGAAATGGAGCAAAGCGGCGTTCCGCCCGATTAGGAGATGACCGGCAGACCGTGCTACATAGGGGATGAAATTTCCCCGCCCAGCTTACATGGTCTACCTTCCGCCACTGCCTGGCCTCCCATATCTAGCTGCCACTTTGACGGTGGATGGAGCAATCACGGCGGCGCCGTTTGACACGGCGGATGAAGCCGCAGCCTTCAACAAGCTGATGGCGAAAGCGGAACATCCCGGCAAGGCGATTTTGAATTGAACGCCGCCGAGGTCAGGCAAGATTGTCCGCGACGGTCTATCCCCCTCGACGCCTTCGATGAGATTGTATTAGCGAGTGCCCTGCGTGCCCGCCTGGCTCATGAGCGAGCGCGAATGCACGTCTTGTTTGAACAGCTTACTCACGCCCGAATGCTCGTTAGAGACGCCGCCGCGATCCGCGCCCATCTGCGCGCGGCCCTTGCGTATCAAACCGTACGTTGAATCCTTCTTGGGTCACGCGTGAGAAGAGAGTAAATAAATCCCTTCGCAGCAAGGGAGGCCGCGATGGTTGAAACGCATATGGAAGTCGCATGCGCGGCTATCGAAACCAGCTTTCGGTTGCGGCACCATTCCCTGGCCGGAACTGCCTCGTTTCGCCGCGATATGGATCACTCCCGACGTGCAATCGAGGCATCACGCGAACTGCTCAAGCGCCTTCGCCAACGTCACCGCGATGACATGGCCCAGGGGTGGGAAGATCCGGGCCCGACTCCTGCTTCCGTCTCCGCCTTCGATGCTGATATTCTTCGCTCTGCATTTCGAGCCCTGGTCAGGGATATGAGCGTGCCTGAATGTCAATGGCGCGATTTGGCTGAGAGCTTGGTCCGCGAATATGTCGGGTGCGAGCAGATCGACGTTGGCCTGTTGGATTGGATCACCCACAAGTAGTCACCAACGCAAAACAGCCCGTCCCGCCCACATTGCCGGTGACACGAAACGGGCTGCGGAAGCCGGCATGCGGTGCTTCCTGCAATCCAACTTTGTGCGCGCACGGTTGTTCCGTCAGCTTCTGCTGACAAGCGGGTACATTCTGCTGCCGTGGCCATTCGACAGTCGCTGGTAGAGTAGACCCGCCGCTCCATTTGCGAAGCGACGGGCTCTCGCCCACCCCATACCTGTCAGAGCAATTTAGATGCCAAACTTTTTGACCCGTTATGGGGCACAGCCGTCGCCTTTGCAGTCGGTTCTACCCCGCCGTAGGAGGCACCGGCCCAGTAATGTTCCACCGGATGAACTCGACTTCCTTCCCGGTGACTTCCCGCAACGCGTTTAACAGCACCTCATGCAGGACGCGCGTCTGCCTGAATCCGATTCTGCCTGAATCCGATTCTGCCTGCCGATCACCGCGCGCAGTTCGGGTTCTCCCCCCTCGCGCTTCACGGATCGATGAACATCAGTTCGCCGAGCCCGTGATGCTCCAAATATTCCAAGTTTGCTGTCTTTTATGACACGCTCGCGACCTGGGTGGATGCCCCAACCCCGGTGAACGTGTTCCGGACCCTGACGGACTTGTAGACGTAGGCGACCCAGAGCCCTGTCAGCACAAACGAGACTATCGGGGCCACCAGCGCATCGCCTGCGAGCACCAGGCTCACCGGAACGCCCAGAACTGACGCAACCCAGATCGTGTCCAGGATGAAAACGACAGGAATCGCCAGCCACTGGAGCAGAAACAATTGCGGAAAGCGGTGGCTTCGCCGCAGCATCGAAACGAGCACAACCAGCTGAAGCGCCAGAAATGCCAGATTGAGAGCAAGTTCGCCATACACCGCCAGGGGTCCGTTCGGGAGGGTCATGAGTTGCTGGTAGCCGTCGGCCGAATTGGCGAAGTCGGCAAGTGTGCGCAACGGTGATAACGTCTGACCGATCGCCAGCAGCATTAACCAGCCGCCGAAGCCCACAAGAGCCTCGGGATTCTGCGACGGCTTCGCGGCTGATCGAACAGCAAAGAAAACAGGCACGCCGATCAACAGCAGCAAGATCGCCCAATGCCCAGATAGAAAACGTCCCCATTTACCCCTCCCCCGTTTTTGCTCCTATAAGTTGTATCAGGTTTTAAATTCAACTCAAGAGCCGACATGCATCTGAAACCAGGTCTTATGCGGAAGCAACGCTTTCTCCTGCCCTTTCCTGCCACTCACACCCCAATCGCCGCCACCAATATCCTGTTCTGCCTCCGTACCGCCGCCCGCAATTCCGCAATCCTCGCCGCGTCGCGCTTCACGAATTCGATGAACATCATGTTCATATTGTTGAAGATCAGTTCGCCGAGCGCCGCCCCGTCTATGTCCTGCCGCACAAGGCCGAGCGCTTGCAGGCGGACGATCAGAGCGCGGATCTGTTCCGTTAGCGCGCGGTCGAGCGCGGTGTAGGCTTGGCCGAACGGGCTATCGGGCAGTTGCGTTGAGATCGCCATCGCCTGCCGCCACATCTCCTTGCTGAGATAGTGCAGCGAGTGCTCGATATAGATGCCGATCAGCGTGTCCAGCGCGTCGCCGACATTGGCCGGCGGCCGGGCGACGACGCCCTGACCGGCATTCAGCACCTCGTTGACCTCCAGCGAGACGATGGCGCCGAGGATGTCGCCCTTGTTTTCATAGTAATTGTAGATGGTGCCGACCGAGACCTCGGCCTGGGCGGCGATCGCCTCGATCTTGGCGCCTTCGTAGCCGGCCTCGCGAAACAGTTCCGCCGCCGCCTCGATGATGCGTCGGTGCCGGTCTGCCTTTTGCCTTGCCCGCAATCCGCTCATGTCAGCCTCTTGCCATAAAAACAGAATTGACTCAATTTTAGAATTGGTTCAATTTTTTGCAAGAAGCCACAAAGGCAAGGGAGAACACTCGATGTCACACACAGCCAGCAATCCGCTTTCCATCCTGAGGACCCGTTTGCGCACAGCTGCCGCAGCCGCGGCGCTGCTGCTTTCGACGGGCGCGCAGGCCGCCGACCTCAACGCGCTGATCTGGTGCGATCATGCCGATCCGGCCTTGCTGCAGCCGTTCGAGGAGGCCAATGGCGTCAAGGTCAACGTCAAGGAGTTCGAGGGCACCGGCGCTGGGCTGGCCATCGTCGAGCAGTCGCAGCCGGGCGATTGGGACGTGATGGTGATCGACAGCATCGACGTGCCGCGCGGCGTCGAAAAGGGTCTGTTCGAGCCATTGCCGGACGACAAATTGCCGTTGGCCGATCTGTTCCCGCAGGTGAAGATGGACGGCTCCACCGTCGTCGGCGGCAAGCGCTACGGCATCACCGAAAAGTTCGGCTACAACACGATCGGCTACAACAAGACCAAGGTTGACCCCGCCGACATGCAGTCGATGGCAGCACTCACCGGCGACAAGTACAAGGGCAAGGTCGCCATCTACGACTACTACCTGCCGGTCATCGGCATGGCCGCGCTCGCGATCGGCAAGAAGACGGCCGAGCTCACCGAAGCCGACCTGCCTGCCCTCAAGGAAGAGCTCTTGAAGATGAAGGCCAATGCCAAACTGGTCGGCGAAGTGACCGCCAGCCAGACGGCGCTTGCGACCGGCGAGGTCGACATATTGGTCGGCGGCGGCGAATGGGTGACGGCGGGCCTGGCCAAGGAAAACCCGGCGCTCGACTTCTCCATCCCCAAGGAGGGTGCGGTGCTGTGGTCGCAGTCGCTGGCCATGTTCAAGGATTCCAAGAACAAGGACATGGCGCTGAAGTTCATCCAGTACATTATGAGCCCGGAGGGCCAGGCGCGCCTTGCCACCTCCTCCTGCTACTGGGGCATGCCGGCGAACACCAAGGCGGCTCTGACCGACGACCAGAAGAAGGTTTTGCGCTTCGACGAGCAGCCGGGCTTCCTGGCGCGCGCCCAGGCCTATCCGGCGCCGAACGCCGATCTCGACAAGAAGATGCAGGATATGTGGACCGAAATGCTGCAGGCAAAATGAGCCGATACCGCTCATGAGCAGCTCGGCAAATAACCCCCTGCCCCGGGCGGGCCGTGCTCTGACCCGGGCGAGTTCTACTCTGCCCTGGGCGCTGGTCACGCCGGCGCTCGGCTGGACGCTGTTGTTCTTCGTGCTGCCCTTCATCGCCATGGGGTTTTCCAGCCTGACGGCGCATGAGGGCGGTGGCCTCACGCTGTCCAATTACAGCCAGTTCTTCACCAACCCCTCCTACTGGCAGGCAATGGTGAACTCGCTGCAGGTGACCGCCATCGTCACCGTAATCTCGGTGCTGCTCGCCTACCCCTTTGCCTGGATCCTCGCCGAACAGGTGCCGGAACGCTGGCAGCGGCTGGCGCTGATGCTGGCCGTGCTGCCGTTCTGGACATCCTATGTCGTGCGCTCCTACTCCTGGCTGCTGGTGCTGGCGCAGAACGGCGTCGTCAACCGGGCGCTGACCGGCTCTGGCCTGATCAGCGAGCCGCTGCAACTCGCCAACACGCGTTTCGCCACCGTCACCGGCTTCGTGCACTTCTTCGTCATGCTGTTGACGTTGACCATCTTTGCCAACCTCAAGCAGCTCAGTCCGAGCTATCGCAAAGCCGCCGCCGATCTCGGCGCCGGGCCGGTGCGCACCTTCCTGCATGTCGTGCTGCCGCTGACCTTGCCCGGCATCATGGTCGGCGCCTTCCTCACCTTCGTGCTGTGCATCGGCGACTACATCACGCCGCAGATTCTCGGCGGCAACAACGAGCTTCTGATGCCGCAGCTGGTGATGATGCAGATCGGCCGGCGCGGCGATTTTCCGCTGGCTTCGGCGCTGTCGATTATCCTGATGGCCGTCGTCACCATCGCCTACCTCGCCTGCGCCCGTTGGCTGAAGATCGAGCGGGCCTGAGATGCGCAGGATTGTCCGCATCGCCTCCTGGCTCTACGCGATCGCCGTCTACGGCTTCATCTTCCTGCCGGTGGTGGTGCTGGTGCTGTTTTCGCTGCAGGCAACGTCGTTTCCGATCCCGCCCTTCACCGGCCCATCGCTGCGCTGGTACGACGCGGTGCTCTCCGACGTCAGGCTGACCTCGGCGCTGGTCAATTCGCTGCTGGTCGCGTCCATCTCGTCGCTCGCCGCCGCCACGCTCGGTTTCCTATCCGCCTGGGGCTTTGCCCGTTTCGTCCTGCCGGGCTCCGGCCTGCTACGCGGGCTGATCACGCTGCCGCTGACGGTCAGCTATCTCATCATCGGCATGGGGCTGCTGGTGCTGTTCAACTGGGCCGGCTTGCCGAAATCGCTGCTTGCGGCAGGGATCGGCCATGTCGTGATCAACCTGCCGCTGTGCTTTGCCATCATCTACAGCCAGATGGGCGACCACCAGATCAACATCGAACGCGCCGCGCGCGACCTCGGCGCGCCGGAATGGAAGGTGCTGCTGTTGATCACCGTGCCGGTCATGGCGCCGGCCATCTTCGCCGGCTTCTTCCTGTCGATGACCTTCTCCTGGGACGAGTTCGTGATCTCCTTCCTGCTCACCCGCTTCGACACCACGCTGCCGGTCGAAATCTGGAACCTGCTGCGTTCCGGCCTCAACCCGAAGACCAACGCCGTCGGCTCGCTGGTTTTCGCCGTTTCCATCGTGCTGGTCGTGCTGTTCGAATTGACATTGCTGCGCAGGAGAAAGGCATGACCGCGCCTTTGGTCGATATTCGTGCCGTCTCGCACCGCTTCGGCCAGCACACCGTGCTGAAGGATGTCTCGCTGCAGATCGAGCCGGGCAGCTACACGATCCTGCTCGGGCCGTCCGGCTCCGGCAAGACGACGCTCTTGTCCATTCTGGGCGGCTTCGTCACGCCCAGCGAAGGCAAGGTGTTCATCCGTGGCGAGGACTGTACTTCGGTGCCGCCGGCCAAGCGGCCGACGACGACGGTGTTCCAGGACTATGCGCTGTTCCCGCATATGAGCGTCGGCAGCAATGTCGGCTTCGGCCTGCGCATGCAGGGGGTCGACGGCACGACACGCGCGGCAAAGGCGCGCGAGGCGCTGGCCCTGGTTGGTCTCGCCGCTGCTTTCGACAAGAAACCGCACCAGCTCTCCGGCGGCCAGCGGCAGCGCGTGGCGCTGGCGCGGGCGCTGGTGATCGAGCCGGCGGTGCTTTTGCTCGACGAGCCGCTCGGCGCGCTCGATCTCAAATTACGCCGGCAGATGCAGGACGAGTTGAAGGCAATCCAGAAGCGCGTCGGCACCGCCTTCATCCACGTCACCCACGACCAGGAAGAAGCGATGGCGCTGGCCGACCATTGCGTGGTGATGAATGACGGGCGCATCGAGGACGAAGGTCCGCCCGAGCGCGTCTACGCACGGCCGGCGACGCGCTTTTCGGCGACCTTCATGGGCGAAAGCACGATCCTTGCCGGCACGGTCACGGAGGCGAAGGAGAGGACAAGCACCGTCGCCACGCCCGTCGGGCCGATCTCGCTGCCCGGCGCCTTGCCGGTCGGCTCTGCCGTTGCGCTGGCCATACGGCCGGAGCATCTTGTCCTCGGCGAGGCCAGCGGCTGTGTCAGGCTCGGCACGGCCAGAGTGAGCGACGTCGTCTTCCAGGGCAGCTTCAAGCGCGTGCTTGCCGTCTCCGTCGAAGACCCCTCGCTTCACTTCATCGCCAGGCTGCCCGCGACAGCCACCGCCCGGCCGGGCGACACAGTTGCCGTTTCGTGCGATACCGACCAGATCATCCTGCTGACGGACTGAACTTTTCTGACGGGTTGAAAATGGCAACACTTCCGCTCATCAAGGCACCGGACTGGTACGAAACCATCCGCATGAGCGATGGCGTGACCTTGATCCACGAGCCATGGATAAAACCGTTCTTCCGCTGCAATATGTGGCATGTGCGCGGCCGCGACCGCGATCTCCTCTTCGACACTGGGCTCGGCCATTTCAGCCTTCGGCGTCATGTGCCGCTGGTCAGCGAGCGCAAGCTGACCTGCGTCGCCAGCCACACGCATTTCGACCATATCGGCTGCCATCACGAATTTCCGGACCGCTGCGTACACGCCGCCGAGGCCGACATCCTCGCCGATCCGCGCAACGAATGGACGGCAGCCGGCACCTATGCGACCGACGAGATGTTCGATGGCATGCCGCAAGGCTGGGACACGGCGCGCTACGGCATCCTGCCCGCACCGGCCGGCCGTCTGCTCGACCATGGCGACGTCGTCGATCTCGGCGACCGGGCCTTCGAGGCGATCCACACGCCCGGCCATTCGCCCGGCGGCATCGCGCTCTACGAAAACAGGACGGGCATCCTGTTATCCGGCGACATCATCTATGACGGCCCGCTGATCGACGACGTCTACCACTCGGTTGTCGATGACTATGTCGCTACGCTGCTGCGTATGCGCGACCTCGATGTCTCGGTCGTGCATGGCGGCCATTTCCCCAGCTTCGGCAAGGTGCGCTACCGCCAGCTTGTCGACGAGTATCTGGCGCAGAAGCGGCAGGCCGGCTGCCATCTGCGGCAGCCCTGAAGCAGTTAGCGCATCAGTTCGAAATGCCGCGGGAACGCCTGATGCAGCAGGAGCAGCATGGTCTTGCGCAGCACGTTGGTGTCACGGCTGGACGGATTGAGATGATCCCAATACCAGGCGCCATGAACCAGATAATTCAGGCTCTCCGACAGCGTGTCGATGTCGACGCCGGTATAACCGCCGCTGCACGAAATCTCGATCAGCAGCTCGCGCGCCTCGGCGGTGTAGGCGAGATCGCTCGGAAGGCCGATCTCGTTGTAGATCTGCATGCTCTTGCGGTCGCTGGAGAACACGACAAAGACCGAAACCCATTTCGGGTGCTGGCGGGCGAAACGTTGCGCGCAATCGACCGCGCCCAGGGCCCGCTCAACCGGAGACAGGCCGGGCGCCCGCACCAACGTCACCCACAGCTCGTCATAGCGATCGCTGAGATACTGCAGGACGGCGCGAAACAGGTTCTCCTTGCTGCGAAAATGGAAGACGACCAAGGCATTGGACGAGCCGACATGTTCGGCGATGCGCTGCATGGTGACGCTTGCCAGCCCCTCCTCCGCGATGAGCTCGATGGTGGCGTCGATGATCCGCTGTACGCTGGCTTCGCCGCGTTCGCGCCGACGGTCCTTGGGCGGCGCGGGATCGTTTGCCGCACTTCCATTCTTCGCTATTGCGCCTTTGCGTTTTGCCGCCGCAGCCTTTTGTTGCGCCATCTTCGTCCAGCTCCTTTCGGACCTTCTGGCGGCGATCGCCGGCGCCGCCACGGATCCGTCTATTCGAGGTGTCCGGCGTCGGCTCACCACAACCGAGACCGCAGATCAACCACCATCGCGGCAAGAGCCGCATCGCCCTGTTATAGCGACGGACGCGTTTCGGCGTTTGTGTACCATTGCCCCTTGGCCCTCTCATAGGCCATGGCCGCTCGGAAAACATCGGTATCGCAATAGGTGCGGCCGACGATCTGGATGCCTGTCGGCACGCCGCTTGCCGCCCGGCCCGAAGGGATGGACAGGACCGGACAACGGCTCATCATGTTGAACGGCGTCGTCATCACCCAGCCAAGCGACGGGTTCACCTGCTTGCCGTTGATCTCGACCGTGCCCGTGGTCTGATCGAACTCCGCCGGCACGGAGGGAAGCGCGTTGGTCGGGCAGACCAGCACATCATAGGTCTCAAGCAGCGGCCCCAGCGTCTGGTACATCCTGGCCGCCACATCGAGGGTTCCGACAAAATCCGTGGCTTTGGACTTCTGCCCGTCCTCGGCGAATTGACGTGCATAGGTCGTCATGTCCTTGCCGTGCTCCTTGAGCAGCTGCGACAGCGAAGCGCCGAAGAGATGTTCGAGATAGGCCATGCCCGCCCTGAGCACGTCGTCGCCCCAGCCCAGATCGACTTCCTCGACCGTGGCGCCGAGCGAGCGGAACACGTCGCAGGCGGCAAGCGTGTTCTTGCGCACATCGGCGTCCACTTCGAAAGAACCGAGGTCCATCGAGAAAGCAATCTTCCAGCCCTTGATCGGCTTGTAGTCGCTGGGCAGGCGCAGTTTGGGGCGCAGCGTGGCGATGTCGAGCGGGCTTGGCCCGGCAATCACGTTCTGCAGCAGGATCGCATCCCTGACGTTTCGTGCCAAAGGTCCGGTGTGGCAGTAGAAATCGAGGTTGAACGGCGGCTCGTCCGGATTGCGCCCGTAAGGCGGCTTGAAGCCGACAAGACCGCAGGCCGACGCGGGAATCCGGATCGATCCGGCAATGTCCGAACCGGTGGCGATCGACGACGTGCCGGATGCCAGCGTCGCCGCGGAACCACCCGACGAACCGCCGGGCGTGAAATCCGGGTTCCACGGATTGCGCGTCACACCCCAGCGTTTCGACCAGGTGTAGCCGGCGCAGCTGAATTCAGGCGTCGCCGTGCGGGCATGGACAATGCCGCCGGCCTGGATGATGCGCTCGTTCATCGTCGAGGTATGGCCGCCGATGGCGTCCCCGGACAGCAGCGAGCCATGCGAGGTCGGCTTGCCCTTGATATAGCTCTCGTCCTTGATGCCGATCGGCAGCCCCTCGAGCGCCCCGGTCCGGGCGCCCCTGGCGTATTTCCCCTCGGCCTTCCCAGCCAGGTCCATCGCCTCGTCGAAATGCGTGAAGGTGAAGCAGTTGATCGTCGCCTTGGTTGCCTCTGCGCGGTGGATGGTGGCCTGCATCAGTTCGACAGGCGAAAGCTTCTTCGCCTTGAACAGCCGCAGCGCCTCGCTGGCCGGCATGTAGCAAAGGTCGAGATCGGTCATGGGAAGTCTCCTGCGATCTGCGCATCGCGTTTGGCATGGACGGGAGATGACCGCGCCGCGTGCAGCGGCGCGGGAACGCCTGCTCAGGTCATTTCTGCAGGTCGGTCCAGATCTTCGTGTAGAGCGCCTGCACGTCGGGCGGGCAGGCCTGCATGAACTGGCCCTTGGCGGCAAACTCGGTGGGAATGTTGACTTCCGGCGCGGTCTTCATGTCGTCGGGCATGAAGGCTTCCGAGCCCTTGATGCCGTTCGAATAACGCGCAAAGGCTGAGATCAGCGCCGCATTCTGCGGATCCATGATGAAGTTCTGGAACAGCTTGGCGTTGTCGACATTCTTGGCGTCCTTGAGGACAGCGACATTGTCCATCCAGATCGGATAGCCTTCCTTGGGATAGCCATAGACGATCTTGTCGTTCTCAAGCCGCTCGCGCAGCGATATGCCGTTCCAGTTGACGCCCGCGGCGATGTCGCCCCTGCCCAGACCATCGACAGCCGCATAGTCGAGCGAAAGCCATTTCGCCTTCGCCTCCACCAGCTTGTCATGCACCTTTTTCAGCATCTGCATGTCGCTGCTGCAATATTTGCCACCCTCGTAAGCAATGGCGAGGAACATGATGTCACCCATTTCGGGTACAACATTGATCTTGCCGACGAGTTCGGGGGGTGGGTCGAGGAAGATCGCCGATGTGTTCGGGTCGCCGGCATAAACCGACTTGTTCACCGAAATGCCGGTCGTGCCCCACTGCCATGGAACGGTATATTTGCGGCCTGGATCGAATGGAACATCGACCCACCTGGGATCGACGTTCTTGAAGTTTTCCATCTTGTTGGGATCGGTCTCCAAGAGCAGACCTTCGCTGATCCAGACCGGCACGACGCTCGCCGAGGGCACGACGATGTCATAGCCGGAGGCGCCCTGCCGGACCTTGGCCAAGGCGGTATCGTTGGAGTCATAATCGGTGACGGTGACCTTGACCTTGTAGGTCTCCTCGAACTTCTTGATCAGGTCGGGGCTGGTGTAGTTGCCCCAATTATAGATGTTGAGCTCGCCGTCGGCACGGGCCACGCCCGTGACAGTCAGCAACGACAGGCCGATGGCCGTCGCGGTCAGTTTCCAGTTCATGCTGCATGCTCCCATTGTTGGGACCGGCGGCACTACGGCCCCAAGTCCGTTTCCTGCTGACGAAAAGATGGCCGCGACGATGCCGACCGACAGCACGAGAACGGCCGTCGACATCGCATTTGCGGCGCGCCGGCAACGGCAAGCCGCATGGCAGTCAAGATATTCCCCTCTTTCATGGTGGCCATTCACCGGCTGGAACCCGGCTGTCCAACTCAATTCTCGACCTCAGAAGTAACTATGACTAAACATACAGTCAATATCTTTCCGCGGATACGGCCATGGCTCGCCGATCATGCGCCCGATGCGGTGGTGACTCAGTGGGTAGCTAGGAAAGAACCTGGCCGCGATACCGGACGCGTCAGGCCGTTGAGGCCGAAATGCCCGCGGCCGCAATTCGCTGGCGGAACCAATCGAAGGTGCGCCCGATGCCTTCCTGATAGCTCGTCCTGGCTTCCCAGCCAGGAAGGACATGCCTCGCCAAAGTCAGGTCCGGACACCGATTTGTCGGATCCTGGGGAGCCGGAGGGTGGTGCTCGATGCGGCTGCCGGGGACAAGCGATCTGACGAATTCCGCGATGCGCAGGACCGAAACCTCGTGGTCGTTGCCGATGTTCAGAGGGCCGCGATGCGAGATGCCGTCGCGCCAGAAGTAACGTTCCAGCCCCTCGACGATGTCGTCGACATAACCCCAACTGCGCGATTGGGAGCCGTCGCCATAAACCGTCAGAACCCCGGTTGTGAGAGCCTGGACGGCAAAATTCGAGACGGCGCGTCCATCGTCGATGCGGGTTCGCGACCCATATGTGTTGAATATCCTGACGACGCGAATGTCGAGCCCGCCAACCCGCTGCTGCTCGAACAGCAATGCCTCGGTGCAGCGCTTGCTTTCATCATAGGAAGCCCTGGGACCGGTGCAGTCCACCGATCCCCTGTAACTCTCGGGTTGCGGTGAAACCAGGGGGTCGCCATAGACTTCCGAGGTCGAGGCGAAGCAGAAGCGACCGCCGGGCTTGAGCAGCGTCAGAAGATTGAGCGCGCCGCCGATGTTGGCCTTGATCGTGCGTACCGGCTCGCGCATGTACCAAAGAGGCGAAGCCGGCGACGCGAGATGGATGATCTCATCGAAGCGCTGAAGGGATGAGAAGCTTTCGGCGTCGGCAATCTGCAGATCGAAACGCGGATCGGCGACATGCGCGATGTTGTCTCGCGTCCCGGTCCAAAGATTGTCGACGACGACCAGCTTTTCCAGATCGCTTCGCCGCAACAGACGGTCGACCAGATGCGAGCCCAGGAAACCGCAGCCGCCAGAGACCAACACGCTGCGTGACATGGAAAACCCCCGCTCCAGACACCCGGCCAGTCAACGAGCCACAGGGCTTGTTTCAAAACAACAGCGGATACGAGGCTACCCAAAAGCCCTTCCGCCAATCGATGCACCCATCTACACCGCCAAGCGCCGCGCGTGCAAACAGCAAGCCTTCACGATGGAATGTGCGGCGGCCGACCGGCCTCTGCTTTTAAGAGAGAAACTGCCGCGCGATGTCGCGCACCGAAGCGGCCGCCAATGCCGCCGGTCATCCGAAAGGATGATCAGGTTACAGCGCTACAGCGCCCTTTGCGGACATGGCGCTCCGGCTGCGTCACCACAGCGCGACGCCGTGGGCTGCGGTCGGAAGCTCGTTTCTTCGGACTGGCGCACCAGTTCGGCAAAGAGCAGCGCGAAGCTTCCCAGCATCAGAAAGACGATGATCAGGCGTGTTACCGGCAATATGTCGGCCTCGACTGGCTAGCCCCCACGCCACCCATCCACTGCCGGCTAACATGACCGATCCGGCTTTACGAGACTTTAAGACCGATCTTAACCATCACATTCGCGTAGCCTTTGACATGATACGCGAACGGCAAGTCCGCATCCGCCGTCCTGCGGCCGCCTTGCCATCCGGCATGGGTCGCATCCGGGATGACAGCTCCCTTTGCAGACGTACCCCGCCCATGCTACCCCGGCGCTGGCGCGGCCCTGCCGCTGCCAATCGGTCGTCATCGGGGAGCCATGAGCAAAGCCGCCAGCCGCATCGCCTTCGTCTCGTCCGACACCGCTGACGCCAAGACGGCGCTGGAAAGCCTCTCGGCGCGCTATGGCCAGTCTTCCGTCGAGGAGGCCGGGATCGTCGTTGCCCTTGGGGGTGACGGCTTCCTGCTGCAGACCCTGCGCGACACGATGGGGACCGGCAAGAAGGTCTACGGCATGAACCGTGGCACCATCGGCTTCCTGATGAACGAGTATCGTTCCGGTGGCCTGACGGAGCGTCTCGAAGCAGCCGTCGCCGAAACGATCCGCCCGCTGGAGATGCTGGCCGTGACCTCGGAAGGCGAAACGATTTCGGCACTGGCGATCAACGAGGTGGCGCTGTGGCGCCAGTCTTACCAGACGGCCAAGATCCGCATCACCGTCGACGAACAGGTCCGGCTTGAGGAACTGAACTGCGACGGCGTCATGATCGCAACCCCGGCCGGGTCCACCGCCTACAATCTTTCGGCGCATGGACCGATCCTGCCGCTCGACGCACCGCTGCTGGCGCTGACCCCGGTCAGCCCGTTTCGCCCGCGCCGCTGGCGCGGCGCGCTGCTCTCCAACAAGGCGACCGTGCGCTTCGATATCCGCGAGCCGGAAAAGCGGCCGGTGAACGCCGCCGCCGACCATACCGAGGTCAAGGCCGTGACCTCGGTAACGGTGCGAGAATCACCCACGGCGACAGCAACGTTGCTGTTCGATCCCAATCATTCCTGGAACGAGCGTATTCTCGCCGAACAGTTCCGCTATTGAGCCGGCGCTGCGACCGACAGGTCGATTAAGCATCCCGATTAAGGTTACAACTTCACAATCGTGCCATTGCTGCCCCTTTCTGTTGACAAATCGAGGGCTTGCTCCTAATTGCAATACCAATCTTGCAGGCGCGTGGCGCTTGCCGCGACAGACGCCATTAGACGCCGTTGCGCTTCCCCGAACCAGCCAAAGACAACAACACTTGTCCTCAGACACCACGACCGCTCAAGAAGCGTTGACCTTCGCAGACCTCGGCCTGTCGCCGAAGGTCCTTTCCGCAGTCACCGACGCCGGCTATACCCAGCCGACGCCGATCCAGGCTGGTGCGATCCCGCACGCCTTGCTCGGCAAGGACATTTTGGGCATCGCCCAGACCGGCACTGGCAAGACGGCCTCCTTCGTGCTGCCGATGCTGACCCGCCTCGAAAACGGTCGGGCCCGCGCCCGTATGCCGCGCACGCTGATCCTGGAGCCGACGCGCGAACTCGCCGCGCAGGTCGAAGAGAATTTCATCCGCTACGGCAAGAACCACAAGCTCAACATCGCGCTCTTGATCGGCGGTGTCTCATTCGACGAACAGAACAAGAAGCTGGAGCGCGGCGTCGACGTGCTGATCGCGACGCCCGGCCGCCTGCTCGATCACCGCGAGCGCGGCAAGCTGTTGCTCAACGGCGTCGAGATCCTCGTCATCGACGAAGCGGACCGCATGCTCGACATGGGCTTCATCCCCGATATCGAGCGCATCTGCGAAATGATTCCGTTCACCAGGCAGACGCTGTTCTTCTCGGCGACGATGCCGCCGGAAATCACCAAGCTGACCGAGAAATTCCTGCACGCGCCGGTGCGCGTCGAGGTCTCGAAGGCAGCATCCGCCGCCACCAACATCATCCAGCGGCTGGTCAAATCCGGCTCCAAGCCGTGGGACAAGCGCGAGACGCTGCGCAATCTGATCAAGGCCGAAGACGCGGAGCTGAAGAACGCCATCATCTTCTGCAACCGCAAGGTTGAAGTGGCGGAGCTGTTCCGCTCGCTGCTGAAGTATGATTTCGACGCCGGCGCGCTGCACGGCGACATGGACCAGCGCGCGCGCATGCAGATGCTGGCCAATTTCCGCGACGGCAAGCTGCGCTACCTCGTCGCTTCCGACGTCGCCGCGCGCGGCTTGGACATCCCCGATGTCAGCCACGTCTTCAACTATGACGTGCCGATCCACGCCGAGGACTATGTCCACCGTATCGGCCGTACCGGCCGCGCCGGACGCTCCGGAAAATCCTTCACCATCGCGACCAAATCGGACACCAAATACATCGATGCCATCGAACGTCTGATCGGCAACAAGATCGAGTGGCATGACGGCGACTTGTCGACGGTTGTTGCCAGCGAAGGCGGCGAGGATGATGCTCCGCGCCGTGGCAAGGGCGCACCGCGCCGCGCCGGCCGCAAGGACGACGATCGCGGCAGGGAAAAGGGCGGCGAGCGCAAACCGCGCGAACGCCACGCCAAGCGCAGCGAAGACACGGCACCGGAAACAGTCCGCGAGGATCAGCCGGTGGCCGAGGCCGCAGCCGCCGACGTCGGCGAACGGCGCTCGCGCAAGGAAGCGATCCGTTCGGAAAACACCGAGCGCAAATCATCCGATCGCAATGAACAGCGCGCACCGGAACGCGGCGACACGAGGCCGCAGCGCGACAACAGCCGCCCTGCCCGCCAACGACACCAGGAAGACAACGATTCCACCGTCGGCTTCGGCGATGACATGCCGGCCTTCATGCGGATCGTCGCCAAGGTCTGATTCCCGACCGCTTCAAAGGCAAGCCAGCCATCCGGCTTGTCTTCTCGGCAAAGGTTCCTGCCTGACTCGCCCGTTACATCGGCCCAGGCATCATCTTGGTCGGTTTTTCCAGCATCGGAAACTCGGCCTTGTTGCATTTCACGTTCGGATTCGTCGGACTGAACATGCCGTTCGGATTGTCCCCGAGCCAGGCATGCAGGTCGTAGTGGACGAACTCCTTCGGGATGAGAGGGTAGTGCCCCTCCATAGGCCCCATGAAGGTCTGGCCAAACAGCTTCGGGGGTTCCTTGATGTCCGGCGTCAGAGGCACCAGCCATTCCACGCCGACCAACTTCAGGCCTTTCTTGGTCGGCTCGTAGATCAGCACGTTTGGCCTCATCGGATCGAGCTTCTGGCCGACACTCGGGACATTGACGAAGTGGATACCCATGGCGCCCTTCGGGTAGTCCATCGCACCCGCTATCTTTTCTCCGCTGTAGTAGACGCAGCCGACCGTCGACAGATAGAGGTCGCGGACGGCGACGGTGTAATCGTCATATTTGGCGAGCGACTTTTTCAAGGCTTCGATGTCGGCCTTGTTGGCGTCCTCGGCCCGAGCCGAAGCAACGTTCAGCCACGCGCCCACCAAACCTGTCAAAACGAGGACGCCGCAGCGCCCAAGGCTGGCTGTTCTTGTCATGCATTCCTCCCAGATTTCTGATCTGGCCGTGCAAGACCGAGGCGGAAAAATGCTGATTGCGCGGCCAGTGACACCGCCTCATCCCCTCAGGAACAGCGATGATGCTATTCCTTTCCATAGCTCCGGGAAAGCTATATTTTAGCAATAGCTAATTCAACAACGCCAATATCCGCGCAAACAAAAACGGCCCCCATGGGAGTAATGCAGTTCACTTAGGCACCTTCAGTGTTCTGACAGGATATTTGGCTGGTAGCTTTTTGACGACACGGGGGCATGATCGCCCC
>NZ_JAMYLI010000046.1:0-37303 GCF_040317955.1 Mesorhizobium sp. M1342 | reverse complement strand
GATTGCCGGCGAGGAAATCGAGCGGGATTTCGTTGCGGCGGGTCTTGTCGAACAGATAGCGGCTGCCGCGCACCCAGGTCCACATGGCCAGCACGATGGTGAAGGCCACGGCCAGCGAGGCCCAGCCGCCCTCGAACACTTTGACGATGTTGGAGGCAAAAAAGCCGACGTCGATGAAGCCGAACAGCGCCGTCATGGCGACCGCCACACACAGCCGCCATTTCCAAATCCGCGTCATGACCACAAACAAGAGCACTGTGGTCACCAGCATGTTGCCGGTCACCGAGATGCCGTATGCCGACGCCAGCCTGCTGGATTCGCCGAAGCCGACGACCAGCATCATCACCACCAGCGCCAGCAGCAGGTTGACGCGCGGCATGTAGATCTGGCCGGACTGTTTCTCCGAGGTGTGCAGGATTTCAAGGCGCGGCAGCATGTTGAGCTGCACCGCCTGCCTGGTCAGCGAGAAGGCGCCCGAGATCACCGCCTGGCTGGCGATGACCGTCGCGGCGGTCGCCAGCACGACCATCGGGATCAGCGTCCAGCCTTCGTTCATCTCAAAGAAAGGATGGCCGACGACGCCGTTCTTGGCCAGCACGAAGGCACCCTGCCCGGCATAGTTCAGCAGCAGGCACGGGAACACGACCCACAGCCAGGCGAGCACGATCGGCTTGCGGCCGAAATGCCCGAGATCGGCATAGAGTGCTTCCGCACCGGTGACGGCGAGGAAGATGGCGCCGATGGTCACGAAAGCGACGTCGGGCGAATTGATCAGAAACGCGACGATGTAGTGCGGGCTGATCGCCCACAGGATTTCCGGATCGGCGATGATGTGGTTGAGGCCGGAAAGGCCGATCGCCAGGAACCACACCGCCGTCACGGGACCGAAGACCAGCCCCACACCCCCCGTGCCGAAACGTTGCACCGCAAACACCATGGCAAGGATGACCAATGTCAGCGGCACGACATAGGGCTGGAAGGTCGGCGTGACGACATTCATGCCCTCAACCGCCGACAGCACCGATATCGCCGGCGTGATGACGGCATCACCGAAGAAAAGCGATGCCCCGACAATGCCGATGCCGAGCATCAGCGCCGAGCGCTTGGGGAAACTGCCGCGCGCCAGCGCCATCAGCGACAGCACGCCGCCCTCGCCGCGGTTGTTCGCCCGCAGCACGAACATGATGTATTTGATGGTGACGATGATCGTCAGCGACCAGATGATCAGCGACAAAACGCCCAGAATATCGCCGCGCTGGGCGACTTGTCCGCCCGACGACGCCACCAGCGCCTCGCGAAAGGCGTAGATCGGGCTGGTGCCGATATCCCCATAGACGACACCGAGCGCGCCCAGCATCAGAACCTTGGTGCTGTGCTGCTCGACTTCCGAATGGCTCGATTGTTCGACGGGTTCTGCCTCACTACCAGTATTGGTAAGGGCCATGGACGACACTCCGATAAGCGCGCGGTGCTCTACGCTTGCTGCAATGCAATATCAAGTGCCGTCGCGTAATGGCTGCCATGCCTGCCACGCGAGGCTGCCATCGCTACCATCCGCAGGCCTTGAGGAACCGACCCACCGTGCCGGCCATGCCATACTCCAACGCGTCGGCTGTCAACCCATGTCCGATCGACACTTCGGCCAATGCCGGAATGCGCTTGGCAAGTGCGGGCAGATTGCTGACCACCAGATCGTGCCCGGCATTGACCTGAAGCCCGGCAGCAAGCGCGGCGTCGGCGGTTTTTCCCAGTCTTTCCAGCTCCTTGGCCGCTTTGGCGGAATCTGTGTGATAGCTACCATATGGACCCGTATAGAGTTCGATACGGTCGGCGCCGACATCGCGGGCGGCCGCCACCCAATCGGGGTCCGGATCGGAAAACAGCGACACGCGAAAGCCCCCCTTTTTCAGACGCTTGACGATCGGTGTGAGGAACGCGGCCCGGGTGGCGAAGTTCCAGCCATGGTCCGATGTCGCCTGGGCCGGATCGTCCGGCACCAAAGTCACCTGTTCGGGCTGGTGCTTTTCCACAAGCACCAGGAAATCCTCGGTCGGATAGCCCTCGATGTTGAATTCCGCGCGCGGAAACTCGTCGTCGATCAGCGACCGAATCTCAGGCAGATCGGAGTGTCTTGTGTGCCGCTCGTCGGGGCGTGGATGCACCGTCAGCCCATGCGCTCCGGCCGCCAGCGCAATGCGGCCGAGGCCGGTCACGCTTGGCCACGGCAGGTCGCGCCGGTTGCGCAGCATGGCGATGGCATTGAGGTTGACGGAGAGCTTTGCAGGCATGCGGGTGGCCTCGGAAATCATTCAACGCGCCCACCTATAATGCCTTTGACGGGAACAGTAATGCCTTTGGTGGGAACAGACTGGGGGTTTCGCGTGTTCCAAGCCTGATGAGCGAACCCGGGAAAGGACGCACCGATGAATTTTCTCGATGAGGTTCCGGCAATCCGCCGTATCGAGACCAGCCGCGACGACCTTTTCGCCATCGATGTCGTCGGGCACGTTTCCGCGGCCGACGGTGAAAATCTTTTCGGGCTGCTGGAGGCAGCCTATGCCCTGCACCCGCGCATCGATGTGCTGGTGCGCCTCGTCGACCACGATGGCGTCGACTGGGCCGACATCGCGGACGAGACCCTGAAGCAGGGTGCCATTCATGCATTGGAACATGTCGGCCGTTGCGCAACCATCGGCGAACCGGACTGGATAGCGGACGCACAACGCTTTCTGCCGTCCTCACCGCCCATCGAAATCAGGCATTTCAGGGCGGAGGACGAGGCTGCCGCCTGGCAATGGCTTGCCGCACAGCCTATCGGGGCAACAGCATCCGGAGCCCCTACCTGACGATCGTCAGCCGTTCGGCCGCCCGCGTGATGGCGGTGTAGAGCCAGCGCTGGCGGGTTTCCTTGAAGGCCCAGCTTTCATCGAACAGCACAATCTCGTTCCACTGCGAGCCCTGCGCCTTGTGCACGGTCAGCGCGTAGCCATAGTCGAAATCGTCGAAGCGCTTCTTCTGCTGCCAGGGGATATCGGCATCGGGATCCTCGAACGCCGCCTTGAGCAGCTTGATCTTGGCGACGCCACGATCCGGATCGTCCTCTTCCGGCGACACCAGAAGGTTGATGCCGGGCTTCACCGTCTCGCGCGACGAGGTCATCACCTTCCACAGCGAGCCATTGAGCAGGCCCTTGGCCGGATCGTTGCGCAGGCAGACCAGCTTGTCGCCGGCTTGCGGATAATCGGCGTTGAAGCCCTTGAGCTCGCGCAGCCGCTGATTGTAGCGGCGACGCGTGCGGTTGGTGCCGACCAGCACCTGGTCCGCCTTCAGCACCAGCTCCTGGGTGACGTCTTCCTTGCCGATCACCTGCGCCGTGCCATAGTCGCCACGCATGAATTCACGGCCCTCGCGCACATCGAGCGCCAGCCGCAGGATCGGGTTGTCGCGCGCCTGCCGGTGGATTTCGGTCAGCAAAAAATCCGGCTCGTGGTCGGTGAAGAAGCCGCCGCCCGAGATCGGCGGCAGCTGGCCGGGGTCGCCCAGCACCAGGATCGGCGTGCCGAAACTCATCAGGTCGCGGCCGAGCTGCTCGTCGACCATCGAGCATTCGTCGATGACGACCAGTTTCGCCCGCGTAATCGGGCTCTGGCGGTTGAGCGAGAAGGTCGGCGACATCGACGTCTTGCCGGTGACCTCGTCCGATACCGATTCCTCGCCCTTCGGCCGATAGATCAGCGAATGGATGGTGCGCGCATTGACTGCACCCTTGGAGCGCAGCACCTGCGCCGCCTTGCCGGTAAAGGCGGCGAACTGCACCTGGCCGTCGACATGTTCGGCGAAATACCGCGCCAAGGTCGTCTTGCCGGTGCCGGCATAGCCGAACAGCCGGAACAGCTGCGGCTGGCCGGTCTTCAGCCATTGGGCGACCGCCTGCAGCGCGTCGTCCTGTTGGGGAGAGAATTCCATCAGTGCGACAGACCGGATTCGCAGGGGAAAGACAAGATCGGTTGCCACCATCATCGATGCGCCGGGACGCTTCAATGCCGCCGACGGGTCAGGCTATCAGGCACAGACAAGAACGTAAAGGGAACATACAAGCTCATCCCACACCTTATCGAATCGGCTGGGGATCGTTTTCTAGCAGGATCGGCTTGCCGTGCGGCGTGGCATGCGCGGCGCGCTCCCAGGCTTCAGCCATAGCGTCGACATCCGACTTCGCGGCCAGCCCTTTGGTGGCAAGCAGGCTTTCCAGCGCCGCCAGCCAATGTTCGTAATAATCATGGCCGTCCGCTGCGGCGCCCGGTCTCTTCACTTCTTCCGACAGTGCCTGCGCCCACTCGCTCCACGAAAACAGGCCCTTGTCGTGCAACGCCACCGTCATGGCGAACGCCTCGGCCTGCCATGGTTCGGCGAAAACAGGGGCATCGACGCCCGGAGGCAAATCGCCAACGAAGCCATCACGCCGGCTCAAGATAGCTCTCCCAGGCGTCGATCGACACAACAAGCATCGGGTCGGCGCCCTCGCCCCAGATTTCCGGCCCTTCGAAAACCACGGTGTAGACCCATTGCGGATTTTCGCCGTGTCCATGCGCGTTGCTGTCGGGGAACACGAAGCCATCGCGCACGGCCTCGATTCTACCCTGCTTGCCGCGTGCGTAGCGCGGCAGCCGCGTGTGGCCGGTCGGGTTGAAGTTCTTGGTCCGCACAGGATCGCCGGCCTTGAACCGCGCCGGCTGTGCCACCGGCCGGTCGCAAGGCCCGCCCTTGGCCAGCACGGCAGGCACGTTTTCCGCCTTCAGCACCCTTTTCGGTGTCGCAGCCGGATCAATCGCTCGGCCCTCAGCCAAATCGCGCTCGCTGACAAACCCATGGCGCTTGAGCAGCACCTCCAGCGCCTTGATCCAGATCTCGTAGTAGCTGGAGGCATAATAGTCGGCCGGATGCAGTGATTCCCGCGCATGCCGGCTCTCGTCGATGTTCCAGGCTCCCATGGCGCCGGCAGTCAGCGTCACGCCGAGCGCCCGCCTCTCCCATGCGGCATGAAAATACGGCTCGTCCTGTTCGGGCGCGACGGGACCGAACCCCATTTGTCCGCCGAGATCCTGCGGCCCGTTCATGCCGGCTGCCCCTCTATTTCAGGTCTTTGGGCCAAGCCGGTCCCGATCATCGCATCACGGCTGACCAGTTCCGCCAGCCGCTCCTCGCTCCAGCCTTCGGTATTTTCGGGCCGCATCGGCACGACGAGATAGCGCAGCTCGGCAGTGGAATCCCAGACGCGGATTTTCTTGTCCGCCGGCAGCGTCAGCCCGAACTCCTCCAGCACGCCGCGCGGATCGATGACGGCACGCGAACGATAGGGCGGCGCCTTGTACCAGACCGGCGGCAGGCCGAGCACCGACCACGGATAGCAGGAGCACAGCGTGCAGACGACGAGATTGTGCGTCTCCTCGGTGTTGAACACCGCCTGCATGTGCTCGCCCTGACGGCCGGTGTAGCTCAGCGATTCGATCGCCGCCGTCGCATCGCGTTTCAGCCATTCGGCATAGGCGGGATCGCTCCAGGCCTTCGCCACCACCCTGGCGCCGTTGCGCGGTCCGATTTTCGTCTCGTAGGTATCGACGATGACGTCGATCGCCGCCGGATCGATCAGCCCCTTTTGGGTGAGGATGGTTTCCAGCGCGCGGACGCGGGCGGTAAACGGATCGAGTTCGTTGTCGTGGCCATGATCGTGTGACATGGCCGCAAACTACGTTTCCAGCGATGCCGCCGCAAGCGCAACGGCTTGGGCCAACGGCACATGGCGCTGGCCCTGTCACATCATTCGGCCGCCGCCCGCTGCGGTTCGGGCAGCATGTCTTCCCTTGGTTTGAACAGCGAGAGCTGGTCGACATCTTCGACCGGGCTCGGCTCGCCCTTGCGACTTGACCAAAGCCCGACCAGCCAGCCCGAGAAATTCTCCATGTAGACATAGATCACCGGCGTCACGAACAGCGTCAGCGCCTGCGAGGCAAGCAGGCCGCCGACAACGGCAACGCCCAGCGGCTGGCGCAGCTCGGCGCTGGCGCCGGTGCCGAGCGCGATCGGGATGGTGCCCATCAGTGCCGCCAGCGTCGTCATCATGATCGGCCTGAACCGCATCAGGCACGCCTTGTGGATCGACTCGGTCGCCGACATGCCTTCTCGTCGCAGTTCGAGCGCGACGTCGACCATCATGATGCCGTTCTTCTTGACGATGCCGATCAGCATCAGGATGCCGATCACCGCGATGACAGACAGATCCATGCCGGCGAAGCGCAGCGCAACGACCGCTCCTAGCACGGCCGACGGCAGGCCGGTGAGGATCGTCAGCGGGTGGATGAAGCTCTCGTAGAGTATGCCGAGCACGATGTAGATGGTCAGGATTGCGCCGCCGACCAGAAAACCCTGGTTGGCAAGAGAATCCTGGAAGGTCTTGGCCGTGCCGGCGAAGGTGGTCGAGATCACCGTCGGCATGCCGATCTGCTCCTTCAGCGCATTGATGCGCGTCACGCTGTCGCCCAGCGCCACGCCCTGCGGCAGATTGTAGGAGATGGTCACGGCTGGAAGCTGGCCGAGCTGGTTGACAGTCAGGGCGCCGGCCGTGCGATCGACCCGGGCGAAGGCGCCGAGCGGAACAAGACTGCCGCTCGCCGTTCTCATCTGGATGGCCAGCATCCGCTCGGGCGACCACTCGATCTTGGGATCGAGCTCGGTGATAACTTCGTAGCTGTCGGCCGAACCGAAGATTGTCGAAACCTGGTCGGTGCCGAACCCGCCATAGAGGGCGGAGCGCAACGTGTCGGTGTCGATACCGAGCTGGGCGGCCTTGTCGCGATCCACCACCAGCGTCGCCTGCAACGCATTGTTCTGCAGGTCGCTGGTGACGTCGGTGAAGTTCGCATGGTCGGCAGCCATCGCGTCGTTCAGTTTCTGCGCCCAAATATCGGTCAGGCCGGTATCAAGGCCCTGAACCACGAGCTGGTAGGCGCTTGCCGACGACCGCGAGCCCAGCCTCAAATTCTGCACCGGCTGCATGTAGGTCTCGATGCCCGCCACGCCGGCCAGTTGCTTGCGCAGATCCGAAAGCACCTTCTCGATATCGGGGCGCTGGTCCTTGCCCTTGAGCTGGACGAAAAGCTGCCCCTGATTGAGCGCATTGTTGCCGCTGCCCGCCGACCACGCCACATGGTCGACATAGGGCGAATGCGAGAAGACACTGGCGACCTGTCCTTGCAGCCTGGACATGGCATCGAAAGAGATGTCCTGACGTGCGATGGTGGTCACCGATATCTGGCCGATGTCCTCCTGCGGGAAGAAACCCTTCGGCGAAGTCTGGATCAGCCACACCGACGCTGCCGCGGTGCCGACGAAGACGAGGAACACCAGGAAGGTGTGGCGCAGGCAGAAGCTCAAGACCCTGTCGTAGCCGCGGGTGACGAGGTCCTGCTTATGACCGGGGCCATGCTTGTCACGGTCGGCTTTGGTCACCGACAGCAGCCGCGAGCACAGCATCGGCGTCAGCGTCAGCGACACGAACATCGACGCCAGGATGGCGACCGTCACCACGACGGCGAACTCGTTGAAGATGCGCCCGATGACGCCACCCATCAGCAGCACGGGGATGAACACCGCCACCAGCGAGATCGAGATCGAGATGATGGTGAAGCCGATTTCGCGCGCGCCCTTCAGCGAGGCGTCGAAGGCCGACAGCCCGTCCTCCTCCATATGGCGGAAGATGTTTTCAAGCATCACGATGGCGTCGTCGACGACGAGGCCGACCGCCAGCGTCAGGCCCATCAGCGATATGTTGTCGATGGAAAAGCCGAACAGGAACATCGCGCCGAGCGTGGCAATCAGCGAGATCGGCACAGCCACGGCCGGAATGATCGTCGCCGTTACCCGGCGCAGGAACACGAAGATCACCATGATCACCAGGGCAATGGTGAGCAACAGCGTGAACTGCACGTCGCTGACCGCCTGCCGGATCGAACTGGAGCGGTCGTTAAGCAGCTTGATGTCGGCGGCGGCCGGCATCTGGTCCTTGAAGGACGGCAGCATCGCCTTGACCTTGTCGACGACGTCGACAGTGTTGGCGTCGGGCTGGCGTTGCACCGCCATGATTATCGCGCGGGTGCCATCGTACCAACTTGCGGTGGTGGTGGTCTGCACCGAATCGACCACGCGGGTCACCTCGCCCAGCCGTACCGGATGGCCGTCCTTGGTGGCGATGATGATGTTGGAGAAACCGGCGGCGTCGGTCAGCTGCGTGTTGGCGGTGATGGTGAGCTGCTGCTTGTCGTTCTGCAGCACGCCCAGCGGCGTGTTGCTGTTGGCCGAGGCGACCGCCGCCTGCAGCTGATCGATCGAGATGCCGCGCGCGGCAAGCGCGGTCGGGTCGATCTGGATGCGCACCGCGTATTTCTGTTGGCCGAAGATCGAGACCTGCGCCACGCCGTCGATGGTCGACAGCGACGGCGAGATGACATTTTCCGCGAAAGCATCGAGATCGGTCAGCGGAACCGTGTCGCTGACCAGCGACATCAAAAGGATCGGCGCGTCGGCCGGATTGACCTTGCGATAGCTCGGCGGCGCCGTCATCTGCGGCGGCAATGATTTCTGCGTGCGCGCGATCGCCGCCTGCACATCGGCCGCCGCCGCATCGATGTCGCGGTTGAGCACGAACTGGATGGCGATCGAGGTCTGGCCAAGCGAGTTCGTGGTCGAGATCGAATCGATGCCGGCGATGGTGGCAAACTGCTTGATCAGCGGCGTCGCCACCGATGTCGCCATGGTTTCCGGCGAGGCGCCGGGCAGCGAAGCCGAGACATTGACCACCGGGAATTCGGCGCTGGGCAGTGCGGCCACCGGGAGGAACTTGTAGGCGAACAGCCCGCCCAGCACGAGGGCGAACGACATCAGAAGGGTGGCGACGGGTCGGCGTATGCAGAATTCGGAGATCATTGGGCCGCCTCGCCGGCGTTGGTCGCCTCGGCCACCTTGGGCGCGGCTGCACTCGCCGTGGCCTTGCCTTCATGCACGGCGGCGCCGTCCTTCAGCCTTGTCTGACCTTCGGTGACAACCTTCTCACCGCTTTTCAGCCCCTGGCTGATGGCGCTGTTGTCGCCTTCGGTCAGCGCCACCTGCACCGGGCGCATCTCGACCGTGTTGTCCGGCTTGACCACATAGACGAACGGCCCCTTCTGGCTTGGCTGCACCGCGACCGTGGGAACCGATGTCATCTGCGGCATGATGCCGGCGTCGAGCACGACATTCACATACTGGCCGGGCCATAGCGAAAGATCGGCATTGGGAATGCTTGCCCGCGTGGCAATCGTGCCCGACGCGGTGTCGACGCTGGAGTCGACGAAATCGAGCGTACCCTTGCCGATCGGCGTCGGGTCGCCATCCTTGGTCAGCGTCACCGCGCCCTGCTGCGGGTTGGCGAGCGCCTTGTGCAGCAGGGCCAGATTGCTCTCGGGAAGATTGAAGTTGACCTGCAGCGGGTCCATCTGGGTGATGGTCACCAGCGGAGTGGCCGTGCTGCTGTTGCCATTGCTGACGGTGACGAGATCGCCGACGGCGACGCTGACAGCGCCCAGCCTGCCGGAAATCGGCGCCGTGATCGTGGCGAAGCCAAGCTGGACATTGTCGGCGTCGATTGTCGCCTTGTCGGCATCGACAGTCGCTGCGGCAGCCTTCTGCGCGGCGACGGCCTGGTCGTAGGTCTGCTGCGTGCCGGCCTGCTTGGCGACCAGATCCTTCGCGCGCTGAAGATCCGACTGCGAGCTGGCGAGCATCGCCTGATCCTTGGCGAGCGCCGCCTGATCCTTGGCAAGCTGCGCCTTCAGCGCCCGGTCATCGAGCGAAAACAGAACGTCGCCGACCCTGACCATCTGCCCGTCCTTGACATCGATGGAGACGATCTGGCTGGACACGCGCGCATTGATGTTGACGACGGCTGGAGAGGAGACGAAGCCGATCGCGTAGCGCCGGATCGGGAAATCGGCTGTCGAGGCGACGGCCGAGAGGATCGAGGCCGAGCGCCCGGCATTGTCGGCCTTCTTGTCCGAAGCCGTGGCCTGTTTGTCCGGCGCGGCAACCTGCTTTGCGCCGATAACCTGCTGGACCCTGCCCAGCGCATCAGGCGAGAGATAAAGCCACCCGGCCGCACCCAGGCAGGCGACGGCCAGCAACGAAAGAACGACTTTTCCACGCATGGTCAAAGGCCCTCTCCACCCGACACGTCGTGGTCCGATGGTTCTATTCCAACGCGGCCCGTTGCCGCGATTTCGCCGAATAGATAGGACACGCCTTTGTCGGAAAAGGGCCAAAAGGCGGCATTACGAAGATTTAATGTGCACTGCACAACGGATGTGCAACACGGGCTCAATCCCGATCTGGGCGGTACGCCCGAGACTCCGGATCCTGTCCCTTAAAGATCAGATGATGCGCCCCGGGCCTACCTCAGCATCGGCCAAAGCGTCGCCGCCAGCAGCACGCCCATGGCGATGTTGAACCATTTCAGCCGCACCGGGTCCGACAGGAAACCGCGCAGTGCGGTGCCGAACCCAGCCCACACCGAGACGCTCGGCAAATTGACGATGGTGAAAGCCACGGCGATCAACACCACCGACAGGAACGGGTGCTCGGCATTGGCATAGACGGCCATGGCGGTGATCGCCATCACCCACGCCTTGGGATTGACCCACTGGAATGCGGCTGCCTCGATGAAGCGCATGGGCCGCGCTTTCGTCTCGCCCTTGCCGGTCAGCGTGCGCGACATGGCGATCTTCCAGGCGAGGTACAAAAGATAGGCGCCGCCGGCGATCTTGAGCGCGGTATGCAGCGCCGGAAACGCCGTCAACACAGCGCCGAGGCCAAGACCGACGGCAAGCAGCAGCACGAGGAAACCCATGCTGATGCCCAGCATGTGCGGAACGGTTCTGACGAGGCCGAAATTCACGCCCGATGCCAGAAGCATGAGATTGTTTGGCCCCGGCGTGATCGACGTCACGAAGGCGTAGACAAGCAGGGCAAGGAATGCGTCGAGCGACATGGATATCTTCCCTGACAAGTCAGCATCTTGTCTCTTCTCGGCGACCCCGCAAAGGTACGGACGGCCTCACCATGGAAACTGGCTGACGCGTTCGACGCCAGCCCCGCCGAAGTCCTACATCGCCTGCGGGCCGCGGTTCAACGCTGCCACGCCGGTGCGGCAGATTTCGACCAGGCCGAGCGGTTTCATGATGGCGATGAACTGGTCGATCTTGGAGCCTTTGCCGGTGATCTCGAAGATGAAATGCTCGGTGTTGGCGTCGATGACGCTGGCGCGGAACGCATCGGCCAGCCGCAACGCCTCGACGCGGGCCTCGCCGGTGCCCGCGACTTTGACCAGCGCCAGTTCGCGCTCCAGCGGCCGCTCCTGGCCGGATTCATGCGAACGCACGGTCAGGTCGACGACGCGGTGAACCGGCACGATGCGCTCGAGCTGGTGCTTGATCTGCTCCAGCACATGCGGCGTGCCGCGCGTCACGATGGTGATGCGCGACAGGTGTTTTTCATGCTCGGTCTCGGAGACGGTCAGGCTCTCGATGTTGTAGCCACGCCCGGAAAACAGGCCGATGACCCTGGCAAGCACGCCCGGCTCGTTGTCGACCAGCACGGAAAGCGTGTGGTTTTCCGGCTTTTCCGTCTCCTTGGCGATGAAATAGGCGGAGCCGGTCGGTTGTAGCTGTGCGTTCATGACATGAATCTCGTTTTTCAAGCTCTTGAGCTAATTCTCTGTTTGCGCGGGGCTTTCTCGCGACAGCCCTGCCTTGGTTCTGCCGGCTACACCAGTTCCCTGCCCTTGGCGTCGATGGCATTGGCCACCGCCTCGTCGGTCGCCTCGTCGGGCAACAGCATCTCATTGTGCGCCTTGCCCGACGGAATCATCGGGAAGCAGTTGGCGAGCGTCGCCACGCGGCAGTCGAACAGCACCGGCTTCCTGACCGAGATCATCTCCTTGATCGCGTCGTCCAGCTCGTCCGGCTTCTCGCAGCGAATGCCGTGGCCGCCATAGGCCTCGGCCAGCTTGACGAAGTCCGGCATCGCCTCGGTGTAGGAATGCGACAGCCGGTTGCCGTGCAGCAACTGCTGCCACTGCCGCACCATGCCCATATACTGGTTGTTCAAGATAAAGATCTTGATCGGCGCGTCGTGCTGCACGGCCGCGCTCATCTCCTGCATCGTCATCTGCACGGAGGCGTCGCCGGCAATGTCGATTACCAGCGCGCCTGGATGCGCGATCTGCACGCCGAGTGCCGCCGGCAGGCCGTAACCCATCGTGCCCAGCCCTCCCGACGTCATCCAGCGGTTCGGCTTCTCGAAATGATAGTGCTGCGCCGCCCACATCTGGTGCTGGCCGACCTCGGTGGTGATGTAGGTGTCCAGACCCTTGGTCAGTTCGTAGAGCCGCTCGATGGCGTATTGCGGCATGATCACGTCGTTGTTCATCTTGTAGGCGAGCGAGTCGCGCGCACGCCATTTGGCGATCTGCTCCCACCAGGGGTAGAGCGCCTTCTTGTCGGCCTTGGCGCTCGCACGCCACAAACGCACCATATCCTCCAGCACCCGGCCGACATCGCCGATGATCGGGACCTCGGTGTGGACGTTCTTGTTGATCGACGACGGATCGATGTCGATGTGGATCTTCTTCGAGTTCGGCGAGAAGGCGGTCAGCCGCCCGGTGATGCGGTCATCGAAACGCGCGCCGATGCAGATCATCACGTCGCAGTCATGCATGGCCATGTTGGCTTCATAGGTGCCGTGCATGCCGAGCATGCCCATCCAGTTCTTGCCCGATGCTGGATAGGCGCCGAGGCCCATCAGCGTCGAGGTGATCGGGAAACCGGTGAGATCGACCAGTTCGCGCAGCAGATGGCTCGCTTCCGGGCCGGAATTGATGACGCCGCCGCCGCTGTAGATGATCGGCTTCTTGGCACCGGCCATCAGCTCGACCGCCGCCTTGATCTTTTCCAGGTCGCCCTGGACCTTTGGCTGGTAGCTGGTGCGCGGCGCGATCTGCGGCGGGACGTAGAATCCCCTGGCGAACTGCACGTCCTTCGGGATATCGACGACGACCGGACCGGGGCGGCCGGTGGTCGCGACATGGAAAGCCTCGTGGATGGTCGCAGCGAGCTCGTTCACGTCCTTCACCAGCCAGTTGTGCTTGGTGCAGGGGCGGGTAATGCCAACCGTATCGCATTCCTGAAAAGCGTCGGAGCCGATCAGCGAGGTCGGCACCTGCCCCGTCAGGCAGACCAGCGGGATCGAATCCATCAGCGCGTCCTGCAGCGGCGTCACGGCATTGGTGGCGCCGGGACCGGAGGTCACCAGCATGACGCCGGCCTTGCCGGTCGAGCGCGCATAGCCTTCGGCTGCATGGCCGGCGCCCTGCTCGTGGCGCACCAGTATGTGCTCGACATCGTCCTGCTGGAAGATCTCGTCATAGATCGGAAGGACAGCGCCGCCGGGATAGCCGAAGACATGCTTGACGCCATTGTCCTTCAGCGCCTGCACCACCATTTCGGCACCTGTCATCTCGCGCCGCTCGTTCTGTCCGTTGCTCATCGGTCTGGTCCCGTACTGTCGCCATTGGGCGTTTGCTGGTCGTTTAGTCGTGTTTCAGGCAATAAAAAAGGCCCCCGAGGGAGCCTGTGTCTTGCGCATGGGGGGTTTTTGCCCGGCGGTTACACCGCCTTGCCCACGCGCTTTCCTACGAGAATGAGTGCCGTTTTCATGGTGGCGGACACTAAGGGCGGGCAAGGCAGCCTGTCAACGGGAAAAATCGCGCCGGCGCGCACAGCGTACAGGCGCGACTGCGGTGTCAGCCCGGCGCCTTGCAGCGGGAAACGCGTGGATCGCATTTGGACGCCTTCCTGGCCTCCATCTTCTCTGGCGGATGGTGGGGTGCCACCCTTGCCGGGCCATGGTGCTGGGGCATGTGCATTGCCAACGCTTGCTGATGCGGCTTTTGTTGCCCGCCACCGAGTGCAAGACGCTGCCCCGAAACCGGCTTGGGCGAAACCGGTTTGGGCGACGATTTGACAACGATGCGTCCGTCGCCCGCGGTCCTGTCGACATGCAGCTTGAGCGCATCGGCCTTCGCGCCGTTGCCGGCGACCATCCGCTTGCTCACGGCGTCGCCAGGCTTCACGACGGCCGGATTGCTGGCAGCCACCGCGCCGGGGGAAATGGCCTTGCCGCCGATCGCAGTCTTGGAGCCCGCCACGATTTGCCCGTTCCCCTTTGTATTGCCGGCAAGTCTCTTGATCTCGGCGCCCCTGGAAGCATCGAGCCGTGCACTGGCAAACACGCCTTTGCGCGGAGGAACCAATTTTGCCGCCTTGATCGACTCGATGACGGGCTTCGGGAGTTGCTGCAGCCGGGGTCCGGCATTGATTGCAACCACCTGATTGCCAAGCCGCACGTGCGGCGCCTTGTTGACCAGGACCGTCTGGTTGATGATCGTCGTGTTGCGCACGATGCCGACGTTCTCAGTGGCAGGCCGTACCACTCTGACCAGATCGACCGCGCCGATCGCCGCCACCGGCACGAAACACCACCAGGAATCGGCGAAGGCGACATCTACGTCGGGTGGTGCCGGCGCCCAGCCGACATCATTGCCGCCCTGGCGCCAGACCACCCAGGCTGGCGCCCATTGATCGCCGGCGATCCACACCCAGCCAAAATCGGGATCATAGGCCCAGCGGCCATAGTGATAGACGACATCGCCAAATGGCTCGGTGGACTGCCAGTACCAGCCATCGTCGGTCCAGACCCACCTGCCTTCGGTGTAGGGTCGCCATTCGGTACGGACCGAGGGAACCCAGACATCGCCGAAGCGGCTGGAGGTTCGCCATCCGCCATAGTTCGAAAGCCTTTCGCGGACGGTAACGGCAATTTCCGCCGCATGCGCCTGCGTTCCGGGCAGCACCAGCGGGCCGGTCAGGGTCGCGCTCAAGGCCATGACCGCGGCCATTGCCGCTGCGCGTCCACGCCGGCCAAGGGAGCGACATGAAGACGCTTGGATAAAAGGTACGATGATCATAACGGGCTCCAGAGTTCCGCATCCAGAAAATCCCGGGAACCGTCCTGTTGCCCGCCACCGCTTCCCGGCTTCTCACCGATCGGTTGTCATCGGCCTCGGTGACCGCATTGCGGCATTTGACCATCAATTTTGCGCGACCGGCGCGGCATTCACAAATGGAACGTTCGTTTCCGGCGCCCGAGCGATTCCGAAACTGTCCGGCGATCTCACTTATAGGATAGACCATTGAAATCGCTGGAAACTATGGTGGGGCGTGACGAGGGCCGCCATCTCTGACGATACTTGATCGTCCGGCGGCGAGCCCGGCGGAGCCACCACCATGACGATCTGGATTTCACGGGAGGAAACCTGATGCTCGACAAGCCCTCTAGCAAGAACACGGCCCCTAGCAAGAAACTGTCCGACCTGCTCGATCGATTCGGCGCCGCGCTTGCCGCCAATGACATCGAGAAAGCGGTCGATTGCTTTCAAGAGGATTGCTACTGGCGCGACCTCGTCACCTTCACCTGGAACATCAAGACCATGGAAGGCCGCGACCAGGTCCGCGACATGCTGAAAAGCCAATTGTCGAAGACCAGGCCGTCACACTTCGCCATCGCCAAGGGCGAGGACGCGACGGAGAGCGACGGGTTGATCGAAGGCTGGATCAGCTTCGAGACGGAGGTGGCACGCGGCTTCGGCCATGTCAGGCTGAAGGACGGCAAGATCTGGACGCTGCTGACCACCATGGCCGAACTGAAAGGCCACGAGGAGCCGGCAGGCTTTGCGCGGCCGATGGGCGCCAGGCACGGCTCGGGCAAGAACCGTCCGACATGGAAAGAAGAACGCGAGAGGGAAACCGCCGAGCTCGGCTTCAAGACGCAGCCCTATACGGTGATCATCGGTGGTGGCCAGGGCGGTATCGCGCTCGGCGCGCGGCTGCGGCAGCTTGGCGTGCCGACCATCATCATCGAGAAGAACGAGCGGGCCGGCGACAGCTGGCGCAAGCGCTACAAGTCGCTCTGCCTGCATGACCCGGTCTGGTACGACCATCTGCCCTATATCGATTTCCCGAAGAACTGGCCGGTTTTCTCGCCCAAGGACAAGATCGGCGACTGGCTGGAAATGTATACCAAGGTGATGGAGCTGAATTACTGGTCCTCGACCGAGGCCAAAAGCGCTTCCTATGACGACAAGAAAAAGGAATGGACCGTTGTCGTCCACCGCGACGGCAAGGACATCACGCTGAAGCCCAAGCAGTTGGTGCTGGCAACCGGACAGTCCGGCAAGGCCAATCTGCCGAAATTCAAGGGCATGGAGACCTTCAAGGGCGACCAGCACCACTCGTCGAAGCATCCGGGTCCCGACGCCTATGCCGGCAAAAAGGCCGTTGTCATCGGATCCAACAATTCCGCCCATGACATCGCAGCGGCACTTTGGGAAGCCGGCGCGGACGTCACCATGGTGCAGCGCTCGAGTACCCATATCTCCAGGTCCGACACGTTGATGGAAATCGGACTGGGTTCGCTCTATTCGGAGCAGGCGCTGCAGAATGGCATCACCACCGCCAAGGCCGATCTCATCTTCGCTTCGCTGCCCTACAAAATCCTGCACGAGTTCCAGATCCCGGCCTATGCCGAAATGAAGAAACGCGACGCGACATTCTACAAGGGGCTGGAGAAGGCCGGTTTCATGCTCGACTGGGGCGACGACGAATCCGGCCTGTTCATGAAGTACCTCAGGCGCGGCTCCGGCTATTACATCGATGTTGGCGCCTCGCAGCTGATCATCAATGGTTCGATCAAGCTGAAGAGCGGCGTCGACGTCGAAGAGATCAAGCAGCACTCGGTTCTGCTCAGCGACGGGTCGGAATTGCCTGCGGACCTCATCGTCTACGCCACCGGCTACGGCTCGATGAACGGCTGGGCCGCCGATCTGATATCCCGTGAAACCGCCGACAACGTTGGCAAATGCTGGGGCCTCGGCTCGAACACCACCAAGGACCCCGGCCCGTGGGAAGGCGAGTTGCGCAACATGTGGAAGCCGACGCAACAGGAGGCGCTATGGTTCCACGGCGGCAATCTGCACCAGTCACGCCACTATTCGCAGTTCCTGTCGCTGCAATTGAAGGCGCGGCATGAAGGCATCGCGACGCCGGTCTACGGCCTGCAGCAGGTGCACCACAAGGGGTAGGCGAGCGCCATTCCGGTGAAGCCGGAAGAAAGGAGGCACGGCTTGCACCCTGCCTCCTTCCCTGGGGAATTTACGCCGGCTTGCCCGCCGCGAACTGCGTCACCACCCGCTGCAGCAGCGGCACGTAATCGCGAAATGTCCGTGTCTTCATGTTGGCGATCTTGCCGCTCTCGTCCCAGATGCGGACCCGGACCGCTTCCTCATGGAAGGGGTTCTTGCGGAACTCGGCGACCTCCTCGGCATTCATCGGCCCGCCCTGCAGCGACAGCGTGTGCACCGAGGCCTGCGAAAGCCTGCCGAAATAGGTCGGGTCGGTGGCGCAGAGATAGCGCTTGGCGGCGACATGCAGCCTGACGCATTCGACGATGACAGGTGGAAAGAACGGCGCCAGCACCTCGCCGCCGGCCTCGTCATGATGCTTGTCCTCGACATCCTCGGGCGAATAGGTGCCGAACTCGCTGGTGTAATGGCCGATGTCGTGCAGCAGCGCCGCCGCCACCAGTTCGTCCGGCGCGCCGTCCTTTTCAGCGAACCAGGCACCCTGCAGCATGTGCTCCGACATGGTGACGGGTTCGCCGAGATAGGATTCGGCGCCCCGGCGCTCGAAGATGTCGGCGATGAACTCGACGATGGTGTCCGCGTTCAAATCCTGGCCGCTCATTCCGCGGCCTCCTTGAACCCGTGCTCGATTGCCGCGAGCGTCGACAGCAGACCGTCCTTGTCTGCGTAGCAACCCTGCAGCCAGCGCTTACCGGTACCGGAAAACGCCTTGCGGGCATGCATGACGCGGGTGTTGTCGACGATGAACGCTTGCCCCGCTTCGAGCTTGAACGTCACCTCGAAGGATGGATCCTCGATCAGTTCCGCAAACCGGCGATAGGCGGCGTAGTACGCTTCCATATCGCTGAACGGCACGTCGACCGTCGGCGCCAGCGAGCGGTTGTTGAAGCGGATGCAAATCAGCTCGCCATCGGGCCCGAGCTCGATCATCGGCCGCTTCGCCTGCAGCCGCACGCCGGAAGAGCCGGCATACTCGAAGCGCGCCGGGCATGAGCTCAGCAGCCGGAAGCCTTCCGGGTTCTCAGCCTGCAGCGCAGCCGCGACTGCAAACCCATCGACGACACTGGACTCGCCGCCCTCAACCGTATTCTCGATGCAGGACAGGATCTGCAGCGTCGGCACAGGGTCGCGATAGGGATTGTCGGTGTGCGCCTGGAGGCCGAGATTCGTGTAGGCGAGATTGTTCGGATTGACCTCGGCGCGCACTTCGAACCAGCGCCCGTAATTGGTTTCCCTGATGTAGCCGAAAAGATCGGACACTTTGCACAGTGCCCCGGATTCGGTCGGCAGATCGTCCATCACCGCGAAGCCACAGGTTTTCACCGCCGACAGCCATTGCCCCAGCACAGCGCGATCGCGGCTGGCCGCAACATAGCCGGCGCGCGGCACCGAATTCTGCATCGAGGCCTTGGTCCATCGCACGGTGGCCTCGCCTGTCCAGCCGGGCTGGCGGCCTGCGTCACGATCATAGGCATTGGCGCTCAGCCATGCCGCGGGAAAGCTGACCGTCTTCTGCTCGGGCACGAAGCTGACTTCCAGGGCGCCGCCTTTGATCGACGCGGCGCCGATCCTGGTGTCGGCGGGAATGTCGAGAATGGTGATGAGCCGTTGACCATTGCCGGCGCTGCGCGTCTTGTCGTCCAGCGCATTGTCGCGCAGCCACATGGCGTGAAAACGGCTGCGCGACCCGTCCTGCCAGCCAAGGTCGATTGTTCTGCCTTCGTCGCCGATCCGCGCCTGGGTGAGCATGGAGATCCGTTCCTGTCCATTGCGTCCCCCGCAGCCTGATCCGCAGGGTTTCGATTGCATGTTGATCGCGCGACAGACATAACTCAAATTATCATTTTTTAGCCAATGACCGCAGAATACTAATGGCTCGTACAAATACACCGGTGCCGCCTCTGGACTGGCTGCGCAGTTTCGAGGCGGCGGCGCGGCTGTCGAATTTCACCGCGGCGGGAGCCGAGCTCGGCCTTACCCAGGCCGCCGTCAGCCAGCACATCCGGCTTCTCGAGGAATGGCTGAAGACGCGCCTGTTTTCGCGGCTGGCGCGCGGCGTCGCGCTGTCGCCAGAGGGTGCGGCTTACCTGCCCCACATCCAGTCGGCCTTCGCCACCATCGGCAACAGCACCGCGGAACTGTTCGAGCCGCGCGCCATCCAGACCGTCTCGATCCGCGCGCCAATCTCCTTTGCCTTGCTGATGCTCGCCCCGGCGCTGCCCGATCTGGCGAAGGCGCTGCCGCGCATCCAGCTCGATCTGGTGACGATCCATCGCCCTGCTGACTACGACCTGCCGGGCTCGGTGCTCGACATCCGTTTTGGCAACAGATCCTTTCCCGGCCGTGAAGCCGACAGGCTGACCGCAGAGCGGCTCGTGCCGGTGGCGGCGCCAGTGCTCGCCGGCAACCCCGACTGGACCTCCCTGCCGCTGCTTCTGGTCGCCGGCGCGCGCGAAATGTGGGCGGAATGGTTCGCCGCCGCTGGACTGGCTGGCCATCCCAGACGATCGCACCGCTTCGACAGTTTCGTCACCGCCATGGAGGCGGCGAGCGCCGGCGCCGGCGTGCTTTTGGGCTCGCGGCCGCTGGTCGATGCGGCGCTCGACAGCAAGACGCTGGTCAGGCTTTCCGACTATGAACTTTCCAGCACATCGGGGCATTTCCTGACCAAGGCGTCGACAGCACGCCTGACCGGTGCCGAACAGGATTTTCGCCAGTGGCTGCTGTCACGCCTCTCCGCGCCGGCATGACCGGTTACGAGATTGGCCCGATCCGCTTCCAGTAAATCAGCGTGCCGGTCAGCCCGCCATGCGGCTTCAGGGCATAGTCCGGTATCTCACCGGCCAGCGTGAAGCCCAGCCGCTCATAGAGGCCTGAGGCGCCCTCCTCGGTCGCCGTGTCCAGAACCAGCAGCGTGCGGCCCCTCTCGATGGCAAGGCTCTCGGCGGCCCGCATCAGGCGCGTTCCCACACCCCTGCCCCGGTAATCGACTGATGTCATCAGCTTGGCGATCTCGGCCCGGTGCGGCTGGTTGGGCGGACAATCGAGCAGCAAGGTCACGGTGCCGACCAGGTTTTTGCCATCCCAGGCGCCAAGCACCGATCTTTCGCCCCTTGCCGCCGCGGCCAGCGATTTTTCCCAGAACGCCCTTGCCGCCTGCGGCGCCAACGGATGCATGAAGCTGACCGAACCGCCGGCCGCCACCGTTGCGACCAGCAATTCGGCCAGCATGTCCTGCGTCTCGGCAGCCGGGTTCAGGGTTGCGATCTCGATCGAGTTCATGTGCAGGATATCCTGTGATTGCGATAGAAGCGGGCGCATTGCTGTCACTCCAGATGGCGCGCGCGGCGTCGCTTACGCGCCGCCTTGATGGCGCTGATGCGGTCGGCGTCTTCGTGCCCGAGATGCCGCCCGCGCTCGAGGATCTCGAGCGTGTACTCCTCATAGGTCAGGCCAAGCCGCTCGGCTCTGTCCATGCGCAGCAGCATCACCTCGTGGCTCGGCGCCTTCCACGCCTTGGCGTACGCTGCCTGCCAGGCAAGAAAGATGTAGGGATCGCCCTTGCCCCATGGCGGGCCGTTGTACTCATCGAGAGGCGGCCCCCCATTATGGGAGCGCTTTGGTCTTCTTGCCATTGTGTCAGCCCCTGACCAGCGCGACGAGATAGTCGGCGCCGGGCTCCAGGGCATGGAAGGTGCAGTCCGACGGCGCCCCAAGCGCCAGGCAGTCGCCTGATACAAGCTTGTGCACTGTCTCACCTTCGATGAATTCGAGCCGCCCGGAGATCAGCCATATCTGCTGCTTGATGAAGGCGTATGAAGCGGCCGGAAAACTGACCTTGGCGCCCGCCGGCAGATGCACCTTGATCAGTTCCAGCGGCATATCGCCAGCCGGCGAAAGATGCCGCCTGACATAGCCGGTGTCGGGATCGCGCCACACCGGCTGGTCGGCTTCGCGCAACAGCCCGCCGCCCTGCAATTCCGCGCGCGCGATCAAGGTCGACAGCGTCATGCCGAAGGCCGACGCGATGCGCACCAGAAGCGCCGCCGTCGGGCTGGTCTTGCCCCGCTCGATCGTGCTGAGCATCGCCTTCGAGACGCCGGAACGCTCCGCGAGTTCGGCCAGGGACCAGTCGCGCACGATCCTTTCGGCGTGTATCCTGCGGCCGATCGTCGAGGAAATGTCGTTCGCTATATCATCCATATGTCTATTATAGCGAAAAATAGACGCCGGAGAAGAGCCGCCTTGCTACAATTTCCACGAGCCCCTTAATGCTCTCTACACCATCCGACCTCATCGGGCCTTAACCCCATTCGGGTAGCATCGATGCTCCAGGGGAAATGGGGATTGGCCTGTCCATGTATGTCGAACGCGAAGCCTCCGTTGGAGAACCGACATCGCAGGAGCGCCGCGACGCAGAGCAGAACGACAAGCGCATCCTCGGCAATGTCGTGCAATGCGATGGCGCGCGCGCCACCATCAGCGCCTACGCGAACGACGCCGACGGCGCGGTGACCGGCCTGTGGACGGTCGGCAAGATGATTTCCATCAATCTCGGATCGACGCGAACCGTCGGCCTGGTCTACGCAATCGGCAAGTCGGACCGCGCGTGGAGCAATGAGGGCCAGAACGCCATCGAGGTCAGCATCGAGCTGATCGGCGAAGTCCGTGACGGAGCAGAGCCCGGCGCCAAACCGGTCTTCGACCGCGGCATCACCACCTATCCGCATATCGGCGCCGTTGCGCATCGCATCCGCACCCGCGACCTGCAGGCGGTCTATGACCTCGCGGGGCGTCATTCGATCACGATCGGCACGCTCGCGCAGGACGAGACGATCGCCGCCAACATCGCCATCGACGATACGCTGGCGCGTCACTTCGCCATTGTCGGCACCACCGGCGTCGGCAAATCCACCGCCGTCTCGCTGCTGCTACGCAAGTCGATCGCGGCACGGCCGGATCTGCGCATCCTGATCCTCGACCCGCACAACGAGTTCGCTGCATCGCTGCCCGAATACTGCGTCAGGGTCGATTCCAAAACCCTGGATCTTCCGTTCTGGATGTTCACGCTGGAGGAATTCGCCGAGGTGCTGTTCCGGGGCCGCGAGACCGAGCCGGAAGAAATCGACGCCTTGCGCGACCTCATTCCGGCCGCCAAGAATCTCTACCGCAACCCGAATTCGGGCTCCTATATCAGGCGCGGCAGCGATGCGCTGACCGCCGATACGCCGGTGCCTTACCGCATCGCCGACCTGCTCAAGCAGATCGATGAGCGCATGGGCATGCTCGAAAGCAAGACCGATCGCCCGACGCTCAAATCGCTGAAGACGCGCATCGAATCGGCGGCGGCCGATCCACGTTATCGCTTCATGTTCAACTCGCGCCTGATCGAGGACACCATCCACGAGACGATCGGCAACATCTTCCGCGTGCCGCATCATGGCCGCCCGGTAACCTGCTTCGAAATGGCCGGCATGCCGTCGGAAGTGGTCAATTCGGTCTGCTCGGTGCTGGCGCGCCTGGCCTTCGACCTCGCTCTGTGGAGCGAGGGCAAGCTGCAGCTTCTGTTTTTGTGCGAAGAAGCGCACCGCTATATGCCGGCCGACCCGCGCCTCGGCTTCGCGCCGACAAGGCACGCGCTGTCGCGCATCGCCAAGGAAGGCCGCAAATATGGCTGCTATCTCGGCGTCGTCACCCAGCGCCCTGGCGAGCTCGACCCGACCATCCTGTCGCAATGCTCGACTTTTTTCGCCATGCGGCTTGCCAATGAGCAGGACCAGGCGATCATCCGCTCGGCGATTGCCGATTCTTCCGCCTCGACGCTTGCCTTCCTGTCCTCCATGGGCCAGCGCGAAGCCATCGCCTTTGGCGAAGGCGTGGCGACGACCATGCGGCTGAAGTTCGAAAAACTGCCGAGCCACCTGCTTCCTGGCACCGCCAAGCGCGAAGAGGCCGCCTCGTCGAAAGCCGGCGACGATGTCGATCTGGTGGCGATCGTGGAACGACTGCGCAACGTGCCGAAATCAACGCAGCAGGCGATGGCCTTCGCCGAGGTCGTCGATTCAGGCCGCCAGGCCGGCGATCCCGACTACCGCAAGCCACCCGCCGCACGCGCGCCATCGGACGACGATTTCGACATGCGCTACGGCCTCAAGCCCGCAACCTTCGGCCTGCGCCCGCAACACGATTGAGTTTGGGCGTCACGCACATCGGCGGATGGGTCTGTGCACCCAAGTCAGGGCTTCCGAGATCCGTTTGGAAAAGCCTGGGTAAATCCCGTCAGGGAATTCGTCAGGCTGAGTCGGGTGGTGCTGTTTTCGAGAACCGAAGCGGAGCGGACATTTGAGTCCGTGAGCATCGGAAGCGCAGAAAACGGCGCCAGACGGCCAGCCTCACGAATTCAGTGATGGGATTTTCAGGCGCAGACGCGGTTGCGGCCTTGCCTCTTCGCTTCGTAAAGCTGGCGGTCGGCGCGGCGATAGAACTCTTCCGCTGTTTCCTTGCGGTCCCAGACGGCGAGCCCGACGCTGGTGGTGATCTTGAGGCGGACATTGCCTGACAGCACCGACATGTTGGCGATCGCCTTGCGGATGCGCTCGGCAAACTTGCCCAGAAGCTCGGCGTCCATATTGGGCGTGACCACGGCGAACTCCTCGCCGCCCAATCGCGCTACCACATCGTGGTAGCGCGTCATGTCCTTGAGACAGTTCGCGACGGCCTTGAGCACTTCGTCGCCGACGTCATGGCCGTGGGTGTCGTTGACCTGCTTGAAATGGTCGAGATCGAGGATCATCAGACCGACGGGCTTTTCGATGCGCCGGAACTCCTCAAGATACTCCTTCAGCGCATCATCGAAATAGCGCCGGTTCTGCATGCCGGTCAGGCCGTCGGTCAACGCCGCATGCTCGAGTGTTTCCGAGCGCGCGCTGAGCGAGACCGTCATGGCGCGCAGCTTGCCTTCCTCCGTCGCCTGTTTGCGGATCAGCGGATAGATGAAGAAAATGCCGAAGAACAGCGCGGTGGCCAGGAGCACGCCGGTCGCGAACAAGAGCTTGTTGAGATAGATGACCTTGTCCAGACCCGAAGCCGTATGCAACTCGTCGGCGAAGGACTGCAGAAGTCCGTAAGCATGCAGCGTCACCAGGCCGGCGGCCAGGATCACGAATATAAAGACGAAAAATGCTGATTCCGCCTTGTGGAAACGCATCTGCTCCCCGTTGGAAAAGTGCCCACTGATCTTATGGCATGGGCGGGCTTACGGAGGGTTAATTTGGACAACCACAACGGGAACCTTTCCTTGCAGGTAAACTTTTCAGGTTGCATCGGAAGCAAGCGCTGAGATCGTGGTTTCCAGATCATCACCGGGGCGCAACCTCAGCCATTCCGGCCCCAATTGATGCCTGAACCAGGTGGTTTGCCGCTTGGAATATTGCCTGGTCGCGATCTTCGCGCGTTCGATTGCCTCGGGAAAGCCAATCTCTCCGGCCATCGCTGCCTGCAGTTCGCGAACGCCGATCGCTTTCATCGCCGGCAATTCGGGATCGAGACCAAGTGCTGCAAGCCGCTTGACCTCGTCCAGCGCGCCCTTGTCCAGCATCTGGTCGAAGCGTTTGTCGATGCGAGCGACCAACGCCGCCCGATCCGGCTCGATCACCAGGAAACGTGCGCTTTCCCGGTCGATGAGCGGCTGGCCGCGTTCCGCCTGCCATTCCAGGATCGAACGGCCAGACGCATCGAGAACCTCCAATGCCCGCACGATGCGCTGGCTATCGGTTGGCTTGAGCATCATGGCGGCCGCCGAATCCTCGCGCAGCAGCAGGCTGTGCAGCTTGACGGCGCCCTGCTCCTTCAACTCATAGCGCCAGCGGTCGCGGACCCGCTGCGGAATGTCGGGCATTTCCGAAATGCCCTCGGCCAGTGCGCGAAAGTAGAGCCCGGTGCCGCCGACGAAATTCACTGGCCGTTCGGAGAATGTGCCGTCGTCGATCAACTTCCTCACGTCGCGCAGCCAGGCGCCGGTGGAATAGGGTGTCGCCGGGTGGACATGGCCGTAGAGGAAATGCGGTGCGCGGGCGAGGTCGGCCGCCTCCGGCCGGGCGGTCAGCACGTCGAGCACCGAATAGCCCTGCATGGAATCGGTGTTGACGATCACGCCGCCCCTGCGCTCCGCCAGATCGAGCGCAAGCGCCGACTTGCCGCTGGCGGTCGGCCCGGCTATCAGGATCGCGTTCTTCACGCGGCCCTTGCCCGCCTGCCCGCCGGAATGTTCCATGCCGCTCATCGCCACGCTTGTTTCCCGTCCCACTGAGCGCGCTTTGTCGCTGTCGCTTGCGAATATGGCCTCACGGTCGGTCGGCGCAAGCGCTGTTGTCTGGCTGGCTGAAGCTATTGCCTGCGATCTCGTCCTGCCTGAGGCAGCCGACGCCGCCGTCACGAGTGCCGTCTTGCGCACGGCACTCGCCGGCGAGGCCGTCGACGTGATCGTCCAAGAGGCAGAAACCCGCCGCAAGAAAATCCTGATCGCCGACATGGATTCGACCATGATCGACCAGGAATGCATCGACGAGCTGGCCGATGAGATTGGCGTCAAGGATCGGGTTGCCACGATTACCGCGCGATCCATGAATGGTGAGATCGCCTTCGAACCGGCTTTGCGTGAACGGGTGGCGTTGCTCAAGGGCCTCGACGCCGCCGTGGTTGATCGCATCGTCGCCAATCGCCTGACGCTGGCCGCGGGCGGCCGTGTTCTGGTCCGGACCATGCGCGCCAACGGCGCCTGGACGGCACTCGTGTCTGGCGGGTTCGAGGTCTTCACGACGCGCATCGCCGCCATGCTCGGCTTCCAGGAGAACCGCGCCAATCGCCTGCTCGAGCAGGACGGCCGCTTCATCGGGCTGGTCGGCGAACCGATCCTCGGCCGCGCCGCCAAGGCCGACGCGCTGATCGAAATTTCAGCGCGCCTCGGCCTGACGCCCGCCGACGCCATCGCCGTCGGCGACGGCGCCAATGATCTCGACATGATCCGCCTGGCCGGTACCGGTGTCGCGCTCCACGCCAAGCCGACGGTGGCGGCACAGGCCAAGGTCCGCATCGATCATGCCGACCTGACCGCGCTGCTTTATGTGCAAGGCTACAGGCAGGAGGAGTTTGTGCAATGAAACCAATGCGTACCGAGCGCCTGATCCTGCGCAACTGGGAAGATCGCGACCGCGACCTGTTCCACCGCATCAACTCCGACGACCGGGTGATGGAGTTCTTTCCGTTCCGCCGTGGCCGCGCCGAGGCGGATGCCAAGATGGATCAGTTCCGCGCCGCCATCGATCGCGACGGCATTGGCTTTGCGGCCGCAGAAATCGCCGGATCGGGGGAATGTATCGGTTTTGTCGGTATAACCGGAACCGATCACATGGACTTCCTGCCAGCCAGCATGATCGAGATCGGCTGGCGATTGGCGCCTGAATTCTGGGGCAGAGGTTACGTCACCGAGGCGGCTCAGGCATGGCTTGCCTACGGCTTCGAAACACTCGGCCTTGACGAAATCGTCTCCTTCGCCGTCGCGGACAACCGCCGCTCCACCGCCGTCATGGAGCGCCTCGGCATGAGAGCCGATCCACCGGCCGACTTCGATCATCCCGGCATTCCCGACAGCCACCCCGCGCTCAAGCGCCATGTGTTCTACCGGCTCTCCCGCGCCGATTGGGAACAAGGAGAAAGGGCGGCTTGCTAGCCGCCCTTTCCATTCAAGATGAGGATTTCGCCGGATCTTCCGGATCTCAGTCCATTCGGATCGTCACGAACCTGAGCTCGCCGGTCTTCGAGGCCAGCATCAGCAGCGCATTCTTGCGCCCCTGTTCCTTCAAGGCGCCGATGCGGTCCATGACATCCTTGGGGGTGGCAACCGATTCCTGTGCGATCTCGGTGATCACCTCGCCGGGCTGGATGCCGCGTTCGGCGGCTGCCGAGTCCTTGGTGACGTCGGTGATGACGACGCCCGAAACATCGGCCGCGATGCTGAACTTCTTGCGTGTCTCGTCGTTCAGTTCGCCGACCGTCATGCCGAGCACCGAAGCAGTGGAAACGGCTGGAGCCTTGTCACCCTTGTCCTGATCGGTGTTGCTGCCCTCCTCGCCGCTGGCGAGTTTTTCACCGTCCTCGAGCCGGCCGAGCGTTACTTTCACGGTCTGCTCGACACCCTTGCGCACGATGAGCACATCGACCGCCTTGCCAACCGGGCTTTCGGCGACGACGCGCGGCAGATCGCGCATCTCATGGATGTCCTTGCCGTCGAACTTGATGACGACATCGCCCGCCTGGATGGTGCCATTGTCGACCGGGCCGCCCTTGATCACGCCGGCGACCAGCGCGCCCTTGGCGGTCGCCATGCCGAGGCTTTCGGCGATGTCGTCGGTCACCGGCTGGATGCGCACGCCCAGCCAGCCGCGCCGCGTCTCGCCGAACTGGCGCAACTGGTCAACGACGCCGGACGCGAGCTGCGAGGGGATGGAGAAGCCGATGCCGATCGAACCGCCGGAAGGCGAAATGATCGCCGTGTTGATGCCGATGACTTCGCCGGCGCTGTTGAACAGCGGTCCGCCGGAATTGCCACGGTTGATCGCGGCATCGGTCTGGATGAAGTCATCATAGGGGCCGGAATTGATGTCGCGGTTGCGGGCAGAGACGATGCCGACCGTCACCGTGCCGCCGAGGCCGAACGGATTGCCGATCGCCATCACCCAGTCGCCGACGCGCATCTTGGTGGAATCGCCGAACTTCACCGCCGTCAGCTTGTGGCCTTTCGGATCGACCTTGAGCACGGCGACATCGGTCTTGGTGTCGGTGCCGACCAGCGTCGCCTTCAAGGTGACACCATCGGAGAAATTGACCTCGATGTCGTCGGCATCGGCAATGACATGGTTGTTGGTGACGACGATGCCTTGCTCGGCATCGATGACGAAGCCGGAGCCCAGCGACTGCACCTTCTGCGAGCCGTTGTCCTTGTCGCCGCCGCGGTTCTTGAAGAAATCGTCGAAGAAATCCTGGAAGGGCGAACCCTCGGGCAATTGCGGCATCGGCACCGCGCCCGGGCCTTCGGTACCCTTGACCGTCTGCGAAGTCGATATGTTGACCACCGCGCCGAGCAGGCCTTGCGCCAGATCGGCGACCGAAGCGGGCCCATCGGCGGCAAATGTCGGCGTCACGAAGGACGGGACAGCGACGGCGCTGACAAGAAGTGCCGCCGCGCCGGCGATGAATGTCCGCCGAGCCGCGCACAGAATTGTATTGGATGTCATCGAGAAGCCTCCCGGTATCCTTGAAAAGAAAAGCGCTTCGACGAAAACGCCGCGTCACGCCATGTTGGCAAAAAATACGGCACGTTTGCGGCTATGACTATCGGCAGAGGATAAATCATCGCAGCCGTCATGCGCCTCGTACCAGCCAGACGATGCCGACGCCGATCACGATCGCCGCCAGCCCGGCGATCCGCAGCGCGTTCTCGGGCAGCGACAGCACTTCGGTGGCAAGTTTCCTGGCCAGGCCGGGAAAACCGCCATAGACCAGACCCTCTATGACAAGGACCAGGCCCATGGCGGCAAGAAAATCCTGCACCGGCCGCTACTGGCCGGTGCTGGGCTGTGCCGCCGGCGCGGCGGGTGCCGTCGCCGGAGCGTTTGGCGCAGGCGAAGCCGGCTTTGCCGGCCCCTCGCTGCCGTCGGGATTGCGGAAGAAACGGAAGAACTCCGAGTTCGGCGACAGCACCATCGTCGTTCCGGTGTTGTCCAGCGCCGTGCCATAGGCATTCATCGACCGGTAGAAGTCGAAGAAGGCCGGATCGCGCTGATAGGCTCCCGCGAAGGTGGCGCTGCGCTGGGCTTCGCCCTCGCCGCGCAGGATTTCCGACTCTTTTTGCGCTTCGGCGACAATCTCGACCACTTCGCGATCGGCGCGGGCCGTGATGCGCTGCGCCGCTTCGTTGCCGCGTGCCCTCAGCCGGGCAGCTTCCGCCAGGCGTTCCGCCTTCATGCGGTCGAAGGTCTGCTGCGAGACTTCGGCCGTGAGATCGGTGCGGCGAATGCGGACATCCTCGATCTGCAGGCCGAGCGATGTGGCGTCGGGCCTGAGCTGGTCGCGGACTTCGCGCATCATCACGCCGCGCTCTTCGGAGAGTGCTGCCTCGAAATCACGCAGACCATAGACACGGCGCAAGGCAGCGTCGAGACGCGTCCTGAGCCGGGCCTCGGCCAATTCGATCTGACCGGACACGGCGGAGCGGAAGACCCGCGGATCCGAGATGCGGTAGGCGATGAAGGCATCGACCTCATAGAACTTGCCGCCCGAGACCTGGACGCGGATGTTGTCGAGGTCGAAGCGCAGCACCCGGTTCTCGATCAGCTGCACCGTATCGGCGTCGAAGAACGAGAACGGCGCCTTGAAGTAGATGCCGGGTTCGCTCTTGACGTCGACGATCTCGCCGAACCTGAGCACCAGCGCCTGCTGACGCGCATTGACCACGAAGACCGACGAATAGAGCAGGAACAGGATAACCGCTGCTGCGACGACGATGATGGGAAGACGGTTGGCCATCACTGGTTACCTCCCGTAACGCCACTGGGCGCAGCGGGTGCCGGCGCTTTCGGCTGCAATGCCGGCAGCGGCAGATAGGGAACGACCCCTTGCCCGTTGCCCTGCTCGACGATGACCTTGCTCGAATCCTTCAGAACCTTCTCCATGGTTTCCAGGTAGAGGCGCTTGCGCGTTACATCGGGCGCCTTGGCATATTCGTCATAGACCGAGATGAAGCGCTGCGCCTCACCCTCGGCTTCCTGCACGACCCGGTTCTTGTAGGCGGCCGCGTCTTCGCGGATCTGTGCGGCCTCGCCGCGCGCCTGCCCGAGCTTCTGGTTGGAGTACTGGTTGGCCTGCTCGACGAACTTGTCCTCGTCCTGCTCGGCGCGCTGCACTTCGTCGAACGCATCGGCCACTTCACGTGGCGGTGCCGCATCCTCGATCGAGACGGCGTTGACGTTGAGACCGGCCTTGTAGCCGTCCAGCGTCGTCTGGATGATTTCACGCACCGAGGCGGCAATGCCCTGGCGGTCGTCGCGGAAGATGTCCTGCGCCGGCCGGCGGCCGACGGCTTCACGCATGGCGCTTTCGGCAACCTGCCGCAGCATGCCGTCGGGATCGGACACATCGAAGAGATACGCGCTCGGGTCGGAGACCTGATAGGCCACCGAGAACTGGACGTTGACGATGTTCTGGTCGCCGGTAAGCATCAGCCCGGACGTGTTGCCACTTGTCGCGCCGCCGCCGCCGATATCGACGAGCTGCTCGGAAATCTTGGCCGTCTCGACGGTTTCGAGCGGCCACCAATGGAAATGCAGGCCAGGCTGCGACAGTTCGGTCTTCGGCTTGCCGAAGCGCAGTTCGACCGCGACCTCGTCGGGCTGCACGGTATAAACCGCCTTGAACGCCCACAGCACCACAAGTGCAGCCGCGATCAGCGCGAAGATGGCCGGGCTCGCGCCGCCGCCACCCGGAAGAGCGCGCCGCAGCCGGTCCTGGCCGCGGCGGATAATGTCTTCGAGATCGGGAGGCGAGCCTTGTGGCCCGCTCGGTCCCTTTGGTCCCTGCCCCCAGGGCCCCTGATTGTTGCCGCCGCCGCCGCCCCATGGGCCGCCGCCACCACCGCTTTTATCGTTCCAGGGCATGAATGTCCTTTCGCTTGGAATTCCCTCAAGCGCCGGTATTACGGCGCAAAATCCAGTATTGTTCTTCTATAGGGACGCCACGAGGCGCTTTCAACGCGATGCGCTGCCGACTTCGTCCGATTTGTCCGGTCGCGACCCTTTGTCTTCCTTCAATGCCCCTTTTTTCAGTCAATGTCTCTCTCGACGCCGCTCGTAAACCGAATAGCGCGTCGGGTGGCTGTCCTTTTCCCCGGCCGGGACGTCGTGCGAGCTGACAATACGCCAGGAATCAGGATCGATCGGCGGGAAATGCGCGTCGCCTTCGACCGCTGCCAGCACATGGGTGACATGCAGCCGATCGGCCAGAAGCATGGCCTGGGCATAGATTTCGCCGCCGCCGATGACGCACACCTCGTCCACACCGACCATGCGGCGCCCGCGCACCGTCGCCAGTTGGACCGCGGCTTCGAGCGAATGTGCCACCTCCACGCCCTCGGCGCGCCAGGTCTTGTCGCGGGTGACGACGATGTTCAACCTGCCCGGCAGCGGCCGGCCGATGCCCTCATAGGTCTTGCGGCCCATGATGATGGGCTTGCCCATCGTATCGGCCTTGAAGCGCTTGAGATCGGTGGAGAGCCGCCACGGGAGCCCGCCGTCCCGCCCGATCACGCCGTTCTCGGCGATGGCAACGTAGATTGCGACATGCATCAATTGTCGTCCGTTGGCTCGAGGATCAGGATGTCGATGTCGCGCTCGGGGTAGAAATTATCCGCCGTCATCTCGAATGTCGTCGGTCCGGTCTTTCTGACATTGTCGCCGCAGAACGAGACCAGGGCTTTCGGATTGCCCTTGTCGATCGTCAGCTTGAACTTTCCGATTGTGCCGGTGGCCCAGTTGCCGCCGGTGGTCAGGATATAGGCGATGCGGTTCTCGACATATTTGGGGTAGCCGTCAGGGTCGTTCTTCGCCGCCTTGCGCACCGCACTCTCGAATGTATCGTCCATGCAATAGCGGGCCTTGTAGGCCGCATACTGACCCTGGAATTTGCCGTCGTAAAAGAAGCTGACTGAAGACGTGCCGCCGACGCTCGGCTTGTAATGGTGGGAAACATGAACGTCCTTGTTGGCTGGAAAGGTCGAGCGCCACCAGTAGGTCGAACGCAATTGCCAGAACGGCGTGTAGACCTTGGTCGTCTCGGTGCCGTCGCTGCCGGTGTCCTCGATGATGATGCCGCGGTTGACCCAGTCATCGACAACCGCTTGCGGCAACTTGGCCAGCGCCGCCTTCGCCGCATCGCCGAATGGATAGAACGGCACGTTTTGCGCCTTCATCTCTGCGCTGATGTCGATGCCTAGCGCCAACACCTTCTGCTCGAGCTGCGGCTTGACGGCGGCACCGTCGATCGTCACCTCGAAGCCGAGGAAATTGTCGCTCTGGTTTTCGGGAATCGCCGGGATTTCTTCGGGATTGCCCGATATTTCGGGCATCGGGAAGGCGACGATGGCCTCGACATCGCGATCGGTGTTGTTGTGGAAGACATAGTCGACAGTGACCTTTTCCGGCGAGATGAAAAGATCCTCGCTTTGCATCGCCACGGCATCGCTGCGCGACAGGATCAGGCCGCCAGTGCCAAGTTCGGCAACCGAATCGTTGGCGAAGGCGGGCGCGGGCGACAGGGCCAGCACGGCGGTCAGAACATATCGCAACATGGAAGCCCCCTCGGCTAGAATGCCTGCAGGACCCTAGCCGTTTCAATGTGGCGTTTCAAAGCCCTTCCGCATCCGCGGACGCGCCAAAAAGGGTCTGGAGCAAGCGGTCTGGACACCCAGCAGCGGTCTGGACACGCGCCAGCGCGGTCTGGACACGCGCCAGCGCGGTCTGGACTAACGGGTTCCGATCGGGCAGGAGTTCGCCCATGCGCAAGCTTCTCGTCATCGGCATCGGCGCCGGCAATCCCGACCACATGACCGTTCAGGCCATATCAGGCCTGAACCAGGCGGATGTGCTGTTCATTCCCGACAAGGGCGCGAAAAAAAATGAACTGGCCGAACTGCGCCGCCGGATATGCGACCGCTTCGTCACCAACCCGAAATCACGCCGTGTCGAATTCGACGTGCCGTTGCGCGACCTGCCAATGGAAGATGGGCCAGTAGAAGATGGGCCGGCCCCCTCCTACCGCTCGACCGTCGATGACTGGCATGAAGCCATCGCCACCATTTACGAAAGCCTGATCCGCGACGAGATCGCAGGGGATGGCTGCGGCGCCTTCCTGATCTGGGGCGACCCTTCGCTCTACGACAGCGCGTTGCGCATCCTCGAGCGCGTGCGCCTGCGGGGCAATGTCGCGTTCGAGCTTGAGGTGATACCCGGCATCACCGCTGTCCAGGCGCTGGCCGCCAGCCACAAGATGGCACTGAACCGCATCGGCGATTCCGTCCTCATCACCACCGGCCGCCGCCTGACCGAGGAAGGCATGCCGGACAATGCCGGCAGCGCGGTCGTCCTGCTGGACGGCAAATGCGCTTTCAACACGCTGGCCGACAAGGATGTCGTCATCCATTGGGGCGCCTATCTCGGAACGGAAGACGAGATCACTCTCTCTGGCAGGATCGGTGACATCGGCGCAAAGATCGAAAAGGTTCGAGAGGAAGCTCGTCGGCGGAAGGGCTGGATCATGGACAGCTATTTGCTGCGCAAGCCCGGTGAAGAGCAATAAGTCCTACTCCCCTACTCCCCTACTCCCCTACTCCCCTACTCCCCTACTCCCCTACTCCCTTACTCCTTTGCTCCTTTACTCCCTTCCCCCTCACCCAGCATCAATCTCCGCCTGCAATGCCTCCATATGCGTCGCTGCCGCCGAAGCCGCCGCCCGCTCGATGGCGCGAAAACGGCTGACCACTGCCAGTCCGACCGCCGTCAACTGTGCGCCGCCTCCCTTGCGGCCGCCGGTCTGTGCCGCCACCAGCGGCTTGCCGAATACCCGGTTCATGTCCTCGACCAGGTCCCAGGCGTGCTTGTAGGACATCTCCATGCCGCGCGCGGCGGCCGAAATGGAGCCGAAGGCGGCGATCTGTTCCAGGAGTTCGATCTTGCCCGGCCCGACGCGCCCGTCGGGGTCGAGATTTATCCGCAAGCTCAGCGACGGCATCATTACTCTCCGCGGTCCAACCTCATACTAGAAGCTCCCTGGCGAAACCGCTATTCCAAAAAGACATAGCGGGATCACCCATCCACCTCGGCGGGCAGGCCGGCGCCGGTGTTCGCCCGATCGAAGCTCACCGTCTTGATCACCGCGAAAACCTTGCCGCCAAGATGGAGCTTCAGCGCCTGCCGCGACTGTTCAGTGATGCGGGCAAGCACGGTTGCACCATTGCAGTCGATACCGACCTCGACCGCGGGCCCTTCGCCGGGGCTCATCGCGGTAATGGTCCCCGGCAGGATGTTGAGCGCGCTGAGACCCCTCGGCTTTTCGGTGGCGATCATCACATCGCGGGCGCGGATACGGATGCGCACCGGCGTACCTGTCTTCATCGCCAGCTGTGGCACCCGGAACTCGCCCGCGGCCGAGCCGAGCACGGTCATGCCGAAAGTCTCGTCGTGACGCAGCACCCTGGTGTCCAGCACGGCGCCGCCCTCGCCGCGCTCCTCCGCCGGCAACAGGTCGAGCCTTTGCATCACCGCCTCGGTCGGCCCGCTGGCAACGACATTGCCCTGCGCCAGCATCACCACGTCGCTGGCCAGCCTCGCCACTTCGGCGACTGAATGACTGACATAGACGATCGGGATTTTCGTCTCGTCGCGCAGCCTTTCGACATAGGGCAGAATTTCGGCCTTGCGCGCTTCGTCGAGCGAGGCCAGCGGTTCGTCCATGAGCAGCAGTCTGGGGCTGGCAAGCAGTGCCCGGCCGATCGCCACGCGCTGTTTCTCGCCGCCCGAGAGCTTTGCCGGCCGCCTGTTCATGAGCGGCCCGATGCCGAGCAGGTCGACGACGGCATCGATATCGGCGTAGCGCTCCGCCGGCGGCGTGAACCAGCGGCCGTAGCGAAGATTGCCGGCAACGCTCAAATGCGGAAACAGCCGCGCATCCTGGAACACCATGCCGATGCGGCGTTTGTGCTTCGGCACGAAAATGCCGGCACCGGTATCGACCAGCACACGGCCGTCGACCTCGATGCGTCCCTTGTCGGGCCGGATCAGCCCGGCAATCATGTCGATCAGCGTCGTCTTGCCCGACCCAGACGCTCCGAACAGCGCCGTCAGCCGCCCAGCGCTTTCGAAGCGGGCGTCGATGGCGAAACCGCCGAGCCGATGACTGATGTCGACGAGAACGCTCATTCGATGTCCAGTCGCCGGCCGACACGCCGCGCCAGCACCTCCGAGGCCACCAGCGCGGCCATGGAGATGACGATGGAGATCAGCGTCAGGCGGAGCGCCCCTTCATCGCCACCCGGCACCTGCGTGAATGTGTAGATCGCCGACGGCAATGTCTGCGTCTCATTGGGAATGTTGGAGACGAAGGTGATGGTGGCGCCGAACTCGCCCATCGCCTTGGCGAAGGCGAGGATGGCGCCGGCGATCAGCCCGGGCAGGATCAACGGCAGCGTGATGGTGGCAAACACCCAGAGCGGATTGGCGCCGAGCGTTCCCGCCGCCGCTTCCATCTTGCGGTCCACCGCCTCGATCGACAATCGGATCGCCCGCACCATCAGCGGAAAGCCCATGACGCCGCAGGCCAGCGCCGCACCTGTCCAGCGGAAGGAGAAGACAATGCCGAAATGCTCTGCCAGGAAAGCGCCGGCCGGGCCACGCCGGCCGAAGGTGAGCAGCAGCAGGTAGCCGGTCACCACGGGCGGCAGGATCAGCGGCAGATGCACCAGCCCGTTGAGAACGGTCTTGCCCCAGAACTGTCCCCGGGCAAGCAGCAGCGCAACCAAGATGCCTGGCGGCAGGCTGGCGAGCATCGCCACCGTTGCCACCTTGATGGACAGCCGGACCGCATTCCATTCGTCGGGAGTGAGGTCCAGCAGCCAGTTCATAATGTCAGATGAAGCCCCTGGAACTCAGTTGCTCGGCGCGAGCACCGTAAATCCCTGATCCTTGAACAGCGCGGCCGCCTTGGCCGACTGCAGGCATTTCAGGAAAGCCGGCGTGTCCTTGTCCTTCGAATCGGCGGTCTGGGCAATCGGATAGATGATCGGCGGATGCGAATCCTCCGGGAAGGTGCCGACCACCTTGACGCCCTTTTCGGCATGCGCGTCGGTGGCATAGACAATGCCAAGCGCTGCTTCGCCCGTCGAAACCAGCTTCAGCGCCGCGCGCACGTTTTCGGCCTGCGCCACCTTGCCTTCGACCGAGGACCAGACGCCGAGCGATTCAAGTGCGGCCTTGCCGTATTTGCCGGCCGGCACCGCCTTGAAATCGCCCATGGCGAGCTTGCCGTCGCCGATCAGCTTGGCGAGGTCAAAACCCTTCTCGATCCTGGTGTCGACCGCCGAGTCCTTCGGCGCCACCAGCACGATCTGATTGCCCAGCAGCTTCACTTCGGTGTCCGGCTTGGTCAGCTTCTTGTCGGAGAGATATCTCATCCAGTCGACGTCGGCCGAGATGAAGACGTCGGCAGGCGCCCCGCCCTCGATCTGTTTGGCCAGCGCCGAGCTCGCGGCATAAGAGACAGTCGCCGCCTCGCCGACATCGGCCTCGCAGGCCTTGTTCACGGCGTCGAGCGCGTCCTTGAGGCTGGCCGCGGCAAACACCACCACCTTGTCTTCAGCATGTGCTGCAGGCACCGCCGCCATCAACATGACCGCAAAACCCCCAATGGCGATCGCCCTTGATCCAAAACCTTTGCGCGTCATGGAAACTCTCCCTGATTGAATTCTGGCGGCCCGAAGCCTCCCAACCGATATATCCGCATGAATATAACAAGGGAAGGCCTGGCGCCTCCTGAAAGCGTCTGTACGACACCGATTGTTCGGTAAGATCGGCAAAGAAACCTTGGAAGGGAGCCACCACCTCGCATGTCATGATCGGCGTTGGCGGCGGCCATCGTCACCGCCTCGATCACCAACGAGGCCGTCGCCGATCTCAAGCTCGAAAAGGGCCAGCAGGCCTATGCCGTGGTCAAGGCCTCGGACGTGATGGTCGGCATCGACTGAAATTTGCGGCCTTAGACCGCGATCGGCGCTTTGATCGACGCGTCTGCGACATAGTTTTCTAGCCGGAAATCCTCGAAGCGGAAGGCGAACAGGTCCTTCACCTCCGGATTGATCCACAT